>NZ_CP062973.1:667857-1001785 GCF_017311165.1 Psychroflexus sp. ALD_RP9 | reverse complement strand
TGTGTCCTAAGGATGAGAAGTCAATAGCCTATTGTAAGGAGGAAGGTTGTACTTTATTACCTGTGAGGATTGAACGATATATTAATCCCTTAAAAGATATAGCTACTGTATTTAGTATCTTCAAAATACTTAGAAAATTAAAGCCTGATGTCATTAATGTAGGTACTCCGAAAATGGGTTTGTTAGGCGCAATTGGCGCATTTCTAGCTAAAGTCCCTAAGCGTATTTACACTTGTAGAGGTTTAAGATACGAACATGAATTAGGCTTAATGAGAAAGCTTCTTGTCACCACAGAAAAAATTCCTGGTAAGCTAAGTCATAATATTATTTGTATCTCTCCATCTGTTAAAGACAGAGCTTTAAAGGATAATATTTTCGAGACAAAAAAGGTAATAGTCTTTAAAAAAGGAAGTAGTAACGGAATTAATCTTAATAAATTTTCACAAAATAATGTTTCTAGAGAAGAAATACTGAGTCTAAAACACCGATACGACCTATCTAATAAATTTGTTTTTGGTTTTGTAGGCAGGCTAATTGATAGAAAAGGTATTAATGAGCTATATAAAGCCTTCGATGAGCTAAGTTTAATTCATCCTAACTTTATTTTGATTTTAATTGGAAAAAGCGACTCGTCGCAACTTTACGATAAGTCTCTAGTGTCAAAAATCGTAGCTCATAATTCAATCTTGTGGCTGGGTTGGCAAGATAACATTCCCCTTTGGTTGTCTTTATTTGACGTGTTTGTCATGCCTGCATGGTGGGAAGGTTTCGGAAATTCTTATCTTGAAGCTGCTGCTATGGGTAAACCTGTTATTGGAACAAATGCTACAGGATGTAAAGATGCTATTAAAAAAGACTTTAATGGTTCAGTTGTACCAATTAAAGAGGTTAAGCCACTAAAAAATGCGATGCTTACATATTATGAAAATAACTCACTTCGAGAAGAGCATGGAAAGAATGGTCTTCATTGGGTAAAAAATTTTAATCCGGAAGATATTTGGAATGAGCAAAAAAAATTATATGAAAATTAAAGTTAACTAATGATTTTTATTGGAGATGTAGCTTCACCACAAAAACAATATTCAGATTTTTTTTATGATCAAATCAAAGGTTTTGTAAAGGATAAAGATCTGATTTTTAATTTAGAAGGATTAGTGAGCGATGACTTAAGTATAAACTCATCTGTTCCAATTCTTTTTAATCATTCATCCATTATTGAGCAAATAAAAAAAATGAATTGCAAGGTCGTTACGCTTGCTAATAATCATACTCTTGATCAACCAAGCTTATTTGAGAACACTATTCAAAAACTAAATATTAATGGAATAAGTTATTGCGGTGCTGGTTATTCAATTGAACAAGCAAATAAACCTTCGATATTTTATTCTCAGAGAGAAAAAATTATTATGTTCAATCAGTGTTGGTCTGTGATGTTACAGCACCAAAAGAATCCCAGCCAAGGGGTGCATGTAGCTACAATAGATAAAGAAATTTTATTCAAAAATATTTCCAAACACAAAAAAGAAAATCCAGACGCTAAACTTGTTGTATATTTCCATTGGAATTTTGATTTAGAAAAATTGCCATTTCCAGCTGATAGAAGAATAGCAAAGGGATTAATCGATTTGGGAGTAGATTTAGTTCTAGGCTGTCACTCTCACTGCATACAAGGAGCTGAATATTATAAAGGCAAACCTATAGTCTATGGTTTGGGTAATTTTTTTATTCCTTGGTATACATATATCAATGGGCACATTTCCTTTCCAGATTTCAGCAAAAGAGAGTTAGCTGTAGAATGGAATCCTCAGACTAATCAAGTTGTACTTAATTTTTTTAGATACAACCCTGATAATCATCAATTAGAATTATATCATAAAGAACAATTTAGTGAAAATAATAAAGGTTACATTTTTAAGGAGTTTTCACCATACCAAGGTCTTTCAGATAAAGAATATAAAGTATTCTTTTTAAAACATAGAAGAAAAAAATATCTTGTACCTGTTCTTAACACCTACGACAAAAACACTACCAATTTTATTAAGAACACACTAATCATCTCTAGAATCAGAATTCTTAGATTTTTAGCTAAATTGAAATTACGTTCTTGGAACAATTAAATATGAGAAAAGTAATAACAAAATCGATTTTTCATTTCTATAATTATCTAAACAATAGGGTTATTAGTAAATTACAGAATGAGTGTGAGTATGTAAATAAAACTTTACATAATAGAGATGAAGAAAAAAAAAATTGTCTCAATCGTTTTGGCATAGATAAAAAATTTGAAGATTTACCAGTAATTAAAAAAAAAGCAATTATTAATTTATCAAAAAAGATTGACAAAAGTGAGATTAAAAGTTGGGCTTTTACAGGTGGCTCATTTGGCGAGCCATTAAGAGTACCGTATTCCAAATATCGAAATAGTGTCAGAACAGCAACTTTTAAATATTTTAATGAAAGGGCAGGTTATAAAACTGGAGATTCTTTTGCACTCATTCGGGCTAAAAATAAGCCTAAACTTATTAAGTATTTACGAAATGAAACAATTATAATCCCAAATGATGTATCTGAAAAAAATATTGGAGCTATTATTAGTTTAATTATAAAGAACAAGGTAACAATTTTAATGGGTTACCCAACAGTCATGTTTGATATTGCAAAATATATAGAAAGCAAAAAGTTAAAACTTCCAGTAATTCATCTTATTTCAACATCAGAGATGCTTGACCAGGATAAGAGAATCTTTATTCAAAAAATATTTGATTGTAATTTTATTGATCGCTATAGCAATGAAGAGGTTGGGTTAATAGCACAACAAGAAGTTTTTGGAGGAGACTATTTTGTTAATAGGTTTGGAGTTTATGTTGAAGTACTGGGCAAAAATGATAAGCCTGTTGAAAGTGGAGAAATTGGTAGAGTAGTAGTAAGTGATTTTAACAATGACTTAATTCCTTTTTTAAGATATGATACTGGAGATATTGCAATTGCTGGTGAATATAAAAATGGTCAATTACTAACTTTAAAACAAATAATAGGAAGGACTGCGGATATAATATATAATACTTCTGGGAAACCTGTTTCTTCGCTTGCTTTAGGCCCTGCTATTTACAAGCCTTTGTCTAATGCTTCATTAAATACTCAATTCCAATTTATTCAAACAAATACCAATAATTATATATTAAAATTAAAATCGAAAGAAAATCAAATTAAAAGTGAAGTTATATATAAAATTAATATTCTTCTGAAGGAGATACTTGGAGATAATGCTAATATTTTAATTAAATTTGTTGATGACATACTTCCGCTAAATTCAGGGAAAAGACCTGTTTACATTAACGAATACAAAAGATTTAATTAATAAAAACCATTTGTATGTATAAGTTTTTATTTAAAAGGGTTTTAGACTTAATAGTTTCAATATGCCTTATTATTATTTTTTTGCCAGTATTTATTTTTGTTACAATTATATTATTTATTCAAAATAATGGTAAACCTTTCTTTTTTCAAGAAAGACCAGGTAAGAATCAAAAATCGTTTACAATAATTAAGTTTAAATCTATGACTGATGAACGTGATGCTCAAGGCAACTTATTGCCAGATGTAGAGCGCATTACAAAATTTGGTGGGTTGGTACGAAAGTTATCCATAGATGAATTACCACAACTGATCAATGTGTTAAAAGGCGATATGAGCTTAGTAGGACCAAGACCATTACTGTTTAAGTATATACCACTTTATAATCAAGAACAACTAAAAAGACACGAGGTTAAACCAGGGATTACAGGATGGGCTCAAGTAAATGGTAGAAATAGTATAAGCTGGTCAAAAAAATTTGAATTGGATATTGAATATGTTGTAAATGTTTCTTTTTTTTTTGACGTTAGAATCCTTTTATTAACTTTAAAGAAAGTACTAGTTAGAGAAGGTGTCAATCAAAGCGTTACTCGACCAATGCAGCCTTTTAATGGAAAAAATTAGATATGAATATACTTATTACTGGTATTGGAGGCCCAACTCCACTAGGTGTTGCCAAAAGCTTAAAATTAGCTAATGAAAATTTAAAAATTATAGGGACTGATGCTAATAAGTTTGCGCCTGGTCATTTTGATTCAACCTACGACAAGACATATGTTATTCCAAAGGCTTCGGATAAAGATTATTGGTTATCTATTACAAAAATAATTAAATTAGAAAAGATTAATTTTGCTTTTATTATTCCTGAAACTGAGGTAATAGAATGGTCGAATAGGCAAAGTATGGGTTTATTGCCATGCAAAACAATTTTGCCTGACATAAAAGTTGCAAAATTTATGTTTGATAAACTTAAAGTTTCAAACCTACTTGAGCCACTAAATTTGTCACCAACTACAGTGAAAATTGACCCAAATGATTTGTTAAATGAATCCTTAAAAAAACTAGATTTTCCATTTTGGGTTCGGATTAATAAAACAGCAGGAGCATTAGGTGCAATGAAAATATCTGAAAATGAGGATTTTAATAACTGGGTAAGAATACATCAAAACGAAGATTTTATTGCGTCTGATTATTTACCTGGTAGAAACTTTGCAGCTAAACTGTTTTTTTACAAATCTAAATTACAACTCACAGCTTCAGGGGAAAGAATAGAGTATCTAATGCCAAATTTAAGTCCAACAAAAATTACAGGTATGTGCGCACGGGGTCGCTTAATAAATAATACTAATTTGATAAATAAAGCAGAACTAGCAATAAGAAAAGTACATGAACACCTCTCTGTTAATGAGATTAATGGTATGTTTACTGTGGACTTTAAAGAAGACTTTAACCATAATCCTTTAATTACAGAAATTAATATACGCCCAGTTTCTTTTATTTATGCTTTTACATTAGGTGGTATAAACTTTCCACTTGAAATATTAAAATTAGCCACAAATAGTAGTTATAATCGCAATAGAATAGATTTCCATTTTAAAAAAGAATATGACTTTATTAGAGGTGTTGATTATCCAATAATGTTGGTAGATTAAACAGTCATATCAATGGTTTAAATCATCTTTGAATCGTAAAAAACAAATATAATATTCTATAACCTGTCTAATTCTTAACTTTCTTAGATTTATTTTGTTCTTTTTCAAAATAGATAACTTAATATCCATACTTTGCGTGTTTTAGTTTTTAATTTATTTGGTTTAGTGAAAGCAATTTTAATATTCATGTCTACGCTTTCAAAGTGCATTAAATAAATCAACTTCAAATAAAAAAAATCAGGTTTTGATAGTAAAAACTGAGCCATTATTTTGAAATTTATCACCTTAAAACTAGTGCCGACTTTATTTATAATTAATCATCACTTAAAACTGACAACTAACAACTATCTTTTTTAACAATATAATTTTGCCATCAATAAATGTTTGGTTATAAAAATAACAACTCATCTTTTTCTCTTAAATTTACCATCAACTATTACATAAATGAGCAAATAGCGCCTACAGTCTAGAGCCTACAGCCAACTGCACGATTCACAAATCACTAATTACTGACAACCGACAACCGATTTTACTACTACACCACTATACCATTACACTAATAAGAAAATAGCGCCTAAAGCCTAAAGCCAACAAAACGACTCACCATTCACCATTCACGACTCACCGACAACCGACAACAGACAACAGACAACACCTCTTCACACCAGTCACGATTCACGATTCACCATTCACCGACAACCGACAACCGACAACCGACAACAATTCCCCACTTACCAACAAAAAATTTTGTAAATTAGCTAAATTCCCCAATAAACATAAACTTTAAACCATCTCTCATGGGGAAAAACTTACATAAATACATATTATCAGATTACACAAAAGCCTTTGTAGAGTTCGACTTATTTGAAGTTCAAACCTTAGACCTAGAACCACGCTTAAAGCAATTAACCAAAAACCCATTAGAGTCCACACTTTGGCGATTCTTCATAAGCAGCTTTTTGTATAAAGTTGGTAAAGAAAGCGAGCTCTATTTTACAGATCGAGATCAATCACACGAAACCAAAGCACAACTAAAAGCACTATTCAGCATGTTTGTACTCAAAACAGAATTCTTTCCTGATATTTACAAAGACCACAACCGACATCTATATTCCTCAGTCTTATATAAATCAAGGATTTTAATTGCTTACCATAGCGAAATTAGAAAAGCCAAGCAGCTTTATGATAAATACCCTAGTAAATGTCAACACTATTTAGACGCCCTAAAGTCTTGGTCAAAAAAAATACAAATCATTCACTTCTATTTAGAAAAAAGATATTATCGGCACCACAACTCTATTTCACTACAGGATTATGTGGTGGGGAAAATCTCTGAAGGCTTTATAAATATCGTAACTTTAAATGATAAGGTTAACAAATTATTTTATGAAGTCGATAATTGGAATTATCGCGAACAAATTAGCATTCAGCAACCAAACAAAACAAGTATAATAAAAGAAATGGCCAAAGTATTCAACTTCGAAGAATACAAAGCACCAATTATTTTTATTGAATATCCACGTGAATTAGCTGAGTATAAGCGTATGCTAAAAAATTGGTTACTAAAAGAAATCGAAAAAAGAAAACGCGAATTTCATTTAGACCAAGGTGAAATGCCGATGGCCTTTAAAATCATAGTTGAATATGCAAATCGCTTAATGAACCCAGTTGAAAAAGACTATCTAACCAAAAACTCACCAGAATATTTAATCTACCCAACCCATATATTTAACAGCTTTAGAGCCTATAAGTTAGTTGAAGTTTATGCCAAACACATTTGCAGTGGTGCACAATTTACATTTTTATACCGTCAAATGCGGCAAGAAGTAAACGATTATAAAATCAATGTAGACCCAGCACCATTCGAAGACTGGTTCAATTCAACCTACAAACCAAGCCGTAGACAAAAGGTTAACGGAACCCTACAAAAAGTAGATAATCCAGAACGTAAAAATCATTATAACTTAACTAAAAACCTAATAGAAGAATTATACCCAGTTGAAGCTTAGGCACAATTAATAATACTTTCAAAATCAGTTAATTCAATCCCGTAGTAAAGAGCCGCCTCTTCGTTAGTCACAACCTGATGCGCATCTTTACCAAGCCATTGCTTAATCTTTTTAAACTCTGTATAAGCAGTACTCATACCGCAAGACTTAAACTCAGCCAAGTCAAGCGGATAAATTAAACGAAGGCGATATGTGGTTGTGCTTTTAGGCAAATTAGGCGTTTATAATTTGTATTAAAAAATCTTCTGGCACATCATAATACTCAGCAACCTCTAAACTAGTAACAAGTTGGTGTGGCGCTTTATCATAAAAGTCTTTAATGAGGTTCATCTCTTTTTGAGCACTTCGTATTTTAACCCCTTTAAACTTTGCAAGATCCTTACTTAAAATAATTTGCATAAGTGTTTAATTTAATCATTGCTCCAAAACTAAATAGGATTCAAATAAAAAGTTGTGACAACTACTTTTACATATTCTTTTTGATGCAGAAAAATAGACATGAACCATGTCAGTATAGACAGACGTGAAGTTAAGTACCTTTAAATCAGAAAAATAGAACCGAAATTTACAAGAACCAACCACAACTCAAAAAATGATGTTTAAATACTTTCGAAACCAAGAACACTAACAAGCATTTCATGAAGCACGAATAACGACTCACCATTCACAATTCACTGTAAACTGCCAACCACTAACAGAAAACAGGTTCTCGATACACTTTTTCTTTCCACAAGGCTTCAAGAAAAACCACTCGAACTGACAACAGATAACAGAAAACAGACAACCGACAACCGACAACCGATTTTACTACTAAACCACTATACCATTACACTAATAGGAAAATAGCGCCTAAAGCCTAGAGCTTAAAGCCTAAAGCCAACAAAACAACTCACGATTCACCATTCACGACTCACGAATCACTGACAACCGATAACAGAAAACTGACAACGGACAACCGACAACCGACAACCGATTTTACTACTGCACCATTATACGATTACACTATTACACGCAATTACACGCATCACGATTCACAGAAAACTGCAAACAGACAACACCTCTTCACACCAGTCACGATTCACTATTCACAAATCACGGGATACTATTACACGCATCACGCATCACGCATCACGCATCACGACTCACGAATCACTGACAACCGATAACAGAAAACTGACAACCGACAACAGCCAACCATTTTCTACCATACCTCACCCAGAGCTTAAGTATAGCTTAAGTATAGCTCAAGTATTAATTCAAGGAACGTACTCAGGTGCAAAAAGCGTCAAAAAACGCATTAAGCGTCAAAAATTATTAAAACCACTAATTTTATCAAAATCTATGAGGATACACTAAACTGCGCATAATCAAATAAATAGCCGCCTTAAATTTGCCATAGTAATACTTAAGAAAGTGTACCGGATTTAAAAAAAACAGAAACTTTAAAATTTGAAAGTCGACAATAAGTTGAAGTTTTTGCGCGCAAGGTAAGACTCTTAAGATTCTAATTCAATTATTAACATGCCTTGAAATAATAGGCTTAAAATTTAAAGAGATGGCAAAACTAAAGTCGTTATTAAAAATTGAAGGAACCCTGGATGGGATGACCTTCTATAAGAACCAAGATGGCGAATACTTGGTCAAGACCAAAAGCGGAGTATCAAAAAGTCGAATAGAAAACGATCCGGCTTTTATAAGAACACGTGAAAATGGACAAGAATTTGGGCATATCGCAAAAAGCGGTAAAATGTATAGAAGAGCAATTGCTAATTTATTAGCTGATGTGCCCGATCGTTCCAAAATTTACAGGCTAACTAGTCGACTTAATCAGGTAAAAAAATACGATTTAACCTCAAGTCGCGGTCAACGAAAAGTAAGTGTAGGAATTGCAAGTCCAGAAGGGAAAGAAGCTTTGAAGTTTTTCGACTTCAATAAAAAAGCAACATTAGATGCAGTGCTAAAATCTAATTATAACCTTGACACAGCGACCAATGAAATTATCATTAATGATTTTATACCTCAACTTAATTTGGGTATTCCTCAGGGTGCTACCCATGTCGAATTAAGTGCGGCAATAATGAATTTTGATTTTGCAACAGGTCAAGGTGAAGTGGCAATAAGTAATGTCGAAAATTTAATGATAGACAGCACCGCCTCAACTATTAACCTTAATTTTAGTAGTACACCATCGGCAGCAGGAGAAACCTATTATTTCATGAAGGTAGCTTATTTTCAGGAATTTAATGGGGAACAATACCCTTTGTTAAATGGTGCGTTTAATGCCCTTCAAATCATAGAAATAATTTAACCCAGGTTGAATTGATGTGATCAAATGAAACCACTTCAGTCTACTGGAGTGGTTTTTATTCAAAATCTTTTCTAAGCTCATATGCTTTCTTTTTAAAAGGTCATGAACCTTTTCACCCAACGTTCACAAATTAAAAAAAGATATATTTATGTTCGCTCGAAGCCAAGAACACTAACAAGCATTTCACAAAGCACGACTCACGAATCACGACTCATGATTCACCGACAACCGACAACCGACAACCGATTTTACTACTACTACTACACCATTATACGATTACACTATTACACGCATCACGACTCACCATTCACGATTCACGATTCACGACTCACGACTCACGACTCACGATTCACGACTCACGACTCACGATTCAATGGTTACTGATAACAAAAAACCTTAAAATTCCACTTAAATCAAGTCAATAGGATTAACAAATCGTAAAAAAGAAACTAAAATCTTTTAAGTAATTGAATATTAACTATATTTGCTAATTGAAACAAAAAACTTAACCATGAAAAAAACAACTCTATTATTGGCTGTGATGATTTTTACTGTATTTCAGTCATTTGCGCAAACAGACCAATCTTCTGAGCAGAAATCTTCTGAAGTAAATTACAATAAGTGGTCGCTTGATTTTGGTGGTGGCGTGAGCAAGGCTTCAAATCCATTTTCTGACCCTTCAATTGAAGCTGGAATGTTTTCAGATTTCATGATTGACTTAGGTGTAAGGTACATGTTTAATGATAAGTTCGGACTTAAACTTGATGGTGGTTTCGGCGAAATATCTGCCGATGATGAGTCACCGTTTGACTTTTCAACAGATTATGCAAGAATCAATGCGCAAGCCGTATTAAATTTTGGCTCAATTTTAAACTTCCAAAGCTTTACTCAACGTTTTAATGTGTTAGGTCATGGTGGTGCAGGTGTAAGTTTTTTCACTTATCCAGAGTCTAGTCTTGTCGATAACGAAGCTACAGTAAATTTCATGTTTGGTATTACGCCACAAATCAAATTATCAGATCGGTTCGCTTTTTATGTCGATCTAACAACAATAGGTAACTTTAAACAAGACTACACTATTGACGGTCAAGCAAGAACTGTTTCACGTGATTTCGATGGGATGATTGTTAATGCAACAGCTGGTTTATCGATTTACTTAGGTAGTAATGATCAACATGCTGATTGGGTAAATATTAGTAAAACAGATCAGTTCGAAGAACAAGTTAACTCTGTAGAAAACCGTTTAGCTAAATTAGAATCAGAGCTTCAAGATGACGACCGTGACGGTGTGCCAAATTATCTTGACTTAGAACCTAATACGGTTAATGGTGTAGCCGTTAATACAAAAGGTCAAGCCGTTGATAAAAATCAAAACGGTGTGCCTGATGAGTTAGAAAAGTCGCTTGAAAAACGATTCATGTCTAAAAATGAAGCAGAGTCAGCTATCGCAAAAGCTGGTCTTGAGAGCGTTAAAGCAATGGCTAATGATGGTGCTATAAGTGTGTATTTTGAGTTTGGAAGCACTAAGCCAGAAACTTATTCATACGATGCAATCAACAAAATTTTACTTTACTTGAGAGCCAACAATACAGCAACAGCAAGCCTAACAGGTTATGCTGATGAAATCGGAAATGCTGAATTCAATAAAACTTTATCTGAAAATCGTGCGAAACGCGTTTATGACATCTTAGTCGCTTCGGGAATAGAAAAATCGCGCTTATCATATCAAGGTGGAGGAATTGACAACTCGGTTAATAAGTCTTCTAAAGATGCAAGACAACTTGTAAGACGAGTAATTTTCGAAATCAAATAATAAAAAATCTTAATTATATGTAAAAAGCCTTCAACAAAAAGTTGAAGGCTTTTTTTATTAGAATACTATTACGTCACTACAACACTACACAAAACAGCCATAAGCGAAAAGCACCTACAGCCTACAGTCTAAAGCCAAAAAAACGACTCACGATTCAATATTATACCACTACATCATTACACAAATAGTCAAATTCGACTAATTTCCAGAAATAATTGTGGTATTTGCGGAAGTGCATCACGCAGTGATAAGCATGCAGCAAAAATACCAGCAATGGTTTTGCAGAGCCTAGCGCCGCAAAAATTTCCTTAAATTAGTCTAATCCCGATGCTTCGGGATTTGGTTCTCCCGAAATTTCGGGATTGTGTCAAGACAAAATGAATAGAAATAAAGTTTAAAAAGATTAATTTAAATTCGATTTCACCAACAATCAGTGAAATCCCAGTACTGAGAACCTTTAAAGTGATAAAGCTACAGTCTAAAGCCTAAAGCCAAAAAACGACTCACGATTCACGATTCACAAATCACGACTCACAAATCACGAATCACTGACAACAGACAACTGATAACAGCTATTAGTTAACTCCAAGCCCAGTCAAATAGTCAACTAATCAACCATTCACCATTCACTATTCACCATTCACAACCACGAATCACCATTCACTATTCACCATTCACTATTCACCATTCACCATTCACTGAAAACCGACATCTACCATTATACCACTACACCATTACACTAATAAGCAGAAAAGGCCTATTGCCTAAAGCTTAAAGCCAACTACACCATTCACGACTCACGGATAAACATCAGCGCTATTAAAAAAACTTTCAAAGCCTTAATGTTTTATTTATTGGTTAATTGTTTTATTTTCGCCAACTATATTATAAATAACTAACAATGGCGATTTTAAATAAGATTAGACAACGTACCGTCTTTTTAATTGTAATCATAGCTTTAGCTTTATTCTCATTTGTTTTAGCAGATTTAATCAAGCAAGGTGGTTTCACTTCAAACAAATCCTTAAGTAATATAGGAGTCGTTGGAGACGAAGAAATCTCAAGAGAAGAATTTGTTCAAATTGTTGAAAATAGAGTACAACAATCACAAGGCCGTGTTTCAACAATTCAAGCTGTCAATCAGGTTTGGGACTCTAAAGTGTACCAAATGCTTTTAGACCAAGAGTTCGAAAGCTTAGGTTTACAAGTTGGTCAAGACCAAATTATAAATGTGATGGCCGAACGTTTAGCTGGAAATCCACAATTCTCAAATGAAGCTGGTTTTTTTGATGAGGCTAAAATGAAACAATACGTTGCTGAAATCAAATTAACTTCACCTCAACAATACCAACAATGGTTAGACTTTGAAGAAAGTATAGAAACCATTGCTAAGTCTGAATTATATTATGATATGATTAAAGCAGGTATCGGTGCTACAAAACTAGAAGCTAAACAAGCTTACAAACAACAAAACGATAGACTTAATATCGACTTTGTAAAAATTCCTTATACTAAGGCTACTGATGTTGAAGTTTCTAAAGCCGACATTAAAGCTTATATCAATCAGAATAAAACGCAGTTTAAACAAGAAGCTGAACGTGATATTAAATTAGTACATTTTAAAGAAGAGCCTTCAGCTGAAGACTTTACAGCAGTTGAAGACGACTTAAAAGAATTACTAACTGACCGTGAAGAATACGATCAGGTTTCAGATAGCAACCAAGTTATAAAAGGTTTTAAAACCACTGATGATGTCGAGGGTTTTGTGAATCGTAATTCAGATGTTCCATTTGCTGATGTTTATACCTTCAACTATAACTTAAAAGAAAATAAAGACGAGATATTAGCCTTAACTGAAGGTGAAGTTTTAGAGCCTATTAAATCAGGCCAACAGTTTCGTTTAATTAAAATGTTAGAGCAAACTAACTTACCAGATTCTATTAAATTAAAGCATATCTTAGTCACTTATGAAGGTACAGGAGTTGATCCTCAAGTGACGAGAACACAAGATGAAGCCAAAGCTTTAGCCGATAGCTTACAAACATTAATTTCTAATGATATTGAGCAATTTGGAGATTTAGCTGAGAAATTTTCAGCAGATCGTCAAAGTGCAGGAAATGGTGGAGATTTAAATTGGGTAACTTACGGCCGATTAGTAGAAGATTTTAATGATTATGTTTTCGATCAGCAACCAAATCATAAAGGCGTTGTTGAAACTGAATTTGGCTACCACGTGGTTTTTGTAGAAGATAAAACCGAGCCTAAACCAGCAGTTAAACTAGCAACGATTGTAAAAACAGTAAACCCATCTGAGTTAACTTTAAACAATCTATATAGAAAAGCCTCTAACTTTGAGTTAGCAGCTGAAGATACCTCTTTAGAAGAAGCCGCTAAAGCAGAAAACCTAAAGGTAAAACCCGTTAATAATATGAAAGCGCTTGACGAAACCATTTCCGGTTTAGGTCAACAGCGTTCTATCGTTAAATGGGCTTTTTCAGATGAAGCCAAAGTGGGTTCAGTTAAACGTTTTGACATTTCAAATGGATATGTTGTGGCAGAATTAGTAAACGCTACTAATGAAGGTGTTCAAAGTGTTGAAGAAGCTTCAGCAACTGTAACACCAATCTTAAAAAAGCAAAAACAAGCTGAAGAACTTATAGCTCAAATTCAAACTAAGGATTTAAACGCTGTTGCAAGCAAATTTGAAGTTTCAGTTCAAAAAGCATCTGCGGTTAATATGAGCAGCCCTGTTTTACCAGGTAGTGGTAGTGAGCCGAAAGTGGTTGGAGCAGCTTTTGCACTTTCAGAAAATGAAGTAAGTCAACCAATTCAAGGTGAAAAAGGAGTTTATTTTATTAAACTAACCGGTACACAACCTGCAGCTGAACTACCTTCTTATGTCGGTATGGCCACACAAGAAACTAAACGCCGTATTCAGACTTTTGACCAGAAAGTACAACCAACTTCAAGAAGTTATACCAACCCAAAACTTAATCCTGTTTATAAAGCCCTAAAAGAAGGGACGGAGATTGAAGATAAAAGGACTTTATTTTACTAAGAAAACTCTGATCACTAAAAAAAGCTGTCTTTTAAGATGGCTTTTTTTATTTCTTCTCAGTAATTGGTAAGCAGTTTTACTATATTCGTGAATTGCTTAGTTGGCTCTATGCATTCTTTGCTTACAGCTTATAGCTGTTATCAGTTGTCAGTGAATCGTGATTAGTGAATCGTTTTATCAGCTCTAGGCTTTAAGCAATAGGCTATAGACAGTTGTCGGTTATCTGTTATCTACTGTCAGTTCGAGTGGTTTTTCTTGAAACCTTGTGGAAAGAAAAAGTGTATCGAGAACCGGTTTATAGTTAGCGGTTGGCAATTTTCTGTGGTTCGTGATTCGTGAATCGTGAATGGTGAGTTGTGATTAGTGAGCCGTTTTGTTAGTTCTAGTCTCTAGGTATTTTTTGCTTATTGCTTAAGGCTTACAGCTTATAGCTGTTTTTTGGTTAGCAGTTATCAGTAACTCGTACGTCTATGTGTTTGATTATTCGTTTAATTGAGCTTTAAAAGACCGATTAAAAAACAGCGTTTAACTATAAAGGGTTTGAGATTGAATTTATAAAATACATTTACAAAACAAAGCTAGAATAGGTTTTGATAATTGAGTAGCCTTTATCTCTAAAATAATCTAAATCTTGAGGTTGCTTTGCTGTTACTAACATAAAATCGCCACCCCAAGCACCAAGGCTTTTTACAATTCCCGAGCTGTAATCTGAAAATAATTTTTGCTGAACCGGAATTTGATTAATCAGCTTGCCTATGATGGCTTCATGCTTTAATAACAAATCTTCAGCTTGATTAAGATCATCGGTTGAAGTTAAGTCTTTTGTAATTAGATTGAGCTGCTTAATAGCAGTATTTAAGTTAGGTTTTGGCGTTTGTCGATAGTATTGTATAGCTTCTCTGCTGTTTTGTTTTTGATTACGATAGACAAAATAAACATGCGATGTTAACTTTGGGCTTAATGCTGTGTAGCTAATTTTAGGCGTAAAGCCTTGGCGTTCATAAATAAGAGCTTGTTTAGCCTTAGCACAAGCCAAATCATAACCGCTACCACCAAAGCTAAGCTCTAACAATTCGTAAGCATTGACCTGAAAGCACTCGGCTAAATTAGCAACTAAAGTAGAAGATGAACCTAATCCCCAATCTTTAGGAAACTCAAGTTGAGTCTTAACTTGAAAGGCCTGATTAGCACTTAACAAAGGCGATTTCAGCTGGTAAATTGCATGTAACAATTGTAAAATTCTGCCCTTAAAATCTAGTTTATTTAAGTCTATATCAAATTCTAAAATGTCTTTGGTTTCAAATTCAATTTGTTGCCATAGTTTCTTGTTGTGTAAATAACTATTCCACTGCCAACTCTTGCCTTCGATGGGATGTAAGCTTAAAGATTGCCCAAGTTTTGTAGGTAAAGCAAGACCCCAAGCACCGTCTAAAATGGCATACTCACCAGTAATGAGTAATTTTCCGTGACTGTAGGCTTTTTGATGCATTAAGCTCTTAGTTGTGTAATATATTTAACCACTTCGCTGTGTGTGGCGGTGTGATTTTTAAAAAATTCGACGGCTTTTTGACGCTCAGCTTCTGTAGCTTCAAACTGATTGAGGATATTCATTAAATGCATTTTCATGTGACCTTTTTGAATACCAGTTGTCACTAATGAATTGACAGCAGCGAAGTTTTGTGCTAGTCCAGCAACAGCTATAATTTGCATTAATTCTTCGGCTGAAGGTTCACCTAACATCGCCAGTGCAACCTTGACCAATGGATGCAAGCTAGTTAAGCCGCCAATAGTGCCAATGGCTAAAGGAATTTCAATTGAAAATGTAAATTGAGTATCTGTAAGTTCAACTTGAGTTAAGCTGCGATACTGACCGTCTTTTGCAGCATACGCATGAATACCAGCTTCAACGGCTCTAAAGTCGTTTCCAGTCGCTAAAACCACAGCATCAATACCATTCATGATGCCTTTATTGTGAGTTACCGCGCGATACGGCTCAATTGTTGCTATGTCAATAGCTTGTTTAAAGCGTTTAGCAAACTCATGGGCCTTGGCTTCTGTTGTACCAAGTTGTTCTATAGGGCAAGAAACTTCAGCTTTAACGAGACATTCAGGAACATAATTAGATAAAATACTCATTATCACTTCAGGTCGGTTTTTTGAAGTAAAACCTTCATAATGTTCTGCTTGTGCTTCTAATGTTTTAGCGAATTGCTCTAAGCAAGAGTTAATAAAGTTGGCACCCATCGCGTCTTTGGTTTCAAAATGACAGTGCAGTTGATAATAATGAGCGAGTTCAGCAGTTTTATTTACTAAAGTAATTTTTGTAATGCCACCTCCGCGCTTTTCCATATTATGAGTTATAGGCTTAGCATCAGCAAAGAGTTGAGTCTTGATGTGCTCAAAAAAATCTTCGACTTGTTGAGCCTTAGCCGGGCATATAAAGTGAACATGACCTACCTTAGTTGTACCAAGAACTCTCGCTTTAAAACCACCTTTGTCGCCCCAAAATTTAGCAGCTTTGCTTGCTGCTGCCACAACAGAGCTTTCTTCAATAGCCATGGGAATCGCGTAAATTTTTTGATTAATCTTAAAATTAGGAGCAACTCCAAAAGGTAAATAATAATTAGAGATAGTATTTTCGGCAAACTCGTCATGTAGCTTTTGAAGTTTAGCATCGCTGTTCCAATATTGTGTGATTTTATGTTTTGCCTCCTGATGATTGTTGAGATAATGTTTACAAATCCAGTCGACTTTTTCTTGTTTAGAAAGCTTTGAAAATCCGCTTATGTTTGCCATTTTAAGTTACTTAATATGAAATGGTAAAGATACAATTAGATCATTAACATTGAGAGGGCAACAAAGAGAAATTATTAGACTTCAACCCATGGAAATAATTTTAGCCTTAGATATTTTTAAACTGCAAACTAAAACAGCTTTTTGTATGAAAACTTAACCGAAAATTAATGTTTTTTTAGTAAAATTGAAGACTCAAAATTAATTTACATGAAAAGAAGTCTATTTAGTTTCATTTGTTTCGTTTTAATAAGTTCTTTTACACAAGCTCAAACTAAAGAAATTACACTTGAAAAAATTTGGGGTGGTGAGTTTAGACAAGATTACTTAGAGTCTTTACAATCGTTGAATGATGGCCAATCCTATATCGTTCAAAATTTTGACCGGGAAACACGTGAAATGACGGTCGATATTTACAGCTATAAAACCGGAAAACAAACAGGAACGCTGATTAATAGTGCTGATATGGCTTTGCCATATTTTGAAACTTTTCAACTTTCGGCTGATGAGAAAAAAGCCATTTTAGGAGTTAGTGTAGAGTCAATTTTTAGACGCTCTAAAAAAGCGGTTTACTATGTGTATGATTTATCAACAAAAAAATTGATGCAAATTGATGAAGCAAAAATTCAGCAGCCAGCTTTTTCTCCAGATAACGCTAAAGTAGCTTTTGTAAAGCGAAATAATATTTTTATAAAAGACTTAAATACCAATGAAGTGAGTCAAGTCACCACAGATGGCGAGAAGAATAGCGTGATTAATGGTTTAACCGATTGGGTTTACGAAGAAGAATTTGCATTCGTAAAAGCTTACCAGTGGAGTAAAAATGGTGAGCAGATTGCTTTTTTGCGTTTTGATGAATCTGATGTGCCCGAATTTTCAATGGATATGTATGGTCGTTATGGGCAAGATTTGTACCCAACACAAGATGTTTTTAAATATCCAAAAGCTGGTGAAGATAATGCCAAAGTTAGCTTACATATTTATGATTTAAACCAAAAGTCTACTTTAGATGTTAAGCTAGGGAATTACGAATATATCCCACGCTTAGGAACAACTCAAAATGAAAACACCTTTAGCGTTCAAACCACAAACAGGCATCAAAATGAACTTAAACTATACCATGTAAATGGCAAAACTGCTCAAGCAAATTTAGTTTTAAATGAAACAGATCCTGCTTATGTAGATATTACTGATGACCTGACTTACCTAGAGGATAATAGCTTTATTTGGACGAGTGAAAAAGACGGTTGGCGACATATTTACCACTATTCAGCTGAAGGTACACTCTTGAATCAAGTTACTAAAGGTAATTGGGAAGTCACCAATTACTATGGTTATGACAATAAATCTAAACGTATTTTTTACCAAAGTACAGAAACGGGTAGTGTAAACCGAGCGGTTTATTCTATTAAAATTAATGGCCGTTCAAAGCGAGATTTAAGCACCAAAACGGGTACCAATTCAGCTTCATTTAGTGCTGATTATACCTATTACATCAATACCTTCAACTCGGTAAAAACACCTAATGTGTACACTTTGCATTTAGCTAAAAATGGAAAATTAGTACGTGAAATTAAAAACAACTCAGATTTAATTCAAACTTTAGAAGATTATGAATTGTCTGATAAAGAGCTTTCAACAATTGAAGTTAAGGGTAATAAACTTAACATGTGGATGATAAAACCAAAAGATTTTGATCCTAACAAATCTTACCCTTTATTGATGTATCAATATTCAGGTCCAGGCTCACAATCAGTGTCTAATAGCTTTTTTGGTACAAATGATTACTGGTATCAAATGTTGGCTAACCAAGGTTATATCATTGCGTGTGTAGATGGTCGAGGAACAGGTTTTAAAGGTCGAGACTTTAAAAAAGTGACGCAAAAGCAGTTAGGAAAATACGAATTAGAAGATCAAATTGAAGCGGCAAAATTACTCGGATCAAGGTCTTACATTAACAAAGACCGTATAGGAATTTGGGGCTGGAGTTTTGGAGGCTATATGTCGTCTAATGCTATATTTAGAGCTAACGATGTGTTTAAAGCTGCTATTGCTGTTGCACCAGTAACCAGCTGGCGATTTTATGATACGATTTATACCGAACGATACATGACCACACCTCAAGAAAATGCTTCAGGATATGATGAAAATTCACCAATTACACATGTTGAAGAATTTACAAAAGGGAATTATTTACTTATTCATGGTAGTGCTGATGATAATGTTCACGTGCAAAATACCATGCAACTTATTGAAGCCTTAGTACAGGCGAATAAACAATTCGACTGGCGAATTTATCCCGATAAAAATCATGGTATTTATGGCGGTAACACGCGCTTACACTTATATACTTTAATGACGAATTTTATTAATAATAAATTGTAAAAACACTTATATGGAATTTAAATTTGGTGGTTCTGAGTTAAATCAAAAAACAGTTCTAGGTCAGCCCTCAGGCCTTTTTGTATTATTTTTCACTGAAATGTGGGAGCGCTTTTCATATTATGGAATGCGAGCACTTTTGGTTTTATTCTTAACAGCATCATTACTAGACGAAGGTTGGGCTTGGGAAAGAGATGATGCCTTGTTATTATACGGTTGGTACACAGGTTTAGTATATATTACGCCGGTAATAGGTGGTTATATAGCCGACAAGTTATTGGGCTACAGAAAAGCGGTAGTTTGGGGTGCATTAATTATGACCTTAGGTCATGCTTCTATGGCTTTAGAAGGCTTTACAGGTGCTTTCTTTTATTTAGGCTTATTGTTTTTAATTATAGGTAATGGCTTGTTTAAGCCAAATATTTCATCAATCGTTGGGAAATTATACAAAGATGAAGGAAAAAAGAAAGATGCTGGTTATACTATTTTTTATATGGGAATTAATGCAGGCGCCTTTTTAGGGATCTTGATGTGTGGTTATTTAGGAGAAAAAGTTGGCTGGCATTGGGGTTTTGGACTAGCAGGTGTTTTTATGTTTTTTGGAATGTTGCAGTTTTTTTATGCACAATCTATATTTGGAAACATTGGTTTGAAGCCAGATAAAGATGATAATTTTATTGATAGCACCGCTATCGAAGGAGAGACAGAACATATTGATCAAAAAGCTGATAAATCTGTAAGTAATAAAGTGAAAAATGATCGTCTAATTGTTATAGGTGTACTTGCATTTTTCTCAATATTCTTTTGGTGGGCATTTGAACAGGCTGGTGGTTCTATGACAATTTTTGCTGGTGATTATACAGATAGACTTTTAACTGATAAAACAGCTTATATATTTAAAATAATTAACGCTGTGATTACCGTAATTCCTATGCTTGTAATCACATGGGTTTTAGTGATGCTGTTTCGTCAAACTTTCGGTGTTCATCCGCTTTCAAATATATTCTTAGCAACAAGCTTTGTGATTATTTGGGGAGTTGTAATTTGGATGCTTTATAGAGAGTTTACAAATGATGTTGCAGAAGTTCCTGCAAGTTGGTTTACGGTACTTAACTCTTTATTCATCATTATTTTTGCACCATTATTTTCTAAGATTTGGGAAAGTAAGCTTAATCCTTCTGGTCCTGTAAAGTTTGCAATTGGCCTTGTATTATTAGGCTTAGGTTTTGCTTTTTTATCCTATGGTTCGTTTGGTATACCTCAAGGAGCTAAAACTGCATCTGTAAGTATGATATGGTTAATTTTTGCCTACTTATTTCATACACTTGGTGAGCTTTGTGTGTCTCCAGTTGGATTGTCTTACGTTAGTAAATTGTCGCCGGCTAAGTTAGTTGGACTTATGTTTGGTGTTTGGTTTTTTGCCAACTTCCTAGCTAATTTGTTAGCAGGTGTTACAGGAAGTTATATCGACATTATCACAGAAAACTATTCAATGTCAACCTTCTTCTTAATTTTTACGATTATCCCAGCTGGCGCAGGAGTTGTAATGCTTGCTATAAGTAAGTTACTTGTTAACAAAATGCACGGCATAAAATAATATTATCTATAGAGCGTTACTTATAAAGTAGCGCTCTAAATTTTAATTCAATGAAACTATTATTTTCTATTAGCTTATTAGTTGTTTGCCTAACAAACATTAATGCCCAATCTATCAACTGGATGAGCATGAATGAAGCGCTTAAAGCTCAAAAAGATGAACCTAAAAAAATTATTGTAGATGTTTATACCAATTGGTGTGGACCTTGTAAGTTGATGGATAAACGCACTTTTTCTCATCCAGAAGTCGCCAAATACATCAATAAGCATTTTTATGCGGTAAAATTTAATGCAGAAGGGACAGAAGAAATCACCTATAAAGACTATACCTATAAAAATATTCATTTTGATGAATCGCGATCTCCAAAACAGCGCAATGGTCAGCACTTATTTGCCAATGCGTTAAAAGTATCAGCTTATCCTACAGTGGTCTTTTTTGATGAAAACTCTGATGTAATTTCACCTGTTGTTGGTTACAAAACACCACAACAACTTGAGCTCTATTTAAAAATGATTGCAACCGATAAGTACGCCGAAATTAAAACACAAGAAGCTTGGAAAGCCTATCAAGAAAACTTTACTTCAACTTTTTAATTTCAGAAAACTTTAATGCGCCTTCTTCGTAAATAGAGTAAAAACTAACCTCATTAGCCTCACAGGTTTCACGCCAACGCTCAACATAAGATTTATAATTATTTGTACTGGCAATTAGCAGTTTTGGCTTTAAATCAGTAATTAAGCGTTCTAGGTTAAGTTTTGGCGATTCACTTATAACGACTATTGTTGGTGATTGATGTTGGGTATTTTCATAAACACCAGTAGAGTCGATATAATGAATTTTAAACTTCTTTTTATAATTGTATTGATAGGCTAAAGCTTTAACTTCAATCGACTGTAAGCCATACACATTAGCTAGAGATTGAATGCGATAACTTTGTTTGAGTTGAGTTGAATCGTGTAGCCGGTTGGTGTGTAAATTGAGTTGAGCGCCTTTAATATGAGCAATTTCTAATGAATTATAAGCCTTAAGTAGGATCAATTCGTCTTGAGACTGATGATCACGATAGATGAAAAATATGAGCAAGCAAAGTATTGCAAATGAAATATTTAGGGCTATATAAGATTTTACTTTAGCATATCTCGACCACAAGCAAGCACATAAAACAACAATTAAACTTGACCATAACAAGGTTTTAGTAAACAAGATATGCTCAAATTGAAATTGCTCAAAGCTACCCAACCAATGAATGAGTAAGCGTAATTTAGTTAAAATGAAATCGTAAGCTTCAACTAAAATAGATGGCAACCAACCTAATTTTGCTAATAAAAGCACTAAAATTCCGAAGCCTAAAATTAAACTTAATGTTGGTAAAATAAGAATATTAGCTAGTAAGAACACCCCAGAAAATTGATTAAAATAGTATAAACTTAGCGGTAGGATACTAAACTGAGCAGCAAGTGTAACCGTAATAATTCCCCAAAATAATCGATCGATATAATATCTCGGTTCATATAATTTATACAATCGGGGTTGAAGTGTTACTATACCAAATACTGCTAAGTAACTTAGTTGAAAGCCTACCTGAAAAATAATAAAAGGATTTATTAGAACTAACACCAAAGCCGACATAAATAAAGTGTTCAGTGAATTTGTACGTTTTTGTAGTAACATACCAAGACTTAAAAAGCTAAACATAACGGTCGCGCGAAAAACTGAAGGAGATAGCCCTGCTAAGAATGCAAATCCCCACAAACCAATAAGTATTAAAAAAGGGCGCAATCTTCTACCGAATTTCGTGTAGATACAAAAATGCGTTAAAGCGTTTAAAATGAGTAAAATAATACCAACATGTAGACCAGAAACTGCTAGAATATGTATGACGCCAGCATTTTTAAAATCATCATAAGTTTTATCAGAAATGTTCTGGCGTTGCCCTAACAAAAAGGCTTCAATTAAGCTAATATTTTCTTCCTTAAAGCTGTATTGCTTTAATTGATTCCTTAAATTAGTTCTAATTTTATCAAGTGAATTAAATAAATTAAATTTTTGATTTTTATTGATGCTTAGGTGAGATGGCTCTGCTGAAATGGCCATATACACATTTTGATGAGCCATGTAAGTTGCATAGTTAAAGTTTTGTGGGTTTTCTGGTGCATGAAATTTTTGTAATTCTCCAGCACCGTGAACCAAATCTCCAATATTAAGCTCAATTTTGCTAATAGAGTCTCTATCAATTTTTAGTAAAACTTTACCTTCAAGTTTTTTGTTGTTGACCTCAAGAACCTGAGCATAGAACTTGTAATTAAAGGCGTTTGGTTTTAACTTATCAGTAATTTTTAGCTTAAATGCGCTTGGCGTATTATAAGTTAATTTAGAATTAACATAGTGCTGCTCTTGGTGTTTTGGTAAGTGAACCTGAGTATTAAAATACCCTAAAAGTAAGACGCTAATATTTATAAAAACATAATTTAAACTAAGAAATAATCGATGTTTTTTAACTATAAAATGAGTTGTTATACCTATTAATAGGCTCAGGATAAAACCCAATAAAGCATAAGGAATCGTGATGTGGAATCCCAAAATAACACCAATACCAAAAATAATGGTGAAGAGTATAAATTTATAATTTAAAAACCTCAATTTGGTTTTTGATTGGTTACTTATTTAATGTAACGCCTTATTTCAGCAAAGTTTTTTCGCCAATAAGGGTTACTGAGGCTTGATATGATTACGCCTCTTGATGAGCTTGAATGTATAAACTCAATTTCATCACCTTCAATTAAGGTTATTAAGCCCACATGACTTTTTTTACGCGAACGTTTCAAGGTTCTAAAGAAAATTAAATCACCAACTTTAGCTTTGCGTTTTTTGGTTTTTTTTCCAGATTTACTGAGTTGCTTAGTTGTTCTAGGCATGTTGTAGCCAAATTGTGAATAACTCAGTTGTATTAAACCAGAGCAATCTAAACCATTTCTTGATGTGCCACCGTATTGATAAGGTGTTCCTAAATAACGCTTGGCATAATTAGCAATTTTATAATTATCTGCCTGCTTGCTTAGTGCTGACTTCTTTGTGCCACAACTTAAAAAGAGTAAGCTTAAAGCTATACTTAAAAAGACGTATTTTATTTTTGCCAGAATTTCCATTTAGGAGAACTTTTTTCAGCATGTTCGTTATAACCGTAACCATAACCATAATTATAGGTATAGGCGCCTTTTTCTACAAGGCCATTCATAACAATACCTATGTTTTTGAGTTTATGATGCTTGTTAAGGTCTTTAATATGCTCTATTAATCTGATGTCTGTGTAACCAGCACGAGTTAAGTATAAAGTTACATCAGCATATTGAGAAATCATGATAGTGTCAGTTACTAATATAGTTGGTGCAGTATCAATAATAACATAATCATATTTTGACCTAGCTTCTTCTATGAAAGTTTCGAAGCGATCACTTGTTAGGATTTCAGAAGGATTTGGAGGAATATCTCCTGATAAAATAAGATCTAAATGTGAACCGTTTATATTAGAAATTCTAATATCTTCAAAATTAATATTTGGGTTGTACAAATAGTTACTTAAACCTTTTGTGTTTTTATTTAAGCCAATATAACTATGAATTTGAGGATTTCTTAAATCACAACCGACGAGTAATACTTTTTTAGATTTTGAAGACATCACTGTTGCAAGGTTCAAGGCAACATAAGTTTTTCCTTCACCTTTAGTTGAAGATGTCACGTAAATGACTTGTTGCTTATTTTCTTGAGTTTGGCCTGATACCTTAATAAAATTAATATTTGTTCTTAAAATTCTAAAAGATTCTGCCAAAGCACTTCTGTCGTTTGGTGTTATAAGTTTAAACGTTTTGGCCTCATTTTCTGGTATTTCTCCTAGTATCGGAATTTCTTTTAAATTAGATTTTAGAACATCTACAGAATTAAGCTTTGTATTAAATAAAAATTTTAAATAAAGCACACCAAAAGGAATAATTAAACCGACAATTAATCCACCCAACATAATAATTTTACGTTTTGGACTAACAGGCATCGGGTTTGTGTAGGCATAATCAACTGTTTTAATTACTGGCGCAGTAATAGCGTATGTTAAGGCGGCTTCTTCACGTTTTTGAAGTAAAAACAAAAATAGTTTTTCTTTAATTAAGCGTTCACGTTCTATACTTCTGATTTCTTTGCTCTGCCCAGGTAGTTTTTCTAACCTTGAATTAAAGCTTGATTCTCGTCTTGCTGTATTTTGTAAGCTGGTTTCTAAGTTGTTGATGTAATTGTCAACTGAATTTATAATATTACGTTTAATAGCTTCTAAACGGTCATTAATGGCAATAATAGTTGGGTTTTGAGGCGTTGCTGTTACTAATATATTATTACGCTCATTAACAAGTTGATTGTAGGCACCAGTGAGCGCATTTACATTAGCATTTTCAATACCTAAATTTGCAGGCAGTAAGTCAATTTCAGTGTTTTTTACAAGAATATTTCTAAAGTTTTTAGTAATTTCTAATTGAGTTTCGACTTCAAAAACGCGCATTTCAGTTTCACTGTACTTACCAAATAAAGCTTCTGTGCTGGCTTCAATATCAACTAACTCATTATCCGATTTAAAGTTAACAATAGCAGTTTCAACCGTATCTAATTCTTCGACTAAATATTTCAGCCGTTCTTTAATAAATTCGCCTGTTCGTTTAGCGACCACTCGGTTATCATCTATACCGTCTTGGTTAAATTGGCGCATTAATTCGTCAAGAATGGCTTCATTTTTTGTTTGGTTCTCACCGTTTAATGAGATATTAATAATATCAGCTCTTGCTTCAACTGCTTCAGCTTTAATTTTATTAGACAATGAAGTGGTAAGATTCTCTAAGTTGTGTTTTTTAAAGCTGTAAATTGAACCTGTTAATTCTGTATAATCACCTTTGTAATAAGGGTTTATATCAATGATGGCTTTAGTGTTTTCAAATTGAAGTGTGTCTCCAGCATCTAGACTTGCAGAAAAGCCAGACTCTTCTTCTGTGACTTTAAAGTTGCTTTGAGAGGTAAACTTTAAATTTAAAAGTGGTGTTGACCTATATTGTGCACTATCATCTATGCTCCAGTTTACTGTAAACGGTATTTGATGTCCCCAAACCTCAGAAGCTTTTAATGTGCCTAATTTATAGTATTGTGTTTCTAAGTTTAAAGTTTGAATAATTTTTTTGGAAAGCCGTCTAGATTTCAAAATTTGAATTTCATTTTCGAGATTAACTTTACTCATATCAATTAAAGGTGAACTGCCTTGTAAGCCAGACAAATCAAGACCTTCTTGCTCTTTCAAAACCTTAATTTTAGAATTTGTTGTGTAAATGTTGGTTGCGTACTTTAAAAAAATGAAAGATATGCCTAAGCTTATTATAACGCAAATTACAAACCATGGCCAGTAGCGGAGGTATTGAAGAATAATAGCTTTAATGTCTTCTTCTTTTTCTGGCTCGTTTTGATGGTATTGCGTTGAAGAGTTGTTATTCATAAAATTAGTTTATCTAAATAAAAGTACAGCTGTTGAAAGTAGAATAGAAAATACAGAAAGCAAAGTACCTACATTTGTTATGAAACCAGCCGATTTTATTTGAGGGTCGTTAGGTTCTATATAAATAATGTCGTTAGGGTTAATGTAATAATAATCGGTATTCATCCAATCTACTGAAGTTAAGTCTATAGTTTTAACTACGCGTTTATCTTCAAGTTGTCTAAATATTTTTATGTTGTCTCGTTGTCCTCGAATCGTTAAGCCACCAGCTAAACCAAGCGCCTGTGGTAGGGTAACGCGTTCATCAATAATTTCATAAGTTCCGGGTTGTCTCACTTCACCTTGTACAGTAAATGAATTGTTGATAATTCTGATATTTACGGTTGCATCTTTAACGTAAGCCTTCAATTGTGATTCTATTAAGTCTTGTGCTTTTTGGGTTGTGAGTCCTCTAACTTTTATTTTGCCTAATTCAGGGAAATTAATTTCACCATTTTCGTTAACGAGATAGCCTTCAACTTTAAGCATTTGTATCTGTCTCGCCTGCATTTGTTGGGCTCCAGCTTCTCTAGAGAACGCAGCTATACTTTCAGGGTTAGCAGAAGATATGCTAATATGTAAAATGTGATTGGTCTGTATGACGGGATGTGTATAGACTTTTTCTATTGCCGATAAATTAACATCACTACTGTTTTGATAATAAACAACTTCTTTTCGGGTAGCGCATGAAGTAACAATCATTACGATTAAAAGCAGGAATCCAAATTTTTTCATGTTACAAATATAAATTAAATATTGATTTTATAAGCTTTACATTAAATGGTTTGAAGCAATGAAGTTGAATTAATTAGAATAATTTTTTAAATTTGTAACCCTAACCAATCTAAGTAAACGTGCTGAAATTAAAGTTACTAACTATAAGTATCCTTAAAAAGCTTTCTAGAAATTACGTTCCTCGATATCTAATTTTTTCTATCGATTTTCTAATCGCTTTTATTTCAGCTCAAACCACTTTTTTTTTAATATCCTCGATTCAGTCGCCACGGCTAATTTATTTTGAGTTTTCTTGGAAACTTTTTACAATTCTAGCAGTACAAATTATAGCTTTTTTAATGTTCAGAAGTTATTCAGGGATTGTAAGATATACAGGTTTTCGAGATGCCATTAAGTTAATTCAAACCACTATCTTTTCAGTAGCTATCTTGTTGATAATCAATAATATTTATTACATGGCTTATGAAATAAAAATAATTGTTGATGCTGGTTTAATTATGTATGGCTTCATATTGTTTTCAATATTATTTTTATTCAGAATTGTAGTTAAGAGAGCTTATCAATTAATTCATGCCACTCAAACCACGACCAACGCTTATATTTTAGGTACGAGCCTAGCTGATGTTGCTATTGCCGAAGGGATTATTTCTGATACCCAAACCAAATTTAAACTTTCTGGTTTTGTAAACGTAAATTCAAAAATAAAACGCAATAGAATTTTTAACCTCCCAATTGTACAGGTAGATGATTTGTTAGGTAGCCAAAATGAGCAATGCGTTATCATAAATAGTAGTAAATTAGATCAGTTAGATCAATCGCTTCAAAAAAAAATAGATGTACTTCTTGAAAATAATATTAAAGTATATAAACTTCCTGAAATCCAAGATTGGAATGATACAACTAATGTCTTATCTCAAATCAAGGAGATTAATTTAGAAGATTTGCTTCAACGGAACCCAATAAAATTAAATAAGGAAAAGTTGAAGTCAATTTATCTAGGGAAAACTATTTTAGTAACAGGTGCAGCTGGCTCAATAGGAAGTGATATTGTACGGCAGTTAATTCCATTTGGTCCGAAAGAAATATTACTTCTCGACCAAGCTGAAACGCCATTACACGATATGTGTATTTATATTAGAAAAGAGCACCCTGAGACCCAGTTTAAAGCTATTATTGCTGATGTTAGAAATTATGAGCGTTTAGCTGAAGTTTTTGAACAATTTAAGCCTGATGTGGTATTTCATGGTGCAGCTTATAAGCATGTTCCAATGATGGAAGATAATCCAATTGAAGCAATGCACGTAAATTACTTGGGTACTCAAAACTTAGTTAACTTAGCATCAAAGCATCAAGTTAATAGGTTTGTGTTTGTTTCTACAGATAAGGCAGTAAATCCTACAAATATAATGGGTGCCACAAAGCGAAGCGCCGAAATTTTTGTACAGTTTGTCTCACGCCAAAAAAGTAATAAAACCTTATTTATAACCACACGTTTTGGTAATGTTTTAGGGTCTAATGGTTCTGTGATCCCGCATTTTAAAAAGCAAATTTTGCAAAATGGACCTGTGACTGTAACTCACCCTGATATTACTCGATATTTTATGACAATCGATGAAGCTTGTCAATTAGTTCTTGAGGCTGGCGCTTTAGGTAAAGGAGGCGAAATTTTTGTGTTTGATATGGGCAAACCAGTTAAAATAGTAGATTTAGCCAAACAAATGATACGATTATCAGGTTTTACACCTAATGTAGATATTAATATTACCTATACAGGTCTGCGTCCTGGTGAAAAGCTCTACGAAGAGTTGCTTGCTGATAAAGAAAATACTTTACCAACTCATCATCAGAAAATTTTAATTGCTAAGTCATCTTTTGAGTTTGATAAAGAAAATACTATTTTATTAGAAAATTTATCTAATCAAATTATCCAAAATCAAACTTTAGCTGCGCTAAAAATATTGTATCAGCTTGTTCCAGAGTTTAACCACAATAAGCTTGAAAACCGAAAAATCGGTTAATATAGTTTTGCAACTTCTGCGTTAAGCCAAACTAGAAAGTTTTTATCTTCTTGAGTGAAAGCATTTGCGGTATTTGAATCGATATCTATTTGACCAATGTTTTCGCCATTAACAAATAAAGGAATTACAATTTCAGATTTTACATCTATACTACAAGCAATGTAATTGTCTTGGGCACTTACATCTTCAACTAAAAAATTTTCATTACTTACAGCAACTTGGCCACATATGCCTTTCCCAAAAGGAATAATAATGTGGTCTGTAGGTTTACCAGCGTATGTTTTAAGTTTCAGCTCAGGTTTATCCCCGTTTTTAAAGTAAAAGCCTACCCAATCGTAGTGTTTTACATTTTGTTTTAACACATGGCATATGTTCTCAAGTTTTGAGTCTACAGTTTCTTCACTGCTCAGGATCGTCTCAATTTCAGGTTTTAAAAGGGATAAACTCATAATCTTAAATTTTGGGCAAAAGTATTTAGAAATCTTAATTAATTAGCTCATCTAAAAACTATAAATTTGTTAAATATAATAGAGATGGAACTGATTAAGAAAAATAGAGCCGTTTTAAAATTTTTAGGAATTTTCTTTGGAAGTTACCTTGTCTTTACGTTTGTGTATAATTATTACCTGACTAACTTCTCATCAGATACTTATTATCCAGAAGTCATTACTCATTTTGTAGCACTTCAAAGTCAAGAATTAATAGAAACTTTTGGTTATACTACAAAAAGTATTAAAAGCCTTAATGATCCATCAATGCGGCTTGGTGTTAATGGCCAGTATTTAGTTCGTATTGTAGAAGGTTGTAATGCCATAAGTGTAATGATTTTATTTATGGCATTTATTTTGGCATTTAAAACCTCTTGGAAAAAAACCTTACTTTATATTTTTGCAGGCGTAGCTATTATTTATGTGCTAAATATTTTTCGTATTGCTCTGTTAACTATAGCTTTGTATGAATATCCTCAATATGAACATTTTTTGCATGGCACTGTATTTCCCGCTATAATTTATGGCGTAGTTTTTTTACTTTGGTTTATTTGGATTAAGAATTTTAAGCCTAAAAAAGAGTGAAATCAATACCTAAAAGCTTTAAAATAGTTTATATAATTAGTTTAATTGTTGCGCTAATAGCAGTTAGATTGTTTGAACGGTCATTATTTCCAGAGGTTTTACTAGACTTTTATACAACAACTTACAGCTTTAGTGAACCGCCAAATTTTAATTGGTTCAACTTAATTTCTACTACTATACTTAGATATTTAGTTAATTCAGTCTTATCGATTTTAATTATATATTTATTATTTCCTTCAACTAAAACTTTAAAATTTATAATTTGGTTTTACTGTCTTGCTTTAGTGGTTTTAATATCTGTATTTTCAATTTTGTTATATCAACTCAAGCCTGAAGATTATATGACATTGTTTTATGTACGCCGGTTTCTAATTCAACCATTATTTTTAATTCTTTTAGTACCAGCTTTATATTATCAAAAGAAGGTAGCGCATAAATAATTTTATGTAAATTTGCTTTAGATATGAAAAAAAGCTTATTACAAATATTGAGTTTTTTTATGGCAGCTCTTGTCATGTGTTCTACGATGTCTTTTAGTGTAAAGTCTCACTATTGTGGTAATATATTGGTAGACAAAGCCATTATGAAGCCGGCAAAAAAATGTGCTATGCACAAAACATCCTTACAATCTAAACATACACATCAAGACCAAAAAGACGAATGTTGTGATGATGAAGTAAATTTAATTGAAGGGCAAGACCAACTTAAGGTACAGTCATATGAATTTGAGTTGCCTAATCCTTACTTTGTTGAAGCTTTCGTTTATACATTTATCTTTAATACATCTTTTAAAGCTTTAGAAAAAGTAAATTATTCTGAAAATCCACCACCTTTACTTCTACGAGATTTTCAAGTCCTTTACCAAGTTTTCTTGATTTGATATTAAAATACGTTACAGTATTTCTACTGAAGTAACTTCAGTTTAGGAATCATTTTTATGTATGTGTTTTAATTTCAAATTTTTATGCTTAATAAAATCATTCAATTTTTTCTGAATCAGCGACTGGTGTCGTTCATTCTATTGTCAGCTATAATTATAGGTGGTTTAATTGTTTCGCCCTTTCAATGGGCAGACTCGGTTTTACCCAATAATCCTATTCCTGTAGATGCCATTCCCAACACTGGCGCTAACCAGCAAATCGTTTTTACCGAGTGGTCTGGGCGTTCGCCACAAGATATTGACGACCAAATTACTTATCCATTAACTACGTATTTATTGGGTTTACCAGGTGTAGAGTCGGTAAGGAGTAACTCCATGTTTGGCTTTTCCAGTATCTACATTATTTTTGATGATGATGTAGAGTTTTATTGGTCGCGCTCACGCATTCTCGAGAAGTTGAGTTCTATTCCACAAGGACTTCTTCCTGCAGAAACCAAACCCACGCTTGGCCCAGATGCCACAGCACTTGGACAAGTATTTTGGTACACACTCGAACCTAGAGGCGTAAACAATCAACCAACTGGTGGTTGGAGTCTAGATGAAATTCGAAGCGTTCAAGACTTCTATGTAAAATATGGCTTAAGCAGTGCTAAAGGCATTTCTGAAGTGGCTTCTATCGGCGGATTTGTGAAAGAATACCAAATCGATGTTAATCCTGAGGTTTTAAAGTCTTATGGCATTTCTTTAATGCAAGTCGCTAAAGCGGTTAAAGAGAGCAACCGGGATGTAGGCGCAAAAACCCTAGAGATTAACCAGGTAGAATATATTGTTCGTGGACTCGGTTATTTAGAAAGTTTAGAAGACTTTGAAAGCATTGTTGTGGATGAAAACAACAATGTGCCGATTTATTTAAAAGAAGTTGCTCATATTAAAACGGGTCCAGCGCAGCGACGTGGTATTTTGGATAAAGCTGGTGCTGATGTGGTTGGTGGTGTGGTGGTAGCTCGCGATGGTTTTAATCCTATGCAAGCTATTAATAATATTAAAGATAAAATAGATGAAATTTCTCCAGGTTTACCCAGCAAAACTTTAGCAGATGGTACTGAAAGTCAGCTGAAAATTGTCCCGTTTTACGACCGTTCCGAATTGATAAATGAAACCATAAGCACGTTAGAAGAAGCCATAAGCTTGCAATTAATTATTGCACTTTTGGTAGTAATAATTATCGTATTTAATTTACGTGCTTCGGTAGTGATTTCTGCTATTTTACCTATTTCAGTATTACTGGTGTTTATCGCCATGAAGCTTTTTAATATTCAAGCCAATATTGTGGCCTTGTCAGGAATAGCCATTGCTATTGGTACTATGGTCGATTTAGCAATTATACTCACTGAAAATGTGTTGAAAAAGCTTGAAGATTCACCACAGGATTCTTTAGTTAAAAACATTTACGAAGGCTCAGCCGAAGTGAGTTCAGCCATATTAACTGCGGTTTTAACAACTGTAATTAGTTTTGTGCCCGTTTTTGCATTAGAAGCAGCAGAAGGGAAATTGTTTATTCCTTTAGCATACACCAAAACTTTTGCACTTATTTCAGCCTTTTTGGTCACGGTTTTTATTTTGCCTACACTAATGTACGCGGTGTTTAAGATTAAAATCAACAAACAAAAAACTGCTTATTACCTTAATTTGCTTCTTCTATTCATCGGACTTTGGACTATTTTTAATGCGTTTTGGTTGGGCTTTTTTATCTTGGTATACACCATTAGTTACTTCCTGTCTTATCAAAATTACATTGCGAAATTTCAATACAAGAACCTACATTTTTATGTGTTGATTGTTGGGGTTTTGGTATTGCTTTCTAATTTTTGGTTGCCACTTGGCCCACAACAATCCATGTTATCAAATATCATTTTTGTAGCGATTTTAGTGGGTATTTTGTTAGGATTCTACCTTTTGCTACAAAATTATTATGCTCAAATTTTAGCATTTTTCTTGAACCATCTCAAAGGCTTTTTAATTCTTCCAATACTGTCTATTTTAATTGGACTCATGGTTTGGTTGGGCTTTTCAAGTGTTTTTAATTGGTCAAAACAAGCGGCTAATGCTGTTGGGTTTTCAATTGAAAAAACAGGGATTTGGAAAAGCATGGACAATGCATTTCCAGGGATTGGAAAAGAATTTATGCCGAGTTTAGCTGAAGGTAGTTTTATTTTAATGCCAACTAGCATGACGCATTCCGGGATCGAATTCAACAAAGAGAAACTTCAGCAAATGGATATGCTGGTGAAGCAAATCCCAGAAGTGGAAACCGTGGTTGGTAAATTAGGACGAGTAGAATCAGCTATCGATCCAGCACCGATTTCGATGTTTGAAAATTTAATTACCTACAAACCCGAATATATTTTAAATGAAAATGCTAAACTTCAAGCATTCAAGGTTAACGCTCAAGGATTCTTTAAGTTTAAAGGTATTAAAGTCAAAAACAATAAGGTTGAAATAACTCATGACGCAAAAGATGTATTGTGGTTCGATAATGATGAATTTGTATTTAAAAATAATTCTAATGAAGCATATTTAGAACAAATTCAGTCTGAAATTTTATATCAAATTGAAAATGATTTTGAAGCCTATTTAGTTCAAGATGAAGATGGAAATTATTTCAGAAATTGGCGAAAGCACATTCAATCGCCTGATGATATTTGGAATGAAATAGCGAATTTTACAAAAATTCCAGGCATAACTTCTGCGCCTAAATTACAGCCTATTGAAACCCGCCAAGTCATGTTGCAAACCGGGATGCGTGCGCCGATGGGCATCAAAGTTTCTGGACCCGATTTAGAAAGTATTGAAGGTTTTGGACAAGAATTAGAAGGTATTTTAAAAGAAGTTCCTGATATCAAATCTCAAGCTGTTTTTGCTGATCGAGTGGTGGCAAAACCTTATTTGCACTTAAACCTTAATCGAAAAAAATTAGCACGATACGGATTAAGTGTAAACGATGTTCAGGATTATATTTCTGTTGCCATTGGTGGCCAAGCTTTAACTCAAACTGTAGAAGGTCGAGAACGCTTCAATGTGCGTGTACGTTATCCACGAGAATTAAGAAACTCTCCTAAAGCTATCGAAAATATGTTGATATCTACACCTTCGGGCATACAAATACCTTTAGGTGAGTTGGTAGATATTGAATATCAACGCGGTCCACAAATGATTAAACGTGAAGAAACATTTTTGAATTCTTACGTATTATTTGATCGTGCCAAAGGCGTCGCAGAAGTTACTGCTGTAGAAGCAGCCAAAGATGCAATTTTAACTGAAATAGAGAATGGAAGCCTGAAAGTGCCAAGCGGCGTTAGCTACCGTTTTGCAGGAAGTTTTGAAAATCAAGTGCGTTCCGAAAAGCGATTATCCATGATTATTCCTGTGGTTTTTGTCGTGATTTTCTTGATTTTGTATTTTCAGTTTAAGTCGGTGCGCATTAGTCTGATGGTGTTTTCGTCTATCGCTTTGGCCTTTAGTGGTGGATTTATCATGATTTGGTTTTACGGTCAGGATTGGTTTCTGAATTTTAGTTGGTTTGGAGAAAATCTTCGCGATATTTTTCAGCTAAAAACCATCAACTTGAGTGTCGCGGTTTGGGTGGGATTTATTGCTTTGTTCGGTATTGCTACTGATGATGCGGTGTTGATGGCAACCTATTTAAGGCAATCCTTCAAAGCGAATCCTACCAAAACCAAAAAAGAACTGCGTGAAGCGGTGATGGAAGGTGGATTGAAACGAATTCGTCCAGCGGTGATGACTTCCGTAACTACGGTTATTGCGCTTTTACCAGTGTTGTCTTCTACAGGAAAAGGCTCAAACATTATGGTGCCGATGGCTATTCCAGCTTTTGGTGGGATGCTGATGGCAAGTTTAACCTACTTTTTACTGCCTATTTTATTTTACGTCATTTACAGCAGAGCCTTAAAAAACACTTCTGAAATTGATCTCAGCTAAATTTCAAAAAACGATAAAACTATGTTTAAAACATTTTATATAAAATCCAAAAGCATTTCAACTCAACTCGTATTCGTTGGAGTTTTGCTTTGCTTTGGTTTCAACTTGAAGGCACAAACTTTAGATGAACTCAAAACCATTTCAGCAGAAAACAATTTGGAATTGAAAGCGCAATTCAAAGCCTTTGAATCGCAATTGGAAGGCGTCACCCAAGCCAAGTCTTGGCAGGATCCTAACTTAAGTTTCGGCTATTTTATCAGTCCGATTGAAACTCGGGTGGGACCACAAATCGCCAGATTTTCACTGACACAAATGCTGCCTTGGTTCGGAACCTATAAAGCCAAAGGCGATATCGCATCATATAGAGCTGAAGCTGAATTTGAAAAGTTTCAGAATCAAAAATTGAAATTATATCTCGATGTTGCTGAAAAGTATTTCGACCTTTCTGCGTTAAGACACATCACCGAATTGGAAGCCGAACAACTTCAAATTTTAGAAGATTTGAAATCTATTGTGGAGTCGAATTACGAAAACAACAAAGCAAATTTGGTGGATATTTTAAGAGTTGAACTTCAAATAGACAAACAAGCCAATGTGCTTCAAGTACTGAAAGACCAAGACGCTGCAATGGTTGCACAACTCAATCAATTGATGAATCGACCGTTGAAAACACCCATTCTCATTTCAAATCCAAAACAAATTTTGGAGCAAAAAGAAATCGTAGAAACGGATTCTATTTCCAGTAATCATCCGCGATTGAAAGCCATTCGTAATTTACAAGCATCTAATCAATCAAAGCGGCTTTTAGCCCAAAAGCAAGCTCTACCTCAATTTGGTATAGGTTTAGATTATGTTATTATTCAAGACGGCAGTTTGGCAACTGCCAATGCTGGCCAAGACGCTGTTATGCCAATGATTTCGGTAAGCTTACCCATTTTTGGTAAGAAAAATAAGTCCAGAAAAAAGGCAACTTCACTTCAAGGAGAGTCGCTTCAATTTCAATTTGAAAATGAAGAAACCCGCTTGGAAACTGAAATTCAAGTCGCTCAATACCAACGCGATGAACTCTATAGTCTTTTGGATTTATATGAGCAGCAACTCTTGCGTTTGGAAGATATTTTGCAACTCTCAGAAACCGCATTAGCCAACGCCTCCATGGAAATTGAAGAAGTACTACGTCTACATGAAGAACGTTTGCTTTATGAAAAACAATGTGCTAAAACTTTGGCGAAACTTCAAAAAACAAATGAAACTTTAAGTTACCTCACATCAAATTCAGAATAATGAACATCGATAACTTCTTAGAAAATTGGGGAAATGCGGCCAATACGGCCTTAGGATTTTTCTGGATGGCACTTTGGGCATTCATCTTAGGTTATGCTTTAAGTAGTCTTATTCAAGTTTTTGTGACCAAAAAGAACATGCAAAAAACCATGGGAGAATCCGATGCCAAATCTGTGCTTTTTGGAACTTTCTTTGGCTTTATCAGCAGTTCGTGTAGTTTTTCTGCTTTAGCGACTACCAAATCGCTTTTCCAAAAAGGAGCAAGTTTTGTGTCGTCTATGGCGTTCTTGTTGGCTTCAACCAACTTGGTGATAGAACTCGGAATCGTGATTTCCATCTTTTTGGGTTGGCAGTTTGTGGTTGGTGAATACGTCGGAGGGATTTTGCTCATTCTCATCAGTTGGCTATTGGTTGGGTTAATCAATCCCAAATCTATCATTTCAAAAGCTAGAAAAAACCTTGGTGAAGCAGAGAAAGAAAAAGCCGATTCTAACCCCATTTCAGAAAAATTAAGAAATACAACCAATTGGGTAAAAGTCGGGAAACAATATGGCATGGAATGGAAAATGGTCTGGAAAGATGTCACTATCGGTTTTACCATTGCCGGGATAATTTCTGCTTTTGTGCCAGATGCTTTCTTCCAAACTTTATTCATCAACACAGGAGAAGGACAAAGCAGTTTTGGTTTTTTCACGCTGTTAGAACATGTTATTGTTGGGCCTTTTGCCGCTTTTATCACCTTTATTGGTTCGATGGGAAATATACCTTTGGCGGCTTTGCTTTTTGGAAAAGGCGTTAGCTTTGCAGGGGTTATGGCATTCATATTTAGCGATTTGGTGGTGTTTCCAGTATTGAGAATCAATGCTAAATATTACGGTTGGAAAATGTCACTTTTCATACTTTCTATTTTGTTTACGGCATTAATCATCACATCATTGGTCTTGCATTACAGCTTTGAAGTGTTTGATTTAATTCCAGATTTTACATCAAATAATATTTCAGAAAAAGAACATTTTCAATTTAATTACACCTTTTTCATGAACATCGGATTTTTAATCATCTCGGGGATTTTAGTCTATCTGGGTTTCTTTTCAAAACAAAAAGACATTTCCTATATGAAGGAAATGGCCCCTAAAAGTCCACTTTTGGAGAAGGTTTTAAAATACCTTGCTTTTGTAAGTTACTTCTGGTTAGCAGGTGGAATTTTAGTCAAATATATATTCAATTTTTAAACAACTTAAAATGAACAATAAATTAAAAACCTTTAGTATTGCAGGGCTTATTCTAGTCCTAGGTGTCTTTCTTGGTGCTATTTTGTTTTCTTCAGAAGACAATAAAGAAGCACACGATCATTCTCAGGAGCAGGCAGATGAGACCGTTTGGACCTGCTCCATGCATCCGCAAATTCGTAAAGATGAACCTGGAGATTGCCCCATTTGTGGAATGGATTTGATTCCGGCATCTTCAATGGAAGATGATGTCGATCCAGATGCCATCAGGATGAGTAAAACCGCACGTAAATTGGCACAAGTCGAAACCATGTCTGTCGGTAACGAAGACCAAAAACCGAGCATGAATTTCTCTGGTCGCTTAGAAATTAACCAGGATAAAACACAATCTATATCAGCTAATTTTAAGGCTAGAATTGAACGACTTTACGTAAATGAAGATGGAGAAAAAGTGCAAAAAGGACAAGTAATTGCCGAGTTGTATGCACCAGAAATTCAAGTTTTGAAAGAAGAACTCGATTTGGCCAAAAAACAGCAAAATAAAGTTCTTTTGAAGGCGATTACTCAAAAAATTAAAAATTACGAACTCTCAGTTAGTGATATTCAATCTCTAGAAAATGGGCGCTTGAAGCTAAGATCGCCTAAAAGCGGAGTGATTTCTAGTTTAAACGTACAGCAAGGCGATAATTTAAAAGCGGATCAACAATTAATGCGTATTGCTGATTTATCGACACTTTGGGCGATTGTAGATGTGTATGAAAGTGATTTAAATCGAATTAAAAAAGGTGATAAACTTAATATTAAAATACCTAACGAAAATCAGGTTACAGGATTTATAAGCTTTATTTCTCCAGTTTTAGATGATAAAACGAGAACGGCAAAAGCAAGAGTGGTAATTCAAAATCCCAATCAATACTTAAAGCCAGGTGTTTTTATTAAAGCTAAACTAGAAAACACAAAATTAAAGTCAACCCAGAAACAGACTTTGATGATTCCGCAATCGGCTGTACTTTGGACGGGAAAACGTTCGGTGGTTTACCAAGAATTAGAAAATGAAAATGGTATTTATTTTAAAATGAGAGAAGTAGAAATAGGAAAGGCTTCATCAAGCAATATCGAAATTCTTTCAGGATTAAAAGCAGGCGATAAAGTTGTTGTTCAAGGTGCTTTTAGTATAGATTCTGAAGCTCAACTTTCTAATAAACCAAGTATGATGAATCCTTCAAAATCTCATCGAGAAATTGAAATTTCTGAAACCGAAAGTTCAATTAGTAATCTAGAGCAATTACTTTCGAAATATCTTGAGTTGAAGAATACTTTGGTTAATGATGATTTTAACCAAGCCCAAGACAGCTTTAAAAGTTTTTTTACCATTTTAAAAAAGCAAAATTTAAATCTTAAAATTCAACAAGATTTTAGAAATATTGAAGCCTTAAGAAATGAATTTCAGCTCATCTCTGAAATAATGATTAAGATCGTTAAAAAGGCTAAAAATTTACCTGAAACAATATACATTCAAAATTGCCCGATGGCAGATCATAATTCTGGCGCAGATTGGTTGAGTAATTCTGATGCAATTCGTAATCCTTACTTTGGCTCAGCAATGCTTAAGTGTGGTAGTGTGATAGACTCTATTCAATAAACTAATAGAAGTATAAAACTTATTTAAAGCATTATTTACGACCGAAATCTGCTGGAATTTCGCCCCATTCTTTTGTATTCCATTTTAAGATTTGAGTATGGTAAGTGTTTTTTTTAAGCCAATCTTCAGCACGAGTGATGAGGTCAAACAATTTTTGGTTTTTTGTGTTTTTTACCAATTTGGTTTTACATTTTTTTTGTTTTACCCAACTGATAGCAATTTTAGAATCAGAATAAATTGCTGCATTACTTTTTTTAGCCTTTAAAAATGCTAAACCATGTACTAAGGCTAAAAATTCTCCAATGTTGTTAGTACCTTGTGAAAATGGACCAATATGAAATAACTGAGCTTTAGTTTTAGTAATTACACCGCGATATTCCATTTTTCCAGGATTTCCACTTGAAGCGGCATCAACAGAAATGCTATTAAAATTGATTTCAGAAAGTGCTTTTGAAGATAAATTTTGTTTAGATTTTTTATAATTAAAAAAACCTTCGTTGTAAGCTTTATTTGCTTCAGTTTTAGTTTTAAAGGACTTATACTTGGCGTTTGGGTAATTATTAATCATTCGTTTACAAGTGCTCCAGCTATCGTAAATTCCTGGTTCCCAGCCATCCCAAACCACATAAAACTTTTTATTTGCCATTAACTTAAAAGCTTGTGAATTTCTTTAGGAAAATGCTTGTATTCTAAGCTATGTATTTTTTCAGCAAGGGTTTTATGACTGTCATCGCTTGTAACATCTAATTGATATTGTGCAATAATTTCACCTTCATCATAAACTTCATTTACATAATGTATTGTAATCCCACTTTTTGTTGCGCCATCTTTTATAACTGCTTTATGAACTTTTTCTCCATACATACCTTTACCGCCATAATGAGGTAACAAAGCAGGATGTATATTGATTATTTTTTTTGGAAAAGCTTTAATGAAATTTTCAGGTATTTTCCATAAAAACCCTGCAAGAACAATCAAATCCGGTTGAAGTGCTTCGATGTAGTCAAGTAATTCAGTTGTCGCATAGAAGGCTTCTTTATCAAAATGAATGGCAGTAATACCTAAATCATTGGCCTTTTTTAAAACTTTAGCCTGCTTATTATTCGAAAAAATATGACTAACGCTAATTTCTTCAACTTTATTGAAATAATGATAAATGTTGATGGCATTAGTGCCGTTTCCAGAGGCAAAAATGACAATTTTCTTGATTTTTTTTGATTGTTTCATCTTCAAATACGTGTTACTGAAAGTCGTCTAATAGCAACAAATATCTGCTTTTAAGATTAATCCTTGTAATTTTATTCACATTTTTTTAATTAAAACTTGTTTTAAAATAAAGTTTTTTATTTTTGCTGACTGATAACATAAAACATAAAAATCATGTCAGACATTGCATCAAGAGTAAAAGCAATTATCGTTGACAAGCTAGGAGTTGACGAAAACGAAGTTGTTACAGAAGCTAGCTTTACAAACGACTTAGGTGCGGATTCTTTAGACACCGTTGAATTAATTATGGAGTTTGAAAAAGAATTTGATATTCAAATACCAGACGACCAAGCAGAAAACATTTCAACAGTAGGTCAAGCCGTAGCTTATATTGAAGAAGCAAAATAATTTAATTTAATGGAATTAAAGCGAGTTGTTGTTACGGGTCTTGGTGCACTCACACCTATTGGTAATAATATTTCAGAATACTGGGATGGACTTATCAATGGGAGAAGCGGTGCTGCGCCTATAACTTATTTTGATACAGAGCATTTCAAAACAAAGTTCGCTTGTGAAATTAAAAACTTTGATACCAAAGATTACTTTGACAGAAAAGAACTTAGGCGTCTAGATAAATTTGCCCAATACGCGATGGTTTCTTCTGATGAAGCTATTGCCGATTCTGGAATAGATTTAAATAATGTTGATAAGTACAGAGTTGGTGTAATTTGGGGCGCTGGAATAGGCGGTTTAGAAACATTTCAAAATGAAGTGATGAGCTATGCTAAAGGCGATGGTAAACCGCGTTTCAATCCATTTTTTATCCCTAAAATGATTGCTGATATTGCTCCTGGCAATATTTCAATTAAACATGGGTTTATGGGGCCAAATTATACCACAGTTTCAGCTTGTGCTTCATCAGCTAATGCATTAATCGACGCGTTGAATTACATCAGACTAGGATATAGCGATGTCATTGTTTCAGGCGGAAGCGAAGCTGCTGTAACTGAAGCCGGAATGGGTGGCTTCAATTCTATGCATGCATTATCAACTCGAAATGAAAGCCCAGAAACAGCCTCAAGACCATTTGATGCTAATAGAGATGGTTTTGTGCTAGGAGAAGGTTCAGGTGCTTTAATTTTAGAAGAATATGAACATGCTAAGGCTAGAGGAGCAAAAATTTACGCTGAAGTTGTTGGTGGAGGTTTATCTTCAGATGCTTACCACATGACAGCACCACATCCTGAAGGTCAAGGCGTTATTGCTGTAATGAAAAACTGTCTTAAAAATGCAGGCTTAAATCCTGAAGACGTTGATGCCATTAATACACATGGTACTTCTACACCATTAGGAGATGTAGCTGAGTTAAAAGCCATTAAAGAAGTTTTTGGTGAACACGCAAAGAATATCAATATAAATTCTACAAAGTCAATGACAGGTCACTTGTTGGGAGCAGCTGGCGCTATCGAAGCAATTTCTTCGATTTTAGCTATGCAAAATGGAATTGTTCCTCCTACAATAAACCACTCGCAAGCTGATGAAAATATTGACCCAGAGCTAAACCTGACACTTAATAAACCTCAAAAGCGAGACCTTAAAGTTGCTTTAAGTAATACTTTTGGTTTTGGTGGTCATAATGCTTGTGTAGCTTTTAAAACATTAGAATAATAAATTCATTTTTATGAATTTTTTACAAAACTTATTGTCAAAATCCCGTTCTGAAGCGAACGGGATTTTTTTTGCTTCTCTAGAAAAAATATTAGGCTTTAAACCTAAAGCCTCTAATTATTACTTAAGAGCTTTTACACATCGTTCAATGCAAGAGAAAAATGAATTTGGACATCCTGTAAATTACGAAAGGCTTGAATTTCTTGGTGATGCTGTTTTAAGTACGGTGATTTCAACCTATTTGTTTGAAAATTCTCCAGAAGGCAATGAAGGTTACTTAACTGTGATGCGATCTAAAATTGTAAGTCGTAAAAACTTAAACCAGATAGGAAATGATCTCGGTTTAGTAGATTTATTAATAACTAATATGCCAGAACACCAGCATGGTAAAAATATCTCTGGTAACTTATTTGAAGCTTTAATTGGAGCAATTTATTTAGATCGTGGATTTAAATTTACAGAAAAGTTTATCCAAAAGCATTTAATCTCTGTTTACGTCAACCTCTCAGAACTTGAAAAAAAAGTAACCAGCTATAAAAGTCTTATCATTAAGTGGTGCCAGAAACATAAATTCGAGTTTGAGTTTTGTACCAAGGCCGATGATGGTAAAGATCATGAAAAGCACTTTTCAGTTTGCTTCTATATTAATAACGAACTCGTTTCTAAAGCCCGAGAAACTTCAAAGAAAAGAGCTGAAGAAAAAGCAGCTAAACGGGCATATTATGCTTTGCAAAATAAAATTGAAAGTAAAAGTTTAAACATTTAAGCATTCTTAAACTATTTCAATCTTAGTATATTTACGCTAAAAACAATTGTATAAGTTAAAATCACTCGTCTTAGAAGACGATTATAAGTTAATCGGTATTCACACCTCTTTAGAAGCCTATAAATTAGCCTATTTAATCAATAAGCATTTTAATATCAGCTTTAAACGAGCAACTTATGATTTAGATATGACTTATAAAGATAGTTTTGCGCACTTTCCATTATTCAATTATTACGATAAAAATTGGGATTGCGATATGTATTTAATTGCTAATAAATTTAGCGATGATATTCCGAATCTGAAAAGTTCTGGCTCTTTGTTTGATGAGACTCAAACTGCAACTCAAACGTTTTACCTCTTTAGTAGCATGAAACATATCGATTACTTCATTAAAGTTGAAGATGAATTAGATATATTTGACAGCCAGCATATTTTAAACACCATAAATTCTATAGATTACATTAAAAAGGCTTATTTAATCAATAATGAAAGTATTAAAAATCCTGAATATTTAATTTTTAAGTAAAATGAAAACAACTAAAAAAACAAAGATAGTTTCAACCTTAGGTCCAGCAACTAGCCAAAAAGATATTTTAAAGGCAATGATGGAAGAAGGCGTAAATATTTTTAGAATTAATTTCTCTCATGCTGACTACAGTGATGTACGTGAACGTGTAAAAATGATTAGAGACCTTAATAAAGAACATGGCTTTAATGTCGGTATATTAGGAGACTTACAAGGCCCTAAACTTCGTGTCGGTAAAATGAAAGATGAAGTAGTTGTTGAAAAAGGTGATCGCATTACTTTCGCAACAGGTGAAGAATTTGAAGGGACAAAAGATCGTGTTTATATGAATTACGAAACTTTCCCACAAGATGTTAAGCCTGGTGAGCGAATTTTACTTGATGATGGTAAATTGATTTTTGAAGTTGTTAAAACCAATAAAAAAGATGAAGTTTTAACCGAAGTTGTTCAAGGCGGACCTTTACGCTCTAGAAAAGGTGTTAACTTACCTAATACAAAAATTTCATTGCCAGCCTTAACCGAAAAAGATGTTAAAGACGCCATTTTTGCTTGCGAATTAGAAGTTGATTGGATTGCGCTTTCATTTGTACGCTATGCTAGCGACCTTAAAATTTTACAAAAATTAATTGCAGAACATAGCGAACATAAAATTCCTATTATTTCAAAAATAGAGAAACCAGAAGGCGTTAAAAATATCGATAAAATTATTGCTTATTGTGATGGCTTAATGGTCGCACGTGGCGATCTTGGTGTAGAGGTTCCAGCGCATGAAGTACCGCTTATACAAAAGCAACTCGTACTTAAAGCAAAACAAGCTAGAATTCCGGTTATTATCGCTACGCAAATGATGGAAACCATGATTACTAGCCTAACACCAACACGTGCCGAAGTTAACGATGTTGCTAATTCAGTCATGGATGGCGCAGACGCCGTAATGCTAAGTGGTGAAACCTCTGTTGGTAAATATCCAGTACAGGTAATTCAAAAAATGGCTCAAATTGTTAAAAGTGTCGAGAATTCACCGCTTATTCGTGTACCTCATGAAGCTCCTCATATTAAAACAAAACGCTACATTACAAAATCGGTATGTTATCATGCTGCTGTTATGGCAAATGAAATTAATGCAAGTGCCATTTGCACATTAACCAATAGTGGTTATACGGCTTTTCAAATCTCAGCATGGCGACCACAATCCCATATCCTAGCATTCACCTCTAATAAGAGAATATTAACTCAACTAAGTTTACTTTGGGGTGTTAATGCTCAGTTTTATGATAAATTTGAAAGTACTGATCAAACCATTGAAGATGTAAATACAATTGCCAAAGAGAAAAAATATGTTGAAAAAGGCGACTTTACAATTAACTTGGCTTCAATGCCTATTGAAGCAAAAGGTATGGTAAATACACTTCGTGTTTCTGAAATAGATTAAAAGATAAATAGTTTTAAATAATTAAACACTGCTTTTAGAAAGCGGTGTTTTTTTATGATTTACCAGAAACAATAATTACAAATTCACCTTTTGGTGTTTGAGTTTTAAAATGTTTAATTAATTCTAATAAACTGCCATTTAAAGTTTCCTCATACAGCTTCGTTAACTCACGTGATATCGAGGCCTGTCTATTTTCTCCTAAATATTTGGCTAGATGTTCTAAAGTTTTTAAAATTTTGTAAGGAGATTCATACAAAATAATTGTCCGCTGTTCTTCAGCAAGAATGTTTAATCGTTTTTGTCGTCCCTTTTTAGCTGGCAAAAAGCCTTCAAATACAAATTTATCATTAGGTAAACCGCTATTAACTAATGCAGGAACAAAAGCTGTAGCACCTGGCAGGCAATCAACAGAAATTTTATGCTCAACACAAGCGCGACTCATTAAAAATCCAGGGTCTGAAATTGCAGGTGTACCAGCATCTGTAACCAATGCAAATTGTTCACCTTGCTTAATTCGCATGATGATTTGCTCTGTTTTTTGATGCTCATTATGTTGGTGATAACTTAACATTGGCGTTTCAATAGCATAATGTTTTAACAATTTACCAGTAACGCGCGTATCTTCAGCTAAAATAAAATCGACAGACTTTAAAACTTCAACAGCACGAAACGTCATGTCTTTCAGGTTGCCAATCGGTGTTGGAACAATAAATAACTTAGGCATCAAATTTACGTTCTATAATAGTTAAAAAGCGTTCGTAAACTTCTGGCTTTTGTTCAAAGCTAGGATATTCTGGTTTTATTGTAAGTTCTATAAATGATTTAGCTTCATCAAATTGATTAAAAGAATCTAACTGAGAAAGTACACGATTATAGTCTTCAACTTTTCCCTCAAATAGTTGTTTGGTAAGTGCAAGACGATCATTAAGGCCTATTTTTATACCTTTTTTGAGTTGATCGTTTAGTGATTTTTTTTCTTGTTGAAATAAATCTAAGGTACGCTTAGGTGTTGACGGTTTTTCTTCAACATTACGTTCTTTTTTGTCTTGCTCGGTTGGTAAATCGTTCTTAGTTGAAGTTTCCGAAGTTACTTCGTTTGTAGAATTATCGGTTGAGTTTTTAGTGTTTTTCTGTTGACTTGAATCGGTAGTTTCAGTTGGTTTTTTTTGGTTTAAATCTTCAGCTTGCTTGGGTTCAAAGTCAGGCAAATCATCAAAGTGAACGCCGAAATCTTCTTCTAACGACGAGGCTTTGTTTGATGAATCTTTAATATCTTCAGTTGGTTGTTGGCTTAAGTTTTCTTTAGACGTTGTATCGCTCTTATTTTCTGGGTCAGGTTTTGTGTTATTATGATTTTTGTTGGCTTCAGTTTGGTTTACCTCAGGATCAATGTTAGTTTCAGTTGAGTCGCTTGATTGTTTAGGTGTAGTTTGCCCTAAATCTTCACTCGTAAGTTTTTGAAATTGCGCCATTAAGTAATCTACCTGCTCGGCTTCTGGAGGCATTTGAGAGACAATATCTTTTATCTTTTCTGTATTAGGTTCAGAGATGGCATCTTCATTATATTCGGTGCCATCAGGATATTTTTGATCACCATCATCATCAAAATCTTCATATTGTTTAAAGTAAGCTTCAGTAAACTCTTTTTTTCCTATCGTTGGTCTTATACCGCCAAAATGTTGTTCAGCAAATGACAAAACAGAGAGTTTTTCATATAAAATGCCAGCTTCTTTTTTTAATTGATGAATATCAGCCCGACTTTTTAACTTTAAAATTCTGTGTGCTAGACTTATTAACTCGTCTTCTAAAACTTTCTTCATAACTTTTAGCGTTTGGCCTTGTTATGGCGCTTAAATTTTTACTAATTTTAGCAATTAATAGTGATTAATTTCAACTTTAATTTAAACGCCTAAATTACAAAATGTTTCTTGAAAATACAGTAAATCCAGAAGAGCAATTTGGTTGGATAGAAGTTATTTGTGGCAGTATGTTTTCGGGTAAAACCGAAGAGCTAATTCGCCGTTTAAAACGAGCCCAATTTGCCAAACAAAGAGTTGAAATCTTCAAGCCACAGATAGATACGCGTTATGATGATGAAAACGTTGTCTCTCATGATGACAATGAAATTCGCTCTACGCCAGTGCCTGCAGCTGCTAATATTAGACTTCTAGCAGATGATTGCCAAGTAGTTGGTATAGATGAAGCTCAATTCTTTGACGATGAAATTGTAAGCGTTTGTAACGACCTTGCTAACAAAGGTATTCGTGTTGTTGTAGCTGGCTTAGATATGGATTTTAAAGGCAATCCTTTTGGACCTATGCCAAATTTAATGGCTACTGCTGAATATGTAACCAAAGTTCATGCAGTATGTACACGAACAGGAAATTTAGCCCAATACAGCTTCAGAAAAACAAGTCAAAATGATATTGTTTTACTTGGTGAAACCGAAGCTTATGAACCACTGAGTCGTGCCGCTTTTTATAAAGCCATGAATAAAGAAAAGCTAAAAACTATTGAAGTGAATAATTCTGAGGAAATCACAAAAGATTCATCACGCTAATGCCAATTAAAGAAACCAGACTTGTTATTAACCTAAACGATTTAGCTTATAATTATGCTGTTATAAAAGAAAAGCTTAAGTCAGAGACTAAAATAATGGGTGTTGTAAAAGCTTTCGCTTATGGTACAGATTCTGTTGTTGTAGCTCAAAAATTAGTTGATTTAGGCGTTGATTATTTAGCGGTTGCTTATATTGAAGAAGGAGTCCGGCTGCGTCAATCGGGCATAACCATACCGATTTTAGTATTTTACCCGCAAGTAGAAGAATTAAAACAATTACTTACCTACAATTTAACACCTAGCATCTATAACTTTAGATATCTTAAAAAATTAAATGCAACTTTAAGAAAAGAAGCTATTGAAGACTTTCAAATACATATTAAAATAAATACGGGTTTAAACAGATTGGGTTTTGACTTAAATGAACTCGAACCAATTTATAATGAAATTAACCAGTCTAAATGTATTAAACTAGTAGGTTTGTTTTCACACCTAGCAGCCTCAGGAAATGCGAATGAAGTTAAATTTACCCAATCACAAATTGAAAAATTCGAATTTGCTAAGCGTTTTTTTCAATCTAAATTCGACCAAAAATTAATAGCGCATTTGTGTAACTCAAGTGCTATTTTTAATTATCCAGAAGCAGAGTATGATATGGTTCGTGCTGGAATTGCCTTGTATGGTTACGGTAACAACTCAAAAGAAGATGAGCAGCTAAAGCCTATATCAAGCTTAAAAACAGTGATTACTCAATTAAGAAGCATTCAGGTTGGTGATAGTGTCGGCTACGAGCGTTCATTTAAAGCTTCACGCAAAACAAAAGTAGCTACTTTACCTTTAGGGTATGTAGATGGCATAGCACGACAATTTGGTAATTTAAAAGCTGAGGTGCTAATTAACGGTAAAACAGCACCAATTATAGGTAATGTTTGTATGGACACAATGATGGTTGATGTTACAGATATAGATTGTAAAGAAGGCGACCACGTAACCATTTTCGGAAAAGAACATTCTGCTTTAAAGTTTGATAAGTTTCACCAAAGTATTCCTTATGAAATTATTACACGTATATCGCAACGTGTTACAAGAGTTATAGAATCTTAAAATTTCAGAAAAGTGCACCGCTGCACTACATAGATGTTTAACCAAACCACAAGCTTAGAGTTTGTGGTTTTTTTTTGATGTGATGCTTTAAATGATTTCAGTTGATTTCAATTTAAAAGCGCCTAAAAATTGTTACTTTCGCATTAAATTATTTAATAATCGATTAAAATTTGAAAATAATATGAGTGAAATTGCTAAAAACTTCGGAATTGATAAAGCACTTCAAGAATTAGGTTTAGAACATGAAAATAAAGGGACATCGGTAGGAACAGATTTTTTTGCTAATGGCGAAACAATCGAATCTTACTCGCCAGTTGATGGTGCTTTAATTGGAAAAGTTCAAGCAACTACAGAAGCAGACTACCAAAAAACAATTGAAACAGCCCATAAAGGCTTTTTAGAATGGCGAAAATGGACGGCTCCAGCACGTGGTGAAGTGGTTCGCCAATTTAATGATGAACTCAGACGCTTAAAAGAACCACTAGGGAAACTTGTATCTTATGAAATGGGTAAATCTTATCAAGAAGGTTTAGGAGAAGTTCAAGAAATGATTGATATCTGTGACTTTGCAGTAGGTTTATCAAGACAGCTTCATGGTTTAACAATGCATTCGGAACGTCCAGGACACCGCATGTATGAGCAGTGGCATCCTTTAGGCGTAGTCGGTATTATTTCAGCCTTTAATTTTCCAGTAGCTGTTTGGTCTTGGAATACAGCTTTAGCTTGGGTTTGTGGAGATGCTTGTGTTTGGAAAGGTTCAGAAAAAACACCACTTACATCGGTAGCATGTCAAAAAATCGCTGCTCGAGTATTTGAGAAAAACAATGTGCCAGCTGGTGTTTCATCGTTAATTACTGGTGATTATAAGGTTGGTGAATTAATGACGAACGATAAACGAATTCCTTTAGTTTCAGCAACTGGCTCAATTAGAATGGGTAAAATTGTTGCTCAAGCTGTAGCTAAACGCTTAGGTAAATCTTTATTAGAATTAGGTGGAAATAATGCCATTATTGTAACACCAGATGCAGATATCAAAAATACTGTAATTGGTGCCGTTTTTGGAGCTGTAGGGACTTGTGGTCAACGTTGTACTTCAACTAGACGTTTAATTATACACGATTCAATTTACGATAAAGTAAAAAATGCAATTGTAGACGCCTATAAGCAAATAAAAATTGGAAATCCATTAGATGAAAATAATCATGTTGGACCATTGATTGATCAAGATGCTGTAAAAAATTATCAGCATGCTTTAGAAAAAGTTGAAGCTGAAGGCGGTAAGATTTTAGTAGAAGGTGGTGTTTTAGAAGGTGAAGGTTACGAAAGTGGATGCTATGTTAAACCAGCCATAGCCGAGGCAGAAAATCATTTTGAAATTGTTCAGCACGAAACTTTTGCACCAGTATTGTATATTATGAAATATTCTGGTGATGTTGAAAATGCATTAGAACTACAAAATGGTGTGGTGCAAGGATTGTCCTCAGCGATTATGACTAATAACCTTAGAGAAGCAGAAAAATTCTTATCAGCTGAAGGCTCAGATTGTGGTATTGCCAATGTAAACATTGGAACATCAGGTGCTGAAATTGGAGGTGCATTTGGTGGTGAAAAAGAAACAGGTGGCGGTAGAGAATCTGGCTCAGATGCTTGGAAAGTTTATATGAGACGCCAAACTAATACAATTAATTATACAACTGAGTTGCCGCTTGCACAAGGCATAAAATTTGATTTATAATTTCAATTCAAAAGCCGATGTTGTATCTCATCGGCTTTTTTATTTTTTAATGAATAGAACAACATTTTCTTTAGTATTAATTTGAATAGTATTAAGTCAATGTTAAATAATTGTTTAGCTAGTTTTTTGTGTAACAACAAAAAACATTTTACTTTGCAGTGTTTTTTAGTTTGTGAAATTTAGGTCTACTTAATTTTGCAATAAAATAATCTTTATATGAGTCAAATTAAAGCAGCAATTACAGCTGTAGGTTCTTTTGTTCCAGAGCATAAATTAACCAATCAAATGCTTGAAGAAATGGTAGATACCAATGATGATTGGATAACCACACGAACTGGAATTAAAGAAAGAAGAATATTAAAAGAAGAAGGCAAAGGCTCTTCTTACCTAGGCATAAAGGCTGTAGAAAATCTAATTGAAAAAACAGGCTTAGATCCTTTAGAAATCGATCTTGTACTTTTTGCAACTGCAACGCCAGATATGCCAGTAGCTTCATCTGCTGCTTATTTAGCGACTCAGATTGGCGCAAAAAACGCCTTTTCATATGATCTGCAAGCAGCATGTTCAAGCTTTTTATTTGGTATGTCAACAGCATCAAGCTACATAGAATCTGGTCGCTACAAAAAAGTACTTCTTGTCGGTGCTGATAAAATGTCTTCAATTATAGACTATACAGACAGAGCAACTTGTATTATTTTTGGAGACGGAGCAGGCGCTGTTTTGTTTGAGCCAAATACTGAAGGCTTGGGTTTACAAGACGAAATTTTAAGAACCGATGGCATAGGCCGCGAATTTTTAAAAATAGATGCTGGAGGATCACAATTGCCTGCAAGTGAAGAAACCGTGAAAAATAAACAACATTATGTTTTTCAAGATGGGAAAACCGTCTTTAAATTTGCTGTGTCTAATATGGCAGATGTAAGCGAAAAAATAATGTTAAAAAATAACCTTACAGCACAAGATGTTAACTGGCTAGTTGCTCACCAAGCTAATAAGCGAATTATAGATGCAACATCCAAACGAATGAATCTAGACCAAGATAAAGTACTCATGAATATTCAGCGTTATGGAAATACAACTTCTGCAACGCTACCATTATTATTAAGCGATTACGAAAAACAATTAAAAAAAGGCGATAACATTATTTTTGCAGCATTTGGTGGTGGATTCTCTTGGGGATCTATTTATTTAAAATGGGCATATAATGCTTAAGCCTAAAATACCTTAAATTATGGATATTAAACAAATTCAGAATCTTATTAAGTTTGTTGCTAAATCAGGCGCTAGCGAGGTAAAGTTAGAAATGGACGACGTTAAAATCACCATTAAAACTGGCTCTGAAGATTCAGGAGAACGTGCTGTTATACAGCAAGTTCCTATGGGAATGCCTCAGCAACAAGTTATGCCTCAGCAACAACAGCCTGTGCAGCCTGCAGCTCAACAAACTGAAGCAACATCAGAATCTGCAAACAATGAAACGAAAGAAAATGACAAATATGTCACTGTAAAATCACCAATTATTGGCACATTTTATAGAAAACCTTCGCCAGATAAACCTGCCTTTGTCGAAGTTGGTGATTCTGTTAATGAAGGAGATGTACTTTGTACAATTGAAGCAATGAAGCTTTTTAATGAAATTGAAAGTGAAATTTCAGGTAAAATTGTGAAGGTCCTGGTTGATGATTCATCACCAGTCGAGTTTGATCAACCATTATTTTTGGTAGATCCGTCATAAATCCACTTTCCCCATAAACAAAATTACGCCTATGTTTAAGAAAATTCTTATCGCCAACCGTGGCGAAATAGCCTTACGTGTAATCAGAACATGTAAAGAAATGGGCATTAAAACAGTTGCAGTATATTCTACTGCAGACAAAGAAAGCCTTCACGTTCGTTTCGCAGACGAAGCAGTTTGCATTGGTCCAGCTGCCTCAAGCGATTCTTATTTAAAAATACCTAGTATTATTTCAGCTGCTGAAATTACAAATGCAGATGCCATACATCCAGGTTATGGTTTTTTATCAGAAAATGCTAATTTTTCAAAAATTTGTGCCGAACATGATATCAAGTTTATAGGTGCTTCTGCTGAAATGATTAGTAAAATGGGAGATAAAGCCACAGCAAAGGCAACCATGAAAGCTGCAGGTGTTCCTTGTGTTCCTGGCTCAGATGGAATTATTAAAGATTTCCAAGAGTGTAAAAAAACAGCAAAAAAAGTAGGTTATCCTGTAATGCTTAAAGCAACTGCTGGTGGTGGTGGTAAAGGTATGCGTGCTGTTTGGAAAGAAGAAGATTTAGAGCATGCATGGGAATCAGCACGTCAAGAGGCTAAAATTGGCTTTGGTAATGACGATATGTATATGGAAAAGCTGATTGAAGAGCCTCGCCATATCGAAATCCAGATTGTGGGAGACCAAACCGGCAAGGCTTGCCATTTATCAGAACGCGATTGCTCAGTACAGCGCCGCCATCAAAAATTAACCGAAGAAACACCATCGCCATTTATGACCGATGAACTTCGTGAAAAAATGGGTAATGCTGCTGTAAAAGCTGCAGAATATATCAAGTATGAAGGCGCTGGAACTATTGAGTTTCTTGTAGATAAACATCGTAATTTCTACTTCATGGAAATGAATACAAGAATTCAAGTTGAGCATCCAATTACAGATGAAGTTGTGGACCATGACTTAATTAAAGAACAAATTTTAGTTGCAGCTGGCATACCAATTTCAGGTAAAAATTATTATCCAAAGTTACATTCCATAGAATGCCGAATTAATGCTGAAGATCCTTTTAATAACTTTAGGCCATCACCAGGGAAAATAACAACTTTACACATTCCAGGTGGTCATGGTGTTCGCGTTGATACACATGTTTATAGCGGTTATATAATTCCACCGAATTATGATTCAATGATTGCTAAACTTATTGTAACTGCTCAATCGCGAGAAGAAGCCATCAGTAAAATGCGTCGTGCCTTAAGTGAATTTGTTGTTGAAGGTGTTAAAACAACTATTCCGTTTCATAAGCAATTAATGAAAAATGAGGATTATGTTTCAGGAAATTACACCACAAAATTTATGGAAGATTTCGAGTTGAAACAATCCGTCAATCAAGAAGATGATGACGATGACGATGAATAAATAATTTACGATTTACATATTCTAAAAACCGTTTCTATTTTGAAGCGGTTTTTTTGCTTCTGAAACCCTTTGCAAACTAGTTACTTCAACTAAAACTTAAACCAAGCTGTCAGGTTTTAGCTAGGATACAACTTGAAGCTTTTTTCTTAAAACAAGAAGTTTAATCAATTTAAATTCCAAATTTAAGTTTGCTACCTTTGCAAAAAATTAATTCATGTTTGAGAATACCAATAATAGTAAAACAAAACTGTCTGAACTAGGCGAGTTTGGTTTAATAGATCATCTAACACAACACTTTAAAATCAAGCATAAAGCAAGTACTTTAAAAAGTATTGGTGATGATGCAGCTGTTTTAAAACATGAAAATGAAATAGTTGTTACCACCGATTTATTAGTTGAAGGAGTCCATTTTGATTTGGCTTACATGCCATTAAAACACTTAGGTTATAAAGCTGTAATGGTTAACTTGTCTGATGTATATGCAATGAATGCGCAAGCAAAACAAATTACAGTTTCAATTGCATGCTCAAATCGATTTACAGTTGAAGCTTTAGAAGAATTATATGCTGGTATCTCTACAGCTTGTGAGGTTTATAATGTTGATGTTGTAGGTGGTGACACAACTTCATCTGTGAAAGGTTTGCAAATTAGTATTACAGCTATCGGTGAATCTTCAAAAGAAAACATTACCTATAGAAATGGTGCAAAACCAAATGATTTATTAGTGGTCTCAGGAGATTTAGGTGGTGCTTTTTTAGGTTTAAAAATTTTAGAAAGAGAAAAAGAAGTCTTTAAAGTTAACCCAAATGCTCAGCCAGATTTAAGCGAGTACACTTACCTTGTACAACGACAGTTAAAGCCTGAAGCACGTAAAGATATTGTAGAGCTACTAGCAGCTTTAGATGTTCAGCCAACAGCAATGATTGATATTAGTGATGGGCTTTCGTCAGAAATTATGCATTTGTGTAAAAACTCTAAAGTTGGTGCTAATTTATTTGAAGATAAGTTGCCGTTAGACCCAAAAGTTATTTCTACTTGCGAAGAATTTAAATTAGATAGTACAACCGTTGTTTTAAATGGTGGCGAAGATTATGAGCTTCTATTCACGATAAATCAAAATGATTTTGATAAGATTAAATCAAATCCTCATTTAAGCGTAATTGGCCATATGTGTGATGCCTCTGATGGTATTCATTTAATCTCTAGAATGAACACGAAAATCCCTATGAAAGCAAGAGGTTGGAGTGCTATTGAAGATGAAGATTAATTAAAATATTGAGACTTTTACATAAGTAATAATATTGTTAATGCATGTTGCAATTAATTCTTCAAAACGTATATTTGTAAATTAATTAGAATTAATCTAAAAACAAATGATTAAAGTAAGTGAATCAGCAAAACAAAAACTCATCTCGCTTATGGCTGAAGAAGGCTATAATACAGATGATCACTTTGTGAGAGTTGGTGTGAAAAGTGGCGGATGTTCAGGTTTATCTTACGATCTTAATTTTGACCAAAATAATCAAGATACCGATAAAATATTTGAGGATAACGGCGTAAAAATTGTCGTGAACAAAAGTAGCTTTTTATACCTTGTCGGAACCACTTTAGAATATTCAGGTGGTTTAAATGGTAAAGGGTTTGTTTTTAACAACCCTAATGCCCAACGCACATGCGGTTGTGGCGAAAGTTTTTCACTCTAAAAGCTTATATTATGGCGTACACAGAACATGAATTAGAACAAGAGTTAAAAGATAAAGAGTATGAATATGGCTTTTATACAGATATAGAATCTGATACATTGCCGCCAGGTTTAAATGAAGATATTGTAATAGCTATATCTAAACGTAAAAACGAACCAGACTGGATGACTGAATGGCGTTTAGAAGCCTATAGGCACTGGAAGACGATGACTGAACCTGATTGGGCAAATGTAGGTTATGAAAAGCCAGATTACCAAAATATTTCTTATTATTCGGCACCCAATAAGAAGCCTAAATACGAAAGTTTAGATGAAGTTGATCCAGAATTGTTAGATACTTTCAACAAGCTCGGAATTTCACTCGATGAACAAAAAAAATTAGCAGGTGTGGCAGTAGATGTTGTCATGGATTCAGTTTCAGTTGCCACCACCTTCAAAAAAAACTTAGCTGAAAAAGGTATTATTTTTTGCTCCATCTCTGAAGCGATTTCTGAGCATCCAGAACTTGTTAAAAAATATATAGGTAGTGTTGTTCCACCAAAAGATAACTTTTTTGCAGCTTTAAATTCTGCTGTTTTTAGCGATGGTTCATTTTGTTATATTCCAAAAGGTGTGAGATGTCCGATGGAGCTTTCTACTTATTTTAGAATCAATCAAGCAGGTACAGGTCAGTTTGAGCGTACTTTGGTTATTGCTGAAGAATCAAGTTATGTGAGTTACCTTGAAGGTTGTACAGCGCCAATGCGAGATGAAAATCAGTTACATGCAGCTGTTGTAGAATTAGTAGCTTTAGACAATGCTGAAATAAAATATAGTACAGTTCAAAACTGGTTTCCAGGAAATAAAGAAGGTAAAGGTGGTGTATTTAATTTTGTTACCAAAAGAGGTCTTTGCGAAAAAAATGCTAAAATAAGTTGGACACAAGTTGAAACTGGCTCTGCAGTAACCTGGAAGTATCCCAGCTGTGTTTTAAAAGGAGATAATTCAGTAGGAGAATTTTACTCTATTGCAGTTACCAATAATTTTCAACAAGCCGATACAGGAACTAAGATGGTGCATCTTGGCAAAAACACTAAAAGTACCATTATTTCAAAAGGTATATCTGCGGGACAATCTCAAAATTCATATCGCGGACTTGTACAAGTGAATAAACGAGCTGAAAATGCCCGTAATTTTTCACAATGTGATTCCTTATTAATGGGTAATAAGTGTGGAGCTCATACTTTTCCATATATAGAAGCTAAAAACAAAACAGCTCAAATAGAGCACGAAGCTACAACAAGTAAAATTGGCGAAGATCAAATATTTTATTGTAACCAACGCGGTATTGATACTGAAAAAGCGATAGCTCTAATTGTAAATGGATTTAGCAAAGAAGTATTAAATAAATTACCAATGGAATTTGCTGTGGAAGCTCAAAAATTACTTGAAATTTCACTTGAAGGTTCAGTTGGTTAAATATAATTGATATATGAAATCTGTTTTAAGCCTATTAATTATTCTTTTAAGTTTAGTTGCTTGTCAATCTTCAACTAAAACTAAAGGCAAGACCGAAAATACTTCAACTTCAGCTAAAACTAAAATATACAAAGCTGAAGATTTAATTAAAGGTGAATTTATTTATGTTGATAGTTCAGCTGTTTTAAAGGGAAGTGATTTTATTTATGGAGTTGTTCTAGATAGTAAAGCACAAGCGTTAATTGAAAAGACAAATGCGCTTAAAACAGACAAATACGATATGTTTCCAGTGATTTTAACAGGAGAAATTATTGAAAAAGATTCAAAAGATACATGGCAGCAATGGCTTGAAATTAAAGATATAGTTGAAGTTAATGCTCCAAAATCAAACCAAATACAACTACAAACGCAGTAATATGTTAAAGATAAAAAATTTACACGCCAGCGTTGAAGGCGAAGAGATATTAAAAGGGATTAATCTTGAAATTAATCCAGGTGAAGTACATGCTATTATGGGGTCAAATGGTTCTGGTAAGAGTACATTAGCTTCGGTAATCGCCGGCAATGAAGATTTTGAGGTAACTGAGGGAGATATTTTATTTGAAAAGTCGAATATTTCTGAGCTGTCTCCAGATGAGCGTGCTCATAAAGGTATATTCTTATCATTTCAGTACCCAGTTGAAATTCCAGGTGTGAGTGTTACAAACTTCATTAAAACTTCAATTAATCAAGTTAGAAAGTCACGAGGGCAAGAAGATATGCCAGCTAACGAAATGTTGAAAAAAATTAGAGAAAAATCTGCTTTATTAGAGATGGATCGTAAGTTTTTATCGCGTTCGTTAAATGATGGTTTTTCAGGTGGTGAGAAAAAGCGTAACGAGATTTTTCAAATGGCTATGCTTGAACCAAAATTAGCAATTCTTGATGAAACCGATTCAGGTCTTGATATAGATGCTTTACGTATTGTTTCTGAAGGTGTTAATAGGCTTAGAACTAATGAAAATGCAACTTTAGTCATTACACATTACCAACGTTTACTTGACTATATTGTTCCAGATGTTGTTCATGTATTACTAGATGGTAAAATTGTAAAAACCGGTGATAAAGAGCTTGCAAAAGAGCTTGAAGAACGCGGCTACGACTGGTTAAAAGAAGAATCTACAGCTAAGGTTTAATAAATTAAGTACAATTATGTCATTAAAAGATAAACTCATATCATCTTTTTTAGCTTTTGAAGAAAACATCGACTTAGAAAACGATATTCATACTCAACGTGATTCCGCTATAAAATATTTTGAAAATAGAGGATTTCCTACAAAAAAAGATGAGGCTTGGAAATACACTTCTTTAAAATCTGTTTTAAAAGAAGATTATAGCATTTTTCCTAAAAAAGAATTTGCCTTAGACTACAAAGATGTCAAAAAATATTTTATTCATGATATCGATACTTACACTATTGTATTTGTAGATGGTATTTATTCTAGTCATTTATCAAGCACAACACATGATAAATTCGACGCTTGTTTAATGTCGTCTGCATTAAATAAAGCAAAGTATAAATCTATAATCGATACTTATTTTAACAAAGCCACTCCAGAAGATAGTTTGGTTTCACTAAACACGGCCTTCACGCGTGAAGGCGCATACATTCGTGTTCCCAAAAATGTAGCTGCAGAAAAACCTGTACAGATTATTAATTTCTCTACGGGAAGTGAAACTGCACTAATGGTTCAACCTCGTAATTTGATTATTGCTGAAGATGGTTCGCAACTTCAAATTATTGAACGTCATCAAAGCTTAACTGATAATGCTGTTTTAACTAATTCAGTAACTGAAGTTTTTGTGGGTAAAAATGCAAATGTAGATTATTATAAAATTCAAAATGATAAAACCTCGGCTTCATTAATTGATAGTACATACGTTAAGCAAGATCGTGATAGCGTTGCTTCTGTTCACACCTTTTCATTAGGAGGTAAATTAACTCGTAATAATTTAAACTTTTACCAAAATGGTGAAAATATCAACTCTATCTTAAAAGGTGTCACTATTTTAGAGGATAAACAACATGTAGATCATAACACACTTGTTCATCATCAACAGCCTAATTGCGAAAGTCATCAAGATTACAAAGGAATTTTTTCTGATAAATCAGTTGGTGTTTTTAACGGTAAAGTTTATGTAGATAAAATTGCACAAAAGACAGACGCATACCAAAGCAATAATAATATTTTAATTGATGATACTTCAACTTGCAATTCAAAACCACAACTTGAAATTTTTGCAGATGATGTAAAGTGCAGTCATGGTTGTACCATTGGTCAACTTGACAATGAGGCATTATATTATTTACAAACTCGTGGTATACCTTACAAAGAGGCACGTGCATTACTTATGTTTGCTTTTGCTAACAATGTACTTGACAGTGTAAAAATACCAGAAATTAAAAAAAGAATTACCAAACAAATTGCTCTAAAAATAGGTGTTGAACTAGGGTTTGACCTATAATTTTAGCACATCACAATTGTTTGGGAGCGAATTTTAGAAAACAAAAACACATGCAAACGACTTCTAAGCAGTTATTTAATGTTGAAGCAATTCGAGCTGATTTTCCGATACTTAACCGGAAGATTAACGGTCAACCACTCATATATTTCGATAATGCGGCAACATCGCAAACACCACAACAGGTTATAGATTGTATTGTAGATTATTATAGCAATTACAATGCAAATATTCATCGAGGTGTGCATAGTTTGTCGCAAATAGCTACCGATGCTTATGAAAAAGCACGCCAAAAGGTCCAGCAGCATTTTAATGCTAAACATGCGCACGAAATCATTTTAACTTCAGGAACAACCCACAGTATTAATCTTGTTGCAAATGGCTATGCGAAATCTATAACTGAAGAAGATGAAGTTTTGGTTTCAGCAATGGAGCATCATTCTAATATTGTACCTTGGCAAATGCTTTGCGAAAAAACAGGTGCTAATTTGAAGGTTATACCTATGAATGAAGACGGCATGCTAGAAATAGATCAATTTGAAGCCATGCTGTCAAGTAAGACTAAATTAGTTTTTGTTAATCATGTCTCAAACGCTTTAGGAAGCATTAACCCAATAAAACATATTATAACAAAAGCACATGAAGTTGGTGCTAAGGTTTTAGTTGATGGTGCCCAAGCAGCACCGCATTTAAAAGCTGATGTACAAGAGTTAGATATAGATTTCTATACGGTTTCTGCACATAAAATTTGTGGTCCAACCGGTGTGGGAATGTTATACGGTAAAGAAGCGCTCTTAGAAGAATTGCCTCCATACCAAGGTGGTGGCGAAATGATAGCTGAAGTTACTTTCGAAAAAACTACTTATGCAGGCCTACCTCATAAATTTGAAGCCGGAACACCTAATATTGCAGGAGGAATAGCTTTTGGAGAAGCTCTCGATTATATGAATGCAATCGGTTTTGATGCCATTGCAACTTATGAGCATGAACTGTTAGATTACGCTACAAAACAACTTGGTACAATCGAAGATGTTCGAATTTATGGCGCAAAGCCAGAACAAAAAACTGCGGTAATTTCATTCAATATAGAAGGTATTCACCCTTACGACATGGGAACTTTACTTGATAAAATGGGCATCGCAGTTCGTACAGGCCATCATTGTGCACAACCAATCATGAACTTTTATAAAATACCTGGAACAGTCCGTGCATCATTTTCATTTTATAATACCAAAACCGAAATAGATCGTTTTATTGAAGGCGTTAAAAAAGCTAAAAGCATGTTATTATGAAATATCTAAAGTTCCTAGGTTTATTAATTGCTTTCATGTTAGTAGCATGTAAAGCACAACAAATTAAAACAACAGGCTTGTCTTCAGGAGAATATAAAATTATTTATATCGATAATAATGACGTAAGCAAACATAATCTGACACTAAATATTGAAGCAGAAAAGAAAATCATATCAGGCTATTCAGGTTGTAATAACTACAGATTTAATTATGAAGAGTCTGAAGAGCAACTAGACTTAGGCTACGGCGTTTCTTCAAAAATGTACTGTCAAGATACACAAGCTATTGAAGATAGCTTTTTTGAAGCATCTTCTCAAGTGAAAGCATTTAAGCAAACTAAAACAAGTCTCGAATTGCTTAATAATAAAGGTCAAGTTGAAGTTAAAGCCGTAAAAACAAACTAAAAAGAATGAGTTCTATTCAAGATAAACAAGCCGAAATCATAGATGAATTTAGTATGTTCGACGATTGGATGCAACGTTACGAATATATGATTGAACTTGGTAAATCTCTGCCATTAATAGACGAAAAATATAAAACCGAAGATAACATTATAAAAGGTTGTCAAAGTCGAGTTTGGGTTCATGCCGAAAAAAATGACGAAAACATAGAGTTTACAGCTGATAGCGATGCTGTGATTACTAAAGGTATTATCGCTATACTAATTCGTGTTTTCTCAGGACAAAAACCTGAAGATATCATGCAAGCTGATACTCAATTCATAGATGAAATAGGTTTAAAAGAACACTTATCACCAACTAGAGCAAACGGTTTGGTAAGTATGATTAAACAAATTAAAATGTATGCGATTGCTTTAAACTCATCTAAAAATTCTTAAAAACTATGTCTGAACAAACAATTGATACCGAAAAATTAGGCGAAGAAATTGTTCGTGTTTTAAAAACAATTTACGACCCAGAAATACCTGTTGATATTTACGAACTCGGTTTAATTTACGATGTCTTCGTAAATGAAGATTATGAGGTCAAAATACTTATGACTTTAACTTCTCCTAACTGTCCAGTTGCCGAATCATTACCACAAGAGGTTAATGAAAAAGTAAAATCACTTGATCAAGTTAAAGATTCAGAAATTGAGCTTACTTTTGATCCGCCTTGGTCACAAGACTTAATGAGTGAAGAGGCAAAGTTAGAATTAGGAATGCTTTAAATTATGGCTGAAGAAATTATTAATCGGGTTGCCAATAGCAAGTTAGTAACGATTAATCTTGAAGATTTTTATCAAGACGGTCCACGTTTTGAAATTGATCTTAAAAATTGGCTTGTTGAAGGATTTATACTTCGAGAAAAGGAATTTAGAGCCGAATTAAAGTCTCATAACTGGTCAGTTTATAAAGATGCTTATGTTTCCCTTCATTGCTCGACTGACGCTATTGTACCTGCATGGGCTTATATGCTGATATCATCACACTTAAGTCAGTTTGCAAAAAAAATAATTTACGGAAATCTTGAAACACTTGAAAGCATACTATACGCAGAAGTCTTGCAAAGTTTTGATGCTTCAGAGTTCAAAAATAAACCAATCATCATAAAGGGATGCAGTAATAAACCAGTACCTCAGAATGCTTATTTGCTTTTACAGCAAAAACTTCAACCAGAGGTTAAGAGTATAATGTTTGGTGAAGCTTGTTCAGCAGTGCCTTTATATAAACAATCAAGAAATAAAGTTTAAAAATTTAATACATTTGCGTTCTAAATTTTTAAACCATGAAAAAAAACTTCAATTTATTATCCTTCATCGTTCTTAGCTTAATTAGCTATTCGGTTAGTGCTCAAGCACAAACAGCAAAAGATTCTACTTGGACAACTGGCGGTAACTTTTCGCTACTTATTAATCAGTCTGCGTTTAACGCCGAATGGCAAGGTGGTGGTACCTCAAATTACTCGGCTAACATCATTGTAAATTATGATCTGAATTATAAGAAAGGTAATTATACTTGGGATACCAAATTTTTAGGCGATTTCGGTATTAATAAAACAAAAGATCAAGATTTTTATCGTAAAACAAGTGACCGTTTAGAAATTAATTCGGTTGTTGGCAGACAAATTAAAGATAGTAAATGGTATGCTTCAGCTTTGTTAAATTTTAGAACTCAATTTGACAAAGGATACAGTTTTAGTGAAGACCCAAATACAGGCGAAGAACTTAGAACAACACAAACTGAATTTTTATCACCAGCCTATACGCAGTTAGGTGTAGGTTTTCTTTGGAAAAAAAGCGAAAATTTAAAAGTTAATTTTTCTCCAGTTACAGGTAGAATTATTACTGCTAATAAAAAATTTACAACGACGCCTGGCTATCAGGATGGCGATTTTTTTGGTATAGATGAAAATGATTGGATTAGAACAGAATTTGGTGCGTCTGTTAACGCCTATGGAAAATTTACTCTGATGGAGGATATTACCATGGAAAATATCCTAAACTTATACTCTAATTATATTGAAGACCCTCAAAATATTGATATAGATTACACAATGAACATTGTGATGAGTATTAATAAATACATTTCAACTAACTTTACCTTTCAAGCTATTTATGATGACAATGCAGTTAAAGGCTTTCAAATAAGGGAAGTTTTAGGTGTAGGTGTTAACTTCAAGATTTAAAAAAAAAAGCGACTTTTAAGTCGCTTTTTTATATAAAATATTTTTTAAAACCTTAATTTTTTAAGAGCATTTGGGCATCTTCCAAACTATTTAAAATAGCTTTTTTCATCTCGCTAGCTTCTTTGTTCAAGTTTTTTAAGTCGTTTAATTTTAATTTTATGCTGTCTAGATTTTCTGTTTGTAAGCCTTGATTTATTTCAGCTCTAGAAAATGTGTTGCTAAAATCCTTCATCCAAGACATCATTTGGTCGTGAGCTGATTTTAAGTCTTTAATCGCCTGTTGCTGCTTCAGTGAATCTATACTTTTTAATGTGTCTAGCTTTTGGATGTTTTGATTTAAGCTACTCATTTTTGGCATAACTTCGTCATGAATTTCAATTGTTTCACCCATTAAAGTTTTAAATTCTTCTACTTCTTGTGGTGTTTCTTTAGAACAGCTTAAAGCAATAATAGCGAGGCTAAATAAGCCTAGTTTTGATAAAATTTTCATACTAATAATTTATGATTTCATATAATTTTCCTGGTAAAGGTCTTACTAAACCTTTTAGCTCCAAATTTAGTAAAATTGGTGCAATTTTATAACTTGGGAGTTTGGTTAATCTGCAAATTTCATCAAGTTCAATTTTAGGTTGTTCTTTTAAAGTATTGATGCATATTTCTTCCTCAGTTGTAAGCTCGACAAATAATTCAGTTTGTTGAACTTGTTTTTGTTCTTCTAAATCCCAATTGAGCATGTAAATAACATCTGCGGGTTCGGTTAGGACATGCGCTTGTTGTTTTTTAATGAGGTTATTACAGCCTTTACTAAACTTATCTGTGGGTCTGCCAGGAACAGCAAAGACTTCACGATTATAGGAGTTAGCTATATCAGCTGTGACTAGAGAGCCGCCTTTCTCGGCACTTTCAATGACTATTGTTGCTTCACTTAGGCCAGCAATAATACGATTACGACCTAAAAAATTATTACGATCAAAATTTTGATAACTGCAAAAATCAGTCATAAATCCGCCGTTCTTTAGTATGCTAGCTTCGAATTTTTTGTGCGCTTTAGGATAAAGTGTATTTAGTCCATGAGCCAAAACGGCTACGGTTTGTAAATTTAAATCTAAGGCTTTTTTATGGGCGCAAATATCTGCACCATAGGCAAATCCTGAAATAATTACAGGTTTTAATGGTGCTAAGGTTTCAATAAGTTTTTCACAAAAGTTTACACCACTGCTTGTGATTTGTCGGGTACCTACAATACTAATTATATGTTGCTTTTGAAGATCAATATTGCCTTTTTGAAAAAGAATAACTGGGCCATCTATGCAGTGCTTTAAGTTTTGCGGATAACTTTTGTCTTTGAAGTAAGTTACTTGTATTTGCTCTTCTTCAATAAATCGGACTTCTTCTTCTGCGAGTTTTAAATAACTTGGGTCTTTAAATTGTTTGAGTTTATGTTGACCAAAACCATTTACGGCGAGTAAGTCGGTATTGCTGGCTGAAAAAACTGCTTTAGCAGAGCCAAAATGTTGAATTAATTTTTTGGCAGTAGCATCGCCTACATTAGGAATTTGCTTTAGGGCGATGAGGTATTGCAATTCTTCGCTGTTCATAAAATATAATCATTGGTGGTTAGGCTTTTAGTGTATTTTCTTCTAAGACTTCGTCAGAGTTTTCTTTTTCAAACTCTTTGCCGAGGTAAACTAGTTTATCATCCTCGGCAACTTCAACCGAAGTACTGTCTGAAGGTATAATTTCAAGATTACCTTCATTGTCTTTAATAAACAACGGAATAATATCGCTATTTCCTTTACTTATTTCAATTAAGCCGTTATAATGCTCTTTTGAATTAAGTTCAATTTCATGAATTTTAGGGTAACGTCTTGTTAAATTTACTAATTTTATGTAATCATCTGTATGAGAAAATAAGCCTTCTTTAGGATTTTCTTCAGGGTTTTCCATTTCTTCAGAAGAGATTACTCTGAAGGTTCCGTGTTCACCAAAATTTTTTGCAAAGTTCTCAATAGCTTTTTTGTTTACAGATGCATTTCCTGTAAGCGCCATCAAGTAACCAACATCGCTAAGCTCTATGTTATCGATTAAATCTTCAGAATAAATATTAGAGTTAATAGCGTCAATACCCATTTTTTTAGCGTTTTCGATGTTGCTTTTGTTATTATCGACGATAACTACATGGCGGTTATTGTCGATAAGATATTTAGCGATAAGACGCGAAAATGAGGAAGAGCCCACAATTAAAATACCTTTTGAATCTGTTAGATATACACCTATTAATTTAGCGAATGGGCGCGCTGTTGTGGCGTTTAATAAAACAGTACCCAAAACAACGGTAAATACTAAAGGAGTTATTAATTCGGCATTTGGTATGTTTTGCCCCATTAAGCGTAACCCAAATAAAGAGGCAATACCTGCAGCCACGATTCCTCTAGGTCCAACCCAGCTCACAAAGATTTTTTCATTGGTTTTTAAAGGAGATTTTATGCTACTTAAAAATACGCCAACTGGTCTTACAACAAATACCACTACTACAAATAGAATAAGTGTTTCCCAATTGTAAACCAGCATAAGATCTTCAAAATTAATATTTGCGGCAAGCAGGATAAATAAAATTGAAATTAAAAGCACACTCAGAGATTCTTTAAAATACAGAAGTTCTTTTAAATTAGGTAAGTTGGTATTTCCCATGATAATACCCATTACAACAACCGCTAAAAGGCCGCTTTCATGAGCAAAATGATCTGCTAAAACAAAAACACCTAAGACAGTTGCTAAAGTAAAAACGTTTAATAAGTAATGCGGGATTACCTTCTTCTTTATCGCAAAAGCTAAGGCATGGGCAAAAGTAAAACCAAACGTAAAACCAAATAAAACAATTTTTCCAAACTCGATTAAAGCTGTTGTTGTGTAAGCTTCACCTTGACCAGCCATAATAAATTCAAATACTAAAACCGAAATTAATGCACCAATAGGATCAATTAAAATACCTTCCCATTTTAAAATTGCAGAAACATCTTTCTTAAGTGGTATGTTCCTGAGAATGGGAGATATTACCGTTGGTCCGGTTACAATAATCAGTGCCGAAAACAATAATGAAATTTGCCAACTAAGACCAAGAATAAAGTGGGCAGCAATACCAGCACCAACAAATGTTATAGCAACGGCAACCGTAATTAACTTTACAATTACAGGACCAACATTTAATATTTCTCCACGGCGTAAAGTCAAACCACCTTCAAATAAAATTATACTAATGGCTAATGAAACGAAATAGAATAGACTTTCTCCAGGAAACAATCCAGATTCACCATTCCAGATGGGTTCTATTAGTTTAGTTCCATTTTCGGTGAATAGTGTAGCTATTGGCCCAACAAGCAAACCAATTAAAATTAAGGGTAAAATAGCTGGAATTTTAAACCGCCAAGCAAACCATTGTGCCATGATACCTAAAATTATAATTCCTGCTAATTCTACCATTGTTAAAATTTTGTTGTTAAAAATAGCATAATTCAAATTATATGAAAGCTATAGTTAAGACAGTTTTAGTATTTTGCAATTTAAACTATTTGTATGACCTTACATCCTATTGAAACAGGAAATTTTAAGCTTGATGGAGGCGCTATGTTTGGCGTAGTACCAAAATCTTTATGGCAAAGGACTAATCCTGCCGACTCGAATAACATGATTGATATTGCAGCCACAAGCTTACTTATAGAAAATGGCAAGCGCCTTATTTTAATAGATACAGGCTTGGGCGATAAACAAAGCGAAAAGTTTTTTAGTTATTATTATCGCTGGGGCAACCACAGCTTAGATAAATCATTGAAAGCAAAAGGGTTTACTCGTGATGATATTACAGACGTTTTTATGACGCATCTTCATTTTGACCATTGTGGTGGTAGTGTTCAGTGGAATAAAGACCGAACTGGTTATGAGCCAGCTTTTAAAAATGCTAAGTTTTGGACCAATAAAGAGCATTGGGATTGGGCTATAAATCCTAACGATCGAGAAAAAGCTTCTTTCTTAAAAGAGAATCTTTTGCCCATGCAGGAAGCAGGACAGCTTGAATTTTTACAGCGAAGCCAAAAACGTCATTTCTATGATGAGCTTGGTTTTGAAGTTTTATTTGTAGATGGCCATACCGACAAACAAATGATACCTATTATTAACTACAAAGGAAAAAAACTTGTTTTTGCAGCCGATTTACTTCCAACTGCTGGTCATGTGCCGCTACCTTTTGTGATGGGTTATGACACAAGGCCTTTGTTAACTCTAAAAGAGAAAAAAGAATTTCTCGAAGAAGCTGTTAATAATGATTACTTCTTGTTTTTAGAGCATGATGCGCATAATGAAATCATTACACTTAAAGATACTGAAAAGGGTGCACGACACCACAACACCTATACATTTAACGAATTATTTAATTAATCTTTTATCATGAATATAAATTCAATTAAAAAAACCACAGGCTTTATACTTGCATCTGGGTTATTAGTTGGCTGTGCTAGCGGCCCTAAATTTGAAGCATCAGCTTTAAATAATCAGAATAACGAAACAACAAAGGTTTCTCAACTAGACGAAAATCAGCGTAAATCATGGTCGTCATTAGACTTATTGACCGATACTATTCCCGGAATGAGTATTAATCGCGCTTATGAAGAACTCATCAAGGATTATGAAGGCGAAACAGTAATTGTTGCGGTTGTTGATAGTGGTATAGACATTGAACACGAAGATTTAAAAGACGTACTTTGGGTTAATGAAGATGAAATACCAAATAATAATATTGATGATGATAAAAATGGTTATGTAGATGATGTTTACGGTTGGAATTTCTTAGGAGATATTGTTGAAGAAAATCTTGAAAAAACAAGAATTGTTCGTGACCTTAAGTCTAAGTACGATGGTAAAACAGCTGAAGATATTTCAGCTGAAAATAAAGCCGAGTACGAAATGTACATGAAAGCCAAAGCTGAATTCGATGAAGATGTTCAAAAAGCTAAGCAGAATTCAGATTATTACAAAGGTCTAAAAAAACAAGTTGAAGTCGCTCAAGTAAACTTAACTGACTCACTTAAAGGTAAACCACTAACCATCGAAAATCTTAAAGCACTCGAAACCAATGATGCAGCATTATCTCAACAAAAAATGTTTATGCTTAATATTATGAACAATGTTGGTGAAGATATTTCTGCAGCTATCGAACAGTTAGATGGTGGTATAAATTATTTCCAAAGTCAGCTAGATTATCATTACAACCTTGATTTAAACGCACGTGCTGAAAAATTAGGTGATAATCCAGACGATTGGTCAACTAAATACTACGGAAATAACCAAGTTACAGGACCAGACCCAAAAAAAGCAGATGCTAGACATGGAACCCATGTCGCAGGTATTATAGCAGCATCACGTCAAAACGATGTAGGAATGAGCGGTGCTGCTTCAAATGTAAAAATCATGAGTGTTCGTGCTGTTCCAGATGGTGATGAGTACGATAAAGACATTGCTTTAGGTATTCGTTATGCAGTAGATAACGGCGCAAAAGTAATTAATACCTCTTTCGGAAAATACTTTTCAACACACACAGATTGGGTAAACGATGCTATTAAGTATGCAGAAGAAAACGATGTTTTAATTGTTAATGCAGCAGGAAACGAAGGTATTGATTTAGATGAAAACCGTGTTTACCCTAATGATGAATGGCCTGGGCAAACTTCTGAAATTGCTAATAACTTTATTAATGTTGGTTCTATTACACCAAGCTACAGCGAAAACTTAGTTTCAAGTTTTTCTAATTACGGAAAAGATGATGTTGATGTCTTTGCACCTGGCTCTGCCATTTATTCAACAGTTCCTTTAGATAAATACGAGTTTTTACAAGGTACTTCAATGGCATCACCAAATGTTGCTGGAGTTGCTGCGATGATTCGTTCTTTATATCCAAAATTAACGGCTGCACAAGTTAAAGAAGCTATCATGAATAGTGGTTTATCTTCTTCAATGCTAGTGAATGTTGGTGGAGACCCAGAAAATAAAAAGGCTTTTAATGAGCTTTCAAAGTCTGGCAAAATGGTAAATATGTATAATGCCTTAATTTATGCTTCAAAACTATAAACTTATGTTTAAACAACTTTTAATTTTAAGTCTTTGTTTATGGTCAACTTTAAATTTTGCTCAGCGAAATAACACAAACTATTGGCAGCAAAGTGTCAATTATACGATGGAGGTTGACTTTGATGTAGAAAATTATCAATATGATGGTGAGCAAGAACTAGTATATACTAATAACTCACCAGATACTTTAACTCAAGTTTTTTATCACCTTTATTTTAATGCTTTTCAGCCAGGTAGTGAGATGGATGTTCGTTCAAGAACAATTAAAGATCCAGATCCAAGAGTTGGCGATCGAATTTCAAAACTTAAAGATGATGAAATCGGTTTTATGAAAGTTAACTCTCTTTATCAAGATGGTCAAGAAGTTGCTTATGAAGTCGCTGGAACAGTTTTAGAAGTTAAGTTAGCCAACCCAATTTTACCTGGAGAAAGCACAACTTTAGACATGAATTTTAAAGGTCAAGTTCCAGTTCAGATTAGACGTTCAGGTCGAAATAATGCTGAAGGTGTTGCTCTTTCCATGACGCAATGGTATCCAAAATTAGCTGAATACGATTTCGAAGGTTGGCATGCAGATCCTTATATTGGTCGAGAATTTCATAGTGTTTGGGGAAATTTTGATGTAAAAATCACCATCGATAAAGACTATATTTTAGGTGGCTCAGGTTATATCCAAAATCCTAATGAAGTTGGCTATGGCTATCAAGATGAAGGCACTAAAGTAAAACGAAAAGGTAAAACTTTAACTTGGCATTTTGTTGCACCCAATGTACATGATTTCACTTGGGCCGCAGATCCAGACTATATTCACGATAAACGTGTGGCTAGTGATGGTACTACGCTTCATTTCTTATACAAGGACAATAAAAAAATAAAAGATAATTGGGAAAACCTTCAGTCTAAAACTGAGGATTTACTTTTGTTTTTCAATAAGCATATTGGCCAATATCCTTACGAACAGTATTCGGTTATGCAAGGTGGTGATGGCGGTATGGAATATGCCATGTGTACATTAATTACAGGTGAACGCAGTTTTGGAAGTTTAGTTGGAGTAACTGCTCATGAAATGGCGCATGCTTGGTTTCAACACCTTTTAGCTACTGATGAAGCACAACACGAATGGATGGATGAAGGTTTTACAACCTATATTTCAACTTTAGCTGAAAATGAGGTCATGAACAACAATCCTGAATTTCCATTTGATCGAACTTATAGAGGTTATGTGAGTTTAGCTAATTCAGGCTTCGAACAACCACAAACAACACATGCCGATCGTTATCAATACAATCAAGCTTATGGTATTTCAGCTTATTCAAAAGGTGCTGTGTTTATGGCACAATTAGGCTATATCATAGGTGAAGATTTACTTGACCAAACGATTAAACGCTACTACAATGAATGGAAGTTTAAACACCCAACACCAAACGATTTTATTCGTGTTGCTGAAAAGGTTAGTGGCGCAGAATTGAGTTGGTATCTAAATGATTGGACGAGAACTACTAACAAAGTTGATTATTCTATTGCTTCAGTTTCTAATGATGTGACACAAAACACAATTGTAATAAATCTAGAAAGAAAAGGCTTGATGCCTATGCCAATTGAAGTCGAATTGACTTATAAAGATGGTTCTAAGCAGTTATTTTATATTCCTTTACGTATTATGCGCTGGGAAAAACCTGGCTTTGAAACAGTTGAAGAAGATTGGCCTTGGGCTTACCCAACATACAAATTAGAGTTGCCAGTTACAAATTATGCTGTAACTAAGATCGAAATTGACCCAAGCCAACTTATGGCTGATGTTGATCGCTCTAATAATGTAAAAGTTATGGAAGAATAAGTTTTAAGCTAGTATAATTTTATCAAAAAAAGCTTCCAGTTTTGGAAGCTTTTTTGTTTTACTTAAGTTATTGCTTAAGAAATTTTAGATGTAAGATATAATTAATGTTGATAAAGTATAGACCGCTTTTTAGATTACTCAAATTAATTTTTTGATTGGGATCATCAAAAGTGATGACAGATTTTCCATTGATATCAAACACTTCAACATGGTTAATCTCAATTTGATGTGGGTTGCTAAATTTTAATACATCTTTAACTGGATTTGGATAAATAAAGATATCGTTAGGCATTTCAATATTTGTTTGGCTCAAATTACAATTAGATGAAAAACTATAAGATGTAAATTCATTATCAATAATCGTCCATGTATCATAAGGTGTATTTTGGTTATTGGCATCTTCAGGGTGATTAACTTTGATGCAAGTGTGATTCGTAATAGAATTTGAATCTAAAGAATTTTCGGCTGAAGGTCTTAATAAATTATTTGCGCGAATATCTATCGTAATTCCTGAGTAGTTAAAATTAGGATTATCAATGATAAGCTGTCTTTCTCCATTACCTCTTATGTCTACATATTCAAGTAACTCAAGTTGACTCACATCTAACTGACTAAATTCAATATGTACTTCTCCGCCATCTATATCGTACATGTAGATTTCTCTTAAATTTAGATTCTGATTTAAAAAATCGGCATTTTCATCATCTATATTTATAAATCGATTTCCACTGAGGTTGATGACTTCTAAAGAGACAAAATCTTCAATACCTGTAAAATCGGTAATTGGTGTTAAATATTGAAAATCAATAGCATTAAGAGAAGAAAAATCTAATACGACTAAATTTTCTATATCAGCGGTAAGCACTTGACCATTAATTGTTGCATCACTATCAATATTAAGGTCGATCAAAGCTCGTTCGAAGTTTTGGTCTACTATGGCAGTTGTTTGTGCTTTAGTAAATAAACCGAAGCTAATAATGCATAATGAAATAAATTTTCTCATAATTAAATGATTTATACCGACTTTATTTGATGTTCTTCTAACAAGGGGTCTTGACGTAATTTCCTCAAGACTTGAACAATCGCTAAAACATCTTTTTCGCAGTATTTTATAATTCGGTCAACATCTTTTTCGTTGTAAAATACGTCACGAACTTGGCTTCCATCAATATCATCTTTAGGCGACGGAATTCCTAAAATTGCTGTTAACAATTTTAATGAAGTATAATGTTTGTAGTCACCAAACTTCCATAATTCTAAGGTATCTAAATGCGGAATTTCCCAAGGTTTTTTACCAAATAGTTGAAGTTTTTCAGGTAATGAAATTCCATGAATAAGCATACGTCTAGCGATGTAAGGGAAGTCAAATTCTTTGCCATTATGAGCACACAAGAGGTGATAAGGTAAATTGAAATGATCGTTTAGCAAGTGTTTGAACTCTAATAATAATTCTCTTTCATCACCATATAAACTTTTTAGTCTTAGCTGTTGTTCGCTTCCTTGATTTACGAGGTATCCAACAGAAATACAAACAATTTTCCCAAACTCAGCCCAAATACCAGCACTAGAATAAAAATCTTCTGGTGAAATTTCACCTTTACGGCGATAGGCTGTTTTAGAAGCAAATAATAGTTGAAGTTGTTCAGGTAAGTCTGAAAAATTCTCATAAGCTGGAACAGTTTCAATATCTAAAAATAAAATATGCTCAAGTTGAAGTTTGTGTAACATGTTAGATTTGGTTTAGCATTTGGTAGGTTTCATCTATATAAATATAAAAATCTTTCGGGAAATGATTGATTTTTTCTTTAGACCGATGATGACCAAGCCTAACAATAATTAAATTGTCTTTAGGAATGCCAATTACATATTGACCTAAAATACCACGCATACTAAATAGTTGCTTAGTTTTATAATTACTCAGCCAAAAGCCATAGCCATACTGTGGGCTTTTTTTAAAACGCGCTTTTGTAGCCAGTTTCACATAACTTGTGTCTATGATTTGTTTTCCATTCCAACTGCCATTTTGTAAAAACAACTGTCCTATTTTAGCAAAATCACGTGCATTAGAAGCGATACAACAGTAGGCTTTTTCAATGCCACTTTCAACGTTATCTAATTGCCAATAGGCTGTTTGACGCATCCCTAAAGGACGCCAAAAGCTTTGACTCAAATATTCAGATAAACTTTTTTGAGTTGCTTTACTAATAATCATTCCCAGTAATAAGGTATTGCCACTTAAATATTTAAAGTTTTGTCCTGAAGCTTGGTTAACCTCTAAGCTGTTGACTAGTTCGCCAATTTCATCATCATAGTAGGCGCGAGCCGTCATAGAAAATGGACTGTAATAGTGCTCTTCCCAATTAAGTCCGCTAGCCATCGAAGCTAAATCGCCTACTGTAGTATTTTTAGCAAACTCACCTTTAAAGTCTGGAAAAAAATCAGTGATAGGTTGTTCTAAACTTTTGATGTAACCATCTTGAATTGCTTTAAAAAGTAAACTTGTCGTAATACTTTTAGCCATCGAAAATGAATTAGTTTTTGAATCCTTAGTATATTCAGGTGCATAGTTTTCATAAATAATTTCTCCATTTTTAATAATCAAAAAAGCGGTGGTACCAAGCGCGTTGTTAACCGAATCTAGACGTTGTGTAGGTTTAATAGAATTATAAGTGCTAGCCTCAGGCCAATTTTGAACAATTTTATTTTCAATACTTCGGTTGTCAAAGTACTTATAATCATCTATAAAAGCTGTGGTATGACCTGTTAAGTAAACAACTCGAATACCTTTTAAAATATAATTGTAATCGGTTACATAAAGTATAATAATTAGCAATAGAATACTGCCTAAGAACCATTTTAAGAATTTTCTCATATCTATAAACTTCAACTGAAGTTATAAATATAATTCTTTTTGTGTAGTTTCTATTTATTTAAAAAAAAAGAAGCCTTTTGTAATTTCTAAAAGGCTTCTATTCGATTTATTTTTATTTGAGTTTACCAAATTCTTACCCGATCTTCAGGTTTTAAATATAATTGATCACCTTCTTTAAGGTCAAATGCTTCATAAAATGCATCTACATTTTGTAATGGTACATATGCACGGTATTGTCCTGGAGAATGTGGATCGGTTTTAATCTTAGTTTTTAATGCTTCGTCTCTCATCTTAGTACGCCAAACGGTTGCCCATGATAAAAAGAAGCGCTGTTCTGGTGTAAAGCCTTCGATTTTGCCTGGATTACCATTTTCTTTTAAATGCATTTGTAAACCATCGTAAGCGCCTAAAACACCACCTAAGTCACCAATGTTTTCACCTAAAGTAAATTTACCATTAATATAAACGCTGTCTAGAACTTCAATACTACTGTAAAGTGCTGCCAGTTTTTCTCCGCGGGCTGTAAACTGTTCTAAGTCTTCATCAGTCCACCAATTTTTAAGATTACCATCTGCATCAAAACGGGCACCTGAGTCATCAAATGCATGTGAAATTTCATGACCAATTACAGCACCGATTCCGCCGTAGTTTACAGCTGCATCAGCTTTATAATCGTAAAACGGTGGTTGTAAGATAGCTGCAGGAAAAACAATTTCATTATACAATGGGTTAAAGTAAGCATTTACAGTTTGTGGAGACATGCCCCATTCTGTTTTGTCTACTGGTTTACCGATTTTAGATAAATTGTCTTTAAAATTCCATTCGCTAACTGCTAACATATTTTCGTAGTAAGATTTGTTTTTGTCGACTTTTAAGTCTGAATAATCTTTAAATTCATCTGGATAACCAATTTTAACGGTGAATTTGTTAAGTTTTTCAATAGCTTTAGTCTTAGTCGAATCTGTCATCCATTCTAAATTATCAATTCTTTTTTTGAATGCAGAAATTACATTAGTTACCATAGCTTCAGCTTTTTCTTTAGCTTCTGGTGGAAATTTTTCGTCGACATATAACTGACCTACAGCTTCACCAATAGTGTTGTTAACTACTGATAGGGCACGTTCTTTGATAGGTCTTTGAGCTTTCGCACCGCTTAATGTTTTACTGTAAAACTCCCAATTAGCTTTTTCAATTTCAGAAGAAAGTTGTCCTGCTGCATCATTAAATGTGGCCCATTTTGTAAGTAGTTTTAAGTCTTCAATAGGAGTAGAAACTAACATTTGGTCTAATTGACTCATATACTTAGGTTCCATAACTAAAACGGTATCTGGTAATTTTTCCATTCCCAAATCAGACATGAAACTTTTCCAGTTGATGTTTTCAGCAACAGTATTTAAGTCATCTACATGAAAGCGGTTATTGTAATTTCTAAAATCACGACGCGCTACTTTATCTAAACGAGGTTCAGCTAGCTGAGTCTCCAATTCTAGAATACGCTCAGCTTTAGCTTCGGTATCAGTTTCGCCAATATAGTTTAACATTCTAGCGACATGAGCGATATACTGCTCGCGAATTTTTTTAGAATCCTCATCTTCTTTCAAATAGTAATCCCGGTCAGGTAAACCTAAACCACCAACTCCGATGTAGGCTACATTTATATTACTGTCATTCGGGTCTGAGTAGGCAGAAAGTCCAAAAAATGGTGCCGATATTGCTGAAGGATTTTTAGCTAACAACTCTTGTAATTCACTTGTTGAGGTAACTGCTTCAATTTTATTGATGTAAGGCATAACTGGTTTTACACCTTTTTCATCTCGCGCTTCTGTATCTATAATTGAATTGAATACCGCAATAGCTTTAGCTTGATCGGTATTTTTATCATATTTTCCAGAAGCTTCAGCTTTTTCTAAAATATTTAAAACATCAGCATCGGTTTGCTTTCTTAATATTTGAAATCCGCCCCAAGATGTTCTATCGTCAGGTATTTTAGCGGTTTCATTCCATTTTCCATTCACGTAGGTATAGAAGTCGTCTTGAGGTCTTACGCTAGTATCCATGTATTCAACATCAATACCTGGCGCATCTTTTTGTGTTTCGTTAGTTGAGCAACTAGCTGCAAGGCCTAGCGCTGCTACAGACAAAGCTAAATGTTTAATTTTCATAGGTTTACTCTATTTTATATGTTATATAAGTCTTGTTTTTTTGATATCGTTACAACTTAGACTTCAACTTTTCTAAAATGTTTAGTTTTTAAGCTTGTTAATGTATTCACTATCGTGTTGTTTTTTTTGTTCATTAGCTTGATCGACGAGTTCATTGGGAACGAGAATAGATAACACATAATGCTTAACTTTCCATTGATGATCAACTAATTCTACAATACCACTACCACGGCACAAACCCATGTGTGTTGAGGTTAATACTTCATCAAACCAAGCTATATTTTTAGAGTTTATATAAAGATTTCGTTTTATAGAAGTGAATGTCCAAGCCTTACCCTTTTTAAAATAAGGCATAGCAAAAGTTTTAAAGTCTTTCAGGCTCCAAACTTCATCGGCATCTGAGCCTACGAAAACAGCATCTTCTGTCATTAAATTAAAATATTTTTCAGCATTAGCACTCGCAGCGGCTTTATGCCAATGGTTTAGTGTTTGGTTAATCTTTTCTTCATGTTCTTGTGCTAAACTGAGATTAACTGTGAAGATTAAAACTGCAACTAATTTAATTTTTGGGCTCAATGAATTGAGGCGTTTCAATAAAGCATTCATTAATTTGTGTATTTAAACTGCTAAAACTTTGTATAAGTTTATAGATACTTTCTTTAATCGCTAATGTGTCCTGACTTTTTCGAGCTAAGAGTTGTTGTTGATTTCTAGCTTGTGTCTCCATTAGTTTTAACCTAGCTTTAATAGGTTCTATATTAAAAGTGTCAGGCAAACTGGCCTTAAGAGAATCGCTTATGCGAATAATATTTTCAGCATTGTTTAGTGCGTCTCCAATATTCATCGCTTTTGTTCTTGCAATTTCAGTTTTAATGGCAAGGTAATCATCCCATTCATTTGCAAATTCTTCAGCTTTATTAGAAAGTTGAGCAATAGAAATGGTATCAACGCTTAATTTTAAAGCGTAGAAATCAGTGTTTTTTGATGCTGTTTTTTCTTGAGTTTGGCTACAAGACCAACAGCATATAACTAGAGCAAAAGCTATAAAATACTTAGTCATTTAATCTGATTTATAAGATATTATCAAATATAAGAGATATTATCGATTTATAATTATGAAATAATTAATCTATGGGCTACTTCCAATCTGTATATTTGCATAAATTTATTAAATTATGGCAAAGACGTTAATTGTTGGCGCATGTGGTCAAATTGGTTCTGAATTAACTACTACATTGCGTCAAAAACACGGTAAAGATACAATTATTGCGAGTGATATTAGAGAAGGTTCTGCCGAATTAATGGCTTCTGGACCTTTTGAAGTCTTAGATGCAACAAATTTCACACAGCTTCAAGACGTGATTATGCATTATGATATTGACACGGTTTATATGATGGCTGCCATGTTAAGTGGAACTGCCGAAAAATTTCCGATGAAAGCTTGGGAATTGAATATGAACTCACTTTTTAATGTTCTAAATCTTGTTAAAGAACAAAAAATAAAACACCTGTTTTGGCCATCAAGTATTGCCGTTTTTGGTCCAACTACACCAAAGTTTAACACACCTCAACAAACCATAATGGAACCTAGCACAGTATATGGCATTAGTAAACAAACCGGTGAACGTTGGTGTGAATATTACCATAAACGTTATGGTGTTGATGTTAGAAGTATTCGTTATCCTGGACTAATTAGCTATAAAACACCACCTGGTGGCGGTACAACTGATTACGCAATAGAAATTTTTCATAGCGCCGTTAAAGGTGAAGTTTACACATCTTTTTTAAATGAAGACACCGCTTTACCAATGATGTATATGGATGATGCTATTAAAGCAACCATACAATTAATGGAAGCTGACAGTAGTAAAATTAATGTACGTTCATCTTATAACCTTGGCGGAATTTCATTTACACCACGTGAGCTAGCCGAAGAGATTAGGTTGAAGTTATCAGAATTTAAAATCAATTATAAACCCGATTTTAGACAAGCTATCGCTGACTCTTGGCCATCAAGTATTGAGGATACTACTGCACGAAATGATTGGAATTGGAAACATGAATATGATTTAAAAACTTTAGTTCAGGTGATGCTTAAAGGTGTTGAAGAATCAATCAGCTAAAAACATTGCAACAAAAAAAAGCACCTTATAAAAGGTGCTTTTTTTTATTTGTTACTTAATATATTAACCTTTAAAACTCGCTGACAAATATTCACGATTTAAGCGCGCGATATTTTCTAACGAAATGCCTTTAGGGCATTCAATTTCGCAGGCACCTGTATTGGTACAATTACCAAAACCTTCTTTATCCATTTGTTCAACCATATTAAGGACACGCTCGGTTGCTTCAACTTCACCTTGTGGTAACAATGCATATTGTGAAACCTTGGCTGATGTAAACAACATCGCACTTGCATTTTTACATGCAGCAACACAAGCGCCGCAACCAATACATGTTGCAGCATTAAAGGCCATGTCTGCGTTTTCTTTTTCGATAGGGATAGAGTTAGCGTCTTGAGTATTACCTGAAGTATTTACAGAAATATAGCCACCTGCGTGTTGAATACGGTCAAAAGCAGAGCGATCTACTACTAAATCTTTTACGACAGGAAATGCTTTCGCTCTAAACGGTTCAATAGTAATGGTATCTCCATCTTTAAATTTACGCATATGTAATTGGCAAGTGGTCACGCGACGGTCTGGCCCATGAGGCTCGCCATTAATTTGAAGCGAACACATTCCACAGATACCTTCACGACAATCATGGTCAAATTCTACGGGTTCAACTCCTTGTTCAATTAAATTGTTATTAAGAACATCTAACATTTCTAAAAACGACATATCGCCATCAATTCCATCTAAGTCGTAATTCTCAAATTGTCCTTTAGCGTTGGCATCTTCTTGACGCCATATATTTAATTTAAGCTTCATAATGATCTTATTTATAGCTTCTAGTTTTTAATTCAATATTTTCAAAAATCAACTGTTCTTTGTGTAAAACAGCGTCTTTAGGTTGTCCTTTATATTCCCAAGCAGAAACATAACGGTAATTTTCATCATCTCTTAGGGCTTCTCCATCCTCAGTTTGGTATTCTTCTCTAAAGTGGCCACCACAAGACTCATTTCTCTCTAAAGCATCTTTTGCAAACAATTCACCTAACTCTAAGAAATCTGCAACACGACTTGCTTTTTCAAGTTCTGCATTTTTTACAGTTGCTTTGCCAGGAATTCTAACATTGCTGTAAAACTCTTCTCTAAGTTGAGCAATCTCTTCAATCGCTTCTTTTAGTTCTTTTTCATTACGAGACATTCCACATTTATTCCACATAATTAAACCTAATTTTCTATGGAAATAATCAACAGGTTTATCGCCTTTAATGTTCATTAATCGATCTAAACTATCACGAACTTCTTTTTCAGCTTGCTCAAACTCTTTAGTTTCTGTTGAAATAGGGCCAGTTTGAATGTCGCTAGATAAGTAATCACCAATAGTGTAAGGTAATACAAAATATCCATCAGCTAAACCTTGCATAAGCGCAGAAGCACCTAATCTGTTAGCGCCGTGGTCTGAAAAGTTTGCCTCACCAGCAGCATAACAGCCAGGAATAGTGGTCATCAGGTTATAATCTACCCAAAGTCCGCCCATTGTGTAATGTACAGCAGGGAAGATCATCATTGGTGTTTCGTATGGGTTTTGGTCAGTAATTTTCTGGTACATATCAAATAAGTTACCATATTTAGACTCCACCACTTCTTTACCTAATTTTATGATTTCCTCCTGAGATGGGTTTTTATGACCAGAAGAAAAGGCTTTTTCTTTCCCATAACGTTCTATGGCACTTGCAAAGTCGAGATAAACAGCTTGTCCGGTTTTATTAACACCATAGCCAGCATCACATCTTTCTTTTGCTGCACGTGAAGCTACATCACGAGGAACTAAGTTACCAAAAGCTGGATAACGACGTTCTAGATAGTAGTCGCGATCTTCTTCTTTAATTTCAGTAGGTTTAAGTTTGCCAGCTCTAATGGCTTCGGCATCTTTTTTATGTTTTGGTACCCAAATACGTCCATCATTTCTTAATGACTCAGACATTAAGGTTAATTTAGCTTGTAAGTCACCAGAAACTGGAATACAAGTTGGGTGAATTTGCGTAAAGCAAGGATTAGCAAAAAATGCACCTTTTTTATGAGCTCTCCAAGCAGCAGTAACATTGCTTCCCATGGCATTGGTTGACAAGAAGAATACATTACCATAACCACCTGAAGCTAATACAACAGCATGAGCCGAATGGCGTTCAATTTCACCAGTCACTAAATTTCTAGCGATAATCCCTCGTGCTTTTCCATCAACTTTTACAATATCCATCATTTCATGACGGTTAAAAGCCTGAATTTTTCCTCGATTAATTTGGCGGTTCATAGCTGAATATGCGCCAAGTAGCAGTTGCTGTCCAGTTTGGCCTTTAGCGTAAAAAGTTCTTGAAACTAACACACCACCAAATGAACGGTTGTCGAGTAAGCCACCATATTCACGTGCAAAAGGAACGCCTTGAGCTACGCACTGATCAATAATATTACTTGAAACTTCAGCTAAGCGGTATACGTTAGCTTCTCTAGAGCGGTAATCACCACCTTTAACTGTATCATAAAATAAGCGATAATCAGAATCGCCATCGCCTTGATAATTTTTTGAAGCATTAATTCCACCTTGTGCTGCAATAGAGTGCGCACGTCTTGGTGAATCTTGAAAACAAAATGTTTTTACATTATAACCTAATTCAGCTAAAGTTGCTGCAGCACTAGCACCTGCTAATCCAGTACCAACAACTATAATGTCTATATTTCTCTTGTTTGCAGGATTAACAAGATTAATTTCATTTTTATGCTTGGTCCACTTTTCTGCAATCGGACCGCTTGGTATTTTTGAATCTAAAATTGACATAATCCTTAATTATAAATTATTGATGTAGTGAAATATAGCAATAAATGCAAAGCCTAAAGGGATAACAATTGCAAAAGCTTTGGTAAAAACTTTTAAACCTTTAGAGTACTTATTGTTGAAACCAACAGTTTGGAATGATGAAGCAAAACCATGTAAAAGGTGAAGCATTAAAAAGACAAATGATAATACATAAATCCCTAGTCTTATAGGTTGATTGGCAAATTTAGCGACTGTTTCTTCATAATATCTCGTCGGATCTTCTGGATGACTCTCTACGTATTTATGAACCATTTCTGGAATCCAGAAATCGTAAAAGTGTAAGCCTAAAAATGCCAAAACAACAGCTCCTGAAATGATCATATTTCTAGAAACCCAAGGTGCATTAGCACCACCATTATATGATTTGTATTTAACAACTCTAGCCTTATTGTTCTTAATTTCTAAAACAAACCCCATAATGAAGTGAAAGACTACACCAAAAATTAGTACGGGCTGTAAAATGGCTTGTACTAAAAAGTTAGTTCCCATAAAATGAGAAATTTCATTAAAGGTATCTGGACTAACAACAGAGGTAAAATTAATTGTAAAATGTTGTGCCAAAAAAAGAACTAAAAATAGTCCTGAAAGTGCCATAGCAAATTTTCGTGCTATTGATGTTTTTAAAATTCCACTCATTGTGATGTTTTTGAAAAATTTAATTCAAAAATACATCGCATTAGCCTTACACACAAAAAACTAAGCTTAATTCGTGTTAATTTAGAATAGTTTTAAAACAATTTCAATCGATTTAGTCAATTTCATTAAAAAAAGGAATCAGGATTTAATTTACATTCACAATCTTTATCTTTGAAAAAAATCATTAATTTATGCGTTACGAACCTATTTCAAACGAATTATTTATTCAAAACCGTAAAAACTTTATGGCTCAAATGAAGCCTAATTCAGTTGCGGCCTTCAACTCTAACGATATTTATCCTATTGGTGCCGATAGCACCATTCCGTTTCAACAAGACCGAAACATTTATTATTTAAGTGGCGTCGATCAAGAAGATAGTATATTGGTTTTATTTCCAGATGCGCCAAAACCAGAACACCGCGAAATTTTATTTTTAAAAGAAACTAATCCGCATATTGCGGTTTGGGAAGGCGAAAAAATAGATGAGAAAAAAGCCCTCCAAATTGCTGGAATCAAAACGGTTTATTGGCTAAAAGACTTTCACAAAATATTTCACGAGTTGATGTCTCAAAGTGAAACTATTTATATTAACACCAATGAACATTATCGCGCTGCTCATGATACCGAAACCCGTGAAGACCGCTTCAATAAGTGGCTGAAAGAAAATTACCCAGCGCACCAAGTGGCTAAAAGCAACCCGATTTTACAGCGTTTACGTTCGGTAAAACATCAATTAGAGTTAGATACCATGCAAACGGCTTGTAATATCACTGAAAAAGCGTTTAGACGCATTTTAAAAGAAACTAAACCAAATATCTGGGAATTTGAACTTGAGGCTGAAATTATGCACGAATTCCTCAAAAATCGTTCACGTGGTTTTGCATACACGCCAATTATTGCTTCTGGTAAAAATGCAACCGTTTTACATTACATCGAAAATAAACATCAATGTAAAGATGGTGACTTAATCCTATTTGATGTTGGCGCTGAATATGCCAATTATGCCAGTGATATGTCTAGAACTATCCCAGTTAACGGAAAATTTACCGATCGCCAAAAACAAATTTATAATGCCGTTAATCGCGTTAAAAAAGAGGCGACTAAAATGTTAGTGCCTGGAACATTATGGGTTGAATATCATGTTGAAGTTGGTAAATTAATGACTTCTGAATTACTCGGCTTAAAGCTACTTGATAAAGCCGATGTACAAAATGAAGACCCTAAATGGCCAGCCTACAAAAAATACTTTATGCATGGTACATCACATCATATTGGCCTAGATACGCATGATTACGGCTTATTACACGAACCAATGCAAGCCAATCAAGTCTTCACGGTAGAACCTGGTATTTATTTGCCTGAAGAGCATATTGGCGTTAGACTTGAAGATGATGTCGTGATTCAAGAAAACGGCGAACCCTTCAACCTCATGCGCAATATTCCTATTGAAATTGAAGAAATTGAAACCTTAATGAACCAATAATTTCAACTTTTAAAAGCCACAACCTTGTTGAAGTTTTTCAGCAAGGTTGTTTGATTTATGCCAACATTCAATTTTCGACAAACTAAAATTCATTTTACCCAAACTGAAACCGCTTCAAAAAAACCTGTTTTAGTTTGTATTCATGGGTTTCTAGAAAATGCCAACATGTGGCAATCCATCATTCCGCAGTTTAAGGATAAATATCGAATTATTTGTATCGATTTACCTGGTCACGGCCAAACTGAAGCGATGGGATACATTCACACCATGCCTAATTTAGCGGAAATTATTCGCGGATTATTGCAGCATTTAAACTTGCATCATGCACATTTCGTTGGGCATTCCTTAGGCGGTTATGTACTTTTAGCTTTAGCTGAAGTTGATCCAAAAGTCATTCAACAACAGATTATTTTGAATTCTACCAGTTTAGCCGACTCTTCCAGTCGAAAAAAAGACCGCGACCGTGCTATTAAAATGGTTCAAAAATATCCTCAGGCTTTTATAAGTATGGCGGTAAAAAATTTGTTTTTACCTCAAATGCATTTACGCCATGAAGATGCAATTAATGAAGCTGTTGAGCAGGCTAAAACTTGTAGTACACAAGGTATTATCAACACACTTATAGGTATGCGTGATCGTGAAGACCGAACCAACTCTTTAATTCATTTAAAAACTAAAACCTTCATTATCGCTGGCCAAGATGATCCCATCGCTAATACGAATGCTTTAAAACAAATTGCCCAAAAGCATAATTTAAATTTTAAGTTATTACCTGGTGGGCATATGAGTTATATCGAAGCTCTGCCCGAATTAATTCAGCATTTAAAGTCTATTTTGTAATTTTAGGTAAAATAATTTCAGATGATTAAAACTACAAGTCTTCAAATTAAAAGTGCGTCAGGCTTACCTATTTTATTAGATTATACTTATGACGATGAGCAAACATTACATCAGGTCGCTTTATTTTGCCATGGCTATAAAGGTTTTAAAGATTGGGGTGCTTGGCATTTAATAGCTGAAGAGTTTTTAAAAAAAGGAATTGTATTTGTTAAGTTTAACTTCTCACATTATGGTGGAACACCTGAGCAACCGACAGAATTTAATAATTTAGAAGCCTTTGCCGAAGACAATTATACAACCCAAGTACAAGATGTTAATACCGTTATTAATTGGGCAGCTCAGTATTTTAGTCAACACCCTTTTATAAACCTAAACCAATTGACTTTAATTGGGCATAGTCGTGGTGGTGGCATTGCGGTTTTAGTAGCTGCACAAAACCATTTAGTAGACCAATTAATTACTTGGGCAGCAGTATCAGATTTTGAGTCTAGATTTCCAACTGGAAGTGCTTTTGAGCAATGGAAAACAACTGGCGTTTATCATGTTAAAAATGGTCGAACAGGTCAGTTAATGCCACATTACTTTCAATTTTTTGAAGATTTTAAAGCCCATGAACAAGAGCTTCATATTTTAAATAAGGCTAAAACCATTAAGCAGCCTTGTTTAATTATTCACGGAGACCAAGATGAAGCTGTGAGTTTACAAAATGCTAAAGACTTACATCAACACTTAAATCATTCGGTTTTAAAAGTAATTCCTGGAGCTAATCACGTTTTTGGAATGAGACATCCTTGGGATGAATTACATCTTCCTGAAAAGACTTCAATCTTAGTTCAATCAAGCATCAATTTTGTGTTTGAGTCTCAGTTGAAGTAATTGTTCTTGATTACGCTTTCTAAAAACTTTTAATTCTTTGTTTCGGTATTTCACTACTAAAAAGGTGTTATTAATTAAAGGAATCGTTTTTTGCTCTACTGAACTGATTTGCTCTTCATCTAATTCAACTTTATTGTATTTTGGATGAAATAATCTCACAGCTGCTAATACAGCATTGAGCAAAAAAATAAAACTTAAAGCAAAATAACCACCATTATCTGTTGTTGACTTTTCAAAAAAATAAATAACAGCAACACTGAAAAATAGGAGCTCAAAACTTCTTAAAATCCAAAGGTCATTTTTAATACTCACCTTATTCATTGCTAATTTAAATTTCGTTTTTCTATAAAAAAGCGTTTCAATAAACTTGAAGCTTCTTCAGCCATAACACCAAATTTAACTTCAGTTTTAGGATGTAACATTGTGCCCATAGTTCTGTAACCGCGTTTTTCGTCTTCAGCAGCAAAAACAACTCTTGAAATTTGGCTCCAATATAAAGCGCCAGCACACATTTGGCAAGGTTCTAAAGTCACATAAAGCGTACAATCTTTCAGGTATTTACCACCAATAAAATTTGCGGCTGAAGTAATCGCTTGCATTTCGGCATGTGCGGTAACATCAATTAGTTGTTCGGTTAAATTATGGCTTCTTGCAATAATTTTATTTTGATGCGTAATTACAGCACCTACAGGAACTTCTGCCTTTTCAAAAGCTAATTGAGCTTCTTCTAAGGCTTTCTTCATAAAATAATTATCATCAAATGGTGTAAGCATATTCAAAAATACAATTTCTAATTGGTAACTTTGTAGGATGACTTATAAATTGCTCTCAACCATCAATTCACCAGCCGATTTAAGGCAACTATCTGCTGGACAACTTTTAGAATTAAAAGATGAACTTCGCGATTTTATTATTGATATTGTTTCGACAAAAGAAGGTCATTTAGGCGCTAGTTTAGGTGTAGTTGAATTAACTATTGCTTTGCATTATGTGTTTCATACACCTGATGATTTATTAATTTGGGATGTTGGTCATCAAGCTTACGGACACAAAATTTTAACAGGTCGACGAGAATTATTTGAAACAAACAGACAATTAAATGGCATTAGCGGTTTCCCAAAACGCAGCGAAAGTAAATATGATACGTTCGGTGTTGGTCATAGTTCAACTTCAATTTCTGCAGCTTTAGGCATGGCCATTGCCTCGAAATTAAAGGGTAAAATAAATAGACAACATATCGCTGTGATTGGCGATGCATCAATTGCTTCAGGAATGGCATTTGAAGGTTTAAATCATGCTGGCGTTACTAAAGCTAATTTGTTGGTTATATTAAATGATAATGCCATAGGAATTGACCCAAGTGTTGGCGCCCTAAAAAACTACTTAACCAAAGCCAAAATAGGAAAGAAGCCAAAACAAGATAATATAATTGAAGCTTTAAACTTTAGTTATGAAGGTCCAATTGATGGTCATGATTTACCCAAGCTAATTGAAACCTTAAAGCGTTTACAGCAGCAAAACGGACCGCGTTTATTGCATGTAATTACTAAAAAAGGCAAAGGCTTACCTAGTGCAGAGCAAGACCAAGTGACTTATCATGCGCCAGGAAAATTTAACAAACAAACTGGCGAACGTTATAAATCTTCTCAAACCGATTTACCACCTAAATTCCAAGATGTTTTTGGTTTAACCATGCTAGATTTAGCAAAAAATAATTCAAAAATTGTTGGTGTAACACCAGCGATGCCTACAGGCAGTTCCTTAAAGTATATGATGCAAGCATATCCTGATCGCGCATTTGATGTAGGTATTGCTGAGCAACACGCTGTAACACTTTCAGCTGGTATGGCAACACAAGGCTTTAAGGTATTTTGCACCATTTATTCAACCTTTTTACAGCGAGCTTATGATCAAGTTATTCATGATGTAGCTCTACAAAACTTACCCGTTGTTTTTTGCATAGATCGTGCTGGGCTTGTTGGTCGTGATGGTGCAACCCATCATGGTGTTTTTGACTTGGCTTACCTAAATTGTATTCCCAATTTGGTGATTGCCTCACCAAGAAATGGTATTGAATTACGTCAGTTATTATATACAGCTAGTCAGTTTAATGAACATCCAATAGCTGTTCGATATCCACGTGGGCAATCGTTTCATAAAAATTGGCAAATTGATTTTAAGGCGATGCCAATTGGTAAATCTGAATTACTTCAATTAGGCCAAAAAATTGCTGTGCTAAGCATTGGCAGCATTGCTCAGGAAGTGGCTGATGCCTTTAAATTACTGCCTAAAGAAATTAAACCAGCACATTATGATTTCAAATTTTTAAAACCACTAGACACGGAGACCTTAGATGAAATTATTCAGCAGTTTGAATTTGTTATTACCGTTGAAGATGCATCAATTATTGGTGGTTTAGGCGATGCGGTGTCAAGTTACTTCAATCGAGTTGAAGCCTCTACTCAACTTATTAAATTAGGTATTCCAGATGAATTTATTGAACATGGTAGTACACAAGAATTGTTTGAGGTTGTGGGCATTTCAGCAAAAGCAATTGCTAAGCAGATACTGCAGCTTTAATTTCGGCCATTTTCTTTAGGGTAATACAGGTAAACAGGCTTAGTTTGAATCACTTCACCAGAATTAATTTCATAGGCTGTTAACGGACCTTTAAAAGCCGCACCAGTATCCACATTAATTACATTAGCTATTTTAATAGGTCTTGTTTCATTAAGCCGTGTCGTTGGTGTATGACCGATGTAAATTTCACTAAATAATTGCAAGCGTTTAGGGTAGCGTTGGTCTGTTGGCTTCAGCTTAGAATCCATAGCTAATACCATTTCCCACAAACTTCTATCCCAATAAACAGTATTGTTATAAAACTCGTATTCAGGACCATGTAAGTTGGCAAATCCCGCATGAACAAATAGTCTGTTTTCTTCGTCTACGATATAATCTTCTAAGTTTTCTAAAAATTGAATGTGCTTTTTCTTGGTTGCATCATCAATCATTTCATAGGCTTCTTTAGTGCTTTTACCTCCATGATCTAACCATTTTTCATTATTGAAACTTGTCGTTAGCCATTTTAAAACCAAGGCGTCATGATTACCACGAATAAAAAAGCAATTGTGTGATTCTTTAAGTTGAATTAAATAGGAGATAACATTGGCAGAATCACTCCATCCATCAACATAATCACCTAAAAAAATAAGCTTATCGTTTGGTTGAAGATTGAGCTGAAATAGTAAGTCTTTTAAAGCCTTCAGGCCACCATGAATGTCACCAATTACATAACATCGCTGCATATTAATTATATTTAATTTTTCGTAAAACTCTTAAGTTATCTTTTACGCGTTGATGCGCCGTAGGATAATTTTTTTTTAGTAAAAATTTAGCATTATATAAGGCTTCGAGAGCCGTTTTATAACCGTTTAAATAAGCAATTAAATAGATGCTTGGCACTTGTTGAAGGTCTGACAACTCATTGGGAGTTAATTTGATGTGTTTACTTACTTTTTGAAGTAAAGTTTTATTATGATTTAAAAAATGGCGTAGTGTTGCCGCATCATATTTTGGGGGTTGAAATACAAGTTTTGTTTCAATTTCATACTTCATAGTATTTTGAAATTTGATACTTACTCTTTCTAATGGATAATAAGCAAACTTTTGTTCTAAACCGAGATGTATGTATTCTAAAATTTCAAATTTATCATTATTATAATGAATTTCGACTTTATCTAAGTCTGAATAAAACAGCTTTACTTGCTCATTAATAAGCTCAATGTTTACACGAGAGAGAAGTTCTTTACCATTGATTTGTTTGGTTTTTCCTGCCCAACAAACAACGAAATACTCTTTAAATACCTGATATTTTGGGTTGTAATCTTTACTCTTTTCTATAAAATCGAAAACACCATCTAGCGTTAGTTTAATGTTGTTTTGAGAGTGGCTTTCTATTTCATTAACCAGTTTGGAGTTGAAGTCTTTAATTTCAATATCAAATACTTTTGGTTTACTTATACTACCTTCACGCATAAAAACAGTGCCGCCCCAATATTTCCAAATGTTCTTTCGTAAAGCGCAAATACTAGGTTCTCTTTTAGGTCTAATACTAACGAGACCTACTACTTTATGCTCCGGTAGATGAGGAAATGGAATGTTTTCATAACTTACCTTTGGTGGATGCTCAAGATAAGCGTTGACCAAATTTTGAATTTTACTGTCATCAAAGAAGTCTACTCCAAGAATTTGATTTGTTTCGTCACTTACGCCAATAATTATATAAGCGTTGTTATTTGGATTTGAATTTGAAAGTGCGCAAACATGTTTTAAAAACTTTGCTTTACCTTCTTTATTGCCAATGTCAATTTTCAGTTTCTTATCAAAAAAGCTGTTTTCGTCATTATGGGCGAGAAGATTTTTAATAAGTAAGCGTTTATTTAACATGTAACTTAAATCTTAGCTAAAGATATTAAAAACAATGGTTTGTGTTAGATAAACCGCAAAAAAAGCGCGGCCAAAGCCGCGCTTTTAAAATTAAATTTTACAGTATGATTAGTTAAAGATATATCTTAAGCCAACTTGCATTTGCCATCTTGAAGATAAAATTCCGCTGTCATCGTATAAGATTACATCTTCTTCAGTTTTGAATTCGTCTGTATTAAAACTAAACTCTGGGTTTGGGCCACCAACTTCAGTTTCTAAGATACCAACTTCACGAGAGATAAATTGTCTTCTACCCCAATCTTTATTAAGTAAATTAGTGAAGTTAAAAATATCGAATGATACTTGGAAGGTGTGTTTTTTATTGTTCATGTTCAATGAAAAGTCTTGTAAGAACTTTAAATCAACAATATGACTCCAAGGACCTCTATCACCATTTCTTTCAGCATATTGACCTCTTCTCTCGCTGAGGTAATCACTTGAATTTATGAAGCTATTAAAGGCTTCCCATTGTTCAGCTTGCTCCTGTGGCGATCCAACAAATGTAATTTCTGAAGCATCTCTAGGAATGTAAATTAAAGCATTATCTCTAGAATCATCATTTAACAAATCTCTTCCTTCTTGGTAAACATAGCTATAAGGCGAGCCTTGTTCTCCTGAATAAAATAAAGCTATGGTACTTTTAATGTTATCGTTCCATTCATATTCATAAGATACATTAGCTGTAATACGAGATCCTAACGAGAAATCTGAACGTTGAACTGGTAAATTAGAGTTTTTACCATTTACAGTAATTTGATTTCTCCACTGTGATGAGTTTTGAGAAGATGTTCCTTCAAAAATATTTTCAGACTCACCGTAAGTATAAGCTATTTGACCAGCAAAACCGTTTTCAAATGGCTTGGTTAATTTAAATGTTGCGTTATAAGAATAACCTTCACTTGTGTTAGACCCTAAAATAATACGTGCATAAGTGTCGTCAACTAGGTCGTTTCTGTCGTAATAAGGTCTGTTATCGGCACCATTTAATCTACCAACAGGATCTTTAACATTTAAGTTTTCATAATAAACATTGTTTAAAATGTTGTTGTATAAAAACTCACCAGATAATACTAAATCCCAAATAGGAAGTTTTTGGTCTATAGCAAAATTATATTTTAAAACTTGAGGTAGTTTAAAGTCTGGTGCAAATAAATCGATGTTACCACCAACAGAGCCTGAGCCAGGTTCTGCTCCTGGTTGAACAGGTTGGTTGAATGGATCTGCCACAAAGAAATCATCTCCAGGTGTTGTGAAGTCACCAACAAATGCCTGAGAAACACCATTGTTATTGTAAGCACCACCTGGCCACACTAAAGGTATTCTTGATGTAAACACACCAACACCACCACGAAGTTGTGTTTTCTTCTCGCCATTTACATCCCATGAAAATCCTAAACGAGGAGAGAAATGCGGCTTACTTTTAATCGGCGTACCAACTCTTGCGCCTTGTAAATCTTTTCCTGCTTCTTCAAGTAGAGCGACAGTACGGTTGTTGAAATCGTCGTTAACTGTACCGTCTGAGAAGAAAGGTACATCTAATCTTAAGCCAAGGCTTAAGTTGAAATCATTTGTAACAGAAATATCATCTTGAAGATAAAATCCTAACTGTGAGTATTTAAATTCGGCTGCACCTGCTGAAGCATCTCCTGAACCTCCGAAAAGAGAGTAACTTCTGCCAAAATTTTCTACTGGAGCGTCATTTGTAGGGTCATCATCTAAGTAAGTTTCAAAATCTTCAAGGCTGTCAAATGTATAATCTCCAAAGTTTTGACCAAAAAATACGTTTTTAACATCAAAATGTTCAAAGTTGGCACCAATGGTATACTTATGTTTACCTCTGTAGATTTCAAAATTGTTGGTAACTGTAAATAATTTCTGCTCTAATAAGTTAGCTGTTGAGAAAGGCTCTGAACCAAACCAAATTCTTCCATTACCATCATTAATCGATACAGCCGGGAAAGGGTTGCCAACTGGGCCACGATCATCAAGAACATCTGTATACCCAATAATTAGATTGTTTGAAAGGTCTGAACCATTGGTGGCATTCCATTCAACTGTTGTAGAGTTTGTTCGAGATGGGAAAAATACACCACGACCAGTATAGTTAATATTTCTGTCATTACTTTGTCTAGGGTCTGTGTTTTCAGCATTTACGTAACTATTTTTAAACGTTAAGCTGTTTTTATCATTAACATTCCAATCTACACGTGTAATTAATTTATCAGAAATAAGCTTACTTGTATTTTCATCAAAAATACCTGGATTGTAACCATATTTATCAATTAGTCCTTGTCTAAGATTAGTTAAGTCTTGTCTAGTTGCATCGCCTTGGTATAGATCGAAATTAAAAGGCTGAGGCGTTTGTTCATCTTGTCTTTCGTAGTTAACGAAGTAAAATAATTTATTTTCAATAATCGCACCACCAACTCTAGCACCATATAATTCAGCTGTAAAATCTGATAGACGCTCTCTATTGTCTTCGCTAATAGCTGTTGGGGTTTTACCAGCTAAAGATTCATTTCTTTGGTAATAGTAAACAGAAGCTTCAGTGTTATTAGTACCTGAACGTGTAATAGCGTTAATCGAACCTCCGGCAAAACCTGATTGTCTAACGTCAAACGGTGAAAGGTTCACTTGAAATGATTCTATCGCGTCTATAGAAATTGGGTTTACCCCAGTTTGTCCTCCGTTTGTTCCTGAACCTGCAAGTCCAAATACATCATTGTTTACAGCACCATCTATATAGATTGAGTTGTAACGGTTATTTTGTCCACCTAATGAAATCGAACCATTTTCAGTAACTTGTGCTTCAGGCGTTTTACGTATAAAGTCACCTAACGAACGAGTTGCAGAAGGTAAGGTTGTAATTTCTCGTTGAGAAATGTTAGTGTTTGATCCTTGCTGTCCTGAATCAAAAATACCACTCTTTGAAGTCGTAATTACAACTTCATCAAGAGCATTAGCTTCTTCACTCATTTGGCGTGATATTGTTTCAGAGTCACCAAGTTTTAAGTAGATGTTTTTAAGCTCAATAGTTTTAAAACCAACGTATGATATTTTTAGTGTATAAGGTCCACCAATCCGCATGTTAGGTATTCTGTAGAAACCATCAAAATCTGTCACGACACCGTAATTAGTTCCAGTTGGTGTGTGAACTGCAATAATATTTGCACCAGGCAGAGGTTCTCCCTGATTATCAGTAATTTGACCATTCATGGAAGAAGTAGTCACACCTTGTGCAAATGCGCCAATTCCTAAGATAAGGCATAAACCGAGTAATAGTTTTTTCATTGTGAAAAATTTTTTGTTTTTAATTTTCCACAAAATAACTGTACTTTTAAATTTTAAAGATTAAGGCAAGGTTAAGAAACTGATGTTTTTTGTAAGTTTTTTTTACGCCTATTCTACAAAAGAAATATTATCTAATTGGGTTTTTAAAGGCTTAATAAAATTAAGGTATTTCGGTTTTAATTTTTCGGCCATTGGTTCAGCATCTGGTAAATCTTGTTTGTATGGATCTACTTGACGGCCATCTACCCAAAATCGATAACACACATGTGGTCCAGTTGCTAGACCTGTACTGCCAACATAACCAATAATATCACCTTGTTTAACATAATCGCCTACACTTACTGCTCGTCTTGACATGTGTAAGTATTGCGTTGAATATTTATTAGTATGTCTTACTTTTACGTATTTACCGTTACCTCTAGTGTAACTTGATTTGATAACAACACCATCGGCAGTAGACCAGATAGGTGTGCCTGTTGGTGCAGCATAATCTGTTCCTTTATGAGCCTTCCAACGTTTTTGAACTGGGTGAAACCGTCTTTTGGTATATCTTGAAGATATTCTTGTATATTCAAGTGGTGCTTTTAAAAAGAATTTTCTTAAGGTTTGTGCATTTTCATCAAAATAATCGGTTCGACCTGTTAGGCTATCAACTTCAAAATTAAATCCGTAGAAATCTCGGTCTTTATGTCTTAATAAAGATGCTTCTACCTCATGTAGGCCTGCATAAATTGAGTCATTTATATATTTTTCTGAGTAGATAATTTTAAATTGGTCACCCTTTTGAAGCCTAAAAAAGTCTACTGTCCATTGGTAAATTTCAGAGAACCTAAGTGCGATATTATAGTTTAAGCCTGCATCATCAATAGCTTGAGATAAAGATGATTTTATAATTCCGCTAGCTTCTTTCTGCTTTATAGTAACAGGTTTTTTGCCTGTTATTCCGTAAATGCTGTCTTCAATGGAAATAACGGCATAATTAATTCTATCTTTTTCGTAAATAAAATGCGTGGGTTTTTGAAGGCTATCTTTTGTTTTTAAAATGACATAAGGTTTACCAAAATTTAGCCTCCTAAAATTTAAGATGCTATCTGAAATAGATTGGGTAATGTTATAAACGGTTGTTGGCCCAATTCCATTTTGGTCTAAGATTGTCCCAAATGTTTCTCCGCGTTTAACAGTGTCTTTTTTAACTAAGTAGTTGTCGAGATTTATACCGTAGGCGATTAGCGGTTTTTTTTCAACAACTTTTGGTGTGGTTGGTTTTGTCTCAATTTCAGTTTTTTGAGGATCATCTTTACAAGAACTGAAGATGAGAATACTAAAAAAAGATAATATAAAGAGTTGGTTTGAAATATGTTGTTTCATTATCACCGATTAATAGGGACTAATTATTTTGCAATAATACTAAAAGAATGCTTTAAACCCTTAAATTGATCAAGGTTTGCAGTTAATGACCCAACCGCTAGTTTAGCTTCAATTTTTAGAGGAACTTTATTTTCGTCTGCACTTACCCAAAAACTTAAACTTTCTTGTTCTTTAAACACGCGATCTGCTTTAACGTATGGTCTAAATTTTAAGGTTGAAATGTCTCCAAATTTTGTTTCTAATATTTCTTTTTTTAAAAATTTAACCTTAAAGGGATAATTTTCTTCGTCGAAAAATAAATTTAATGTAAATGTTTGTCCTGGTTTTAAACGTTTTATATCAACTTTATTTCTTAAAAAGTATAGTACAGACATCATGTCTTGCGTTCCTTCAATAAAGCTAAATGAGTTTTTTGTGTTGTGTTTTTTGTCAATGACCTCAACGATGTTTGTGGTATGGTTAAAATTTAAAATTTTATTCTTTTTGTAGCCACCTTCATTTATTCTTCTTACAAATCTGACTGGTAAATTTGTGTCTGGATTGATATAAGTTTCATAATGGTCTCGAACTTTAAAAAACACATCTAACAAACCAGTCGATTTTCCGAAGCCATCAATATGCAAAACCTTTTGGCCATTAATTTTGGCTTTTTTAACTTCAATTGTAGCTTCACTAGCTTTAAACCAGCCATATTTAATTTTAAATTTCAACCATTCGCCATTTTGATAAGCTTGCGAATGAACTGAAGCAATTGTTAGAAGTAAAAGGATGAAGATTGTATTTTTCACAAAATGTTTTCTTCAAATTTATAAAACAAAAATCCTACCAAAAATTTTTAGTAGGATTTTATGAGTTTTAAGGTCTTAAGCGTTTAAAGCGTTCCTCTCAAATTCTGTTCGCGCTCAATAGATTCAAATAGAGCTTTAAAATTTCCTGCTCCAAAGCCGCGAGCACCCATGCGTTGTATAATTTCAAAAAATAAGGTTGGTCGGTCTTGTACTGGTTTGGTAAAGATTTGTAGCAAATAACCTTCTTCGTCAGCATCGACCATGATACCGAGGCTTTGTAGTGTTTTTAAATCTTCGCGGAGTTCATGGCTAAATTCTTCTAATCGACCAGGGATTGCGTCGTAATAGGTTTCTGGTGGTGTAGATAAAAACTCGACGCCTCTTGATCGTAAATCGGAAACTGTTTTCACAATATCGTCAGTCGCTACAGCGATGTGTTGTACGCCTGAACCTTCGTAGAAATCTAGATATTCTTCAATTTGAGATTTCTTTTTTCCTTCAGCGGGCTCGTTGATTGGAAATTTAATTCGACCATTTCCATTACTCATCACTTTACTCATTAAAGCGGAATACTCTGTGTGTATTTGCTTATCGTCAAAAGATAAAAAGTTAACAAAGCCCATGACATCTTCATACCATTTTACCCAAGTGTTCATCTCATTCCAGCCAACATTGCCTACCATATGGTCTATAAATTTAAGACCAACAGATTCAGGCTTATAGTCGGACTCTAAAGCTTTATAACCTGGTAAAAATGTACCATTATAATTCTTACGTTCTACAAATAAATGCACCGTTTCACCATAGGTGTAAATTCCAGATTTTACCACTTTACCGTGTTCGTCTTCTTCAATAGTTGGAGACATAAAACTTTTAGCGCCGCGTTTGGTGGTTTCTTCCCAAGATTTCTGAGCATCTTCAACCCAAAGTGCGATGACTTTTACACCATCACCGTGTTTTACAATGTGCTCATTAATCGGGTTTTTAGAGTTAAGAGGCGATGTTAGGACTAATCTTATTTTGTCTTGTTGCAAAACATAAGATACGCTGTCTTTGCTTCCTGTTTCTAAACCTTTATAAGCTAGAGTTTGAAAACCAAATGCCGATTTATAAAAATGTGCTGCTTGTTTAGCATTACCAACATAAAGTTCTACAAAATCTGTACCGAGTAATGGTAAAAAGTCTTGTGCGCCTTCAAATATTTTTTCTAGTCCGTAGTTAACTGATTTAATATCTTTCATGATTTTCTTTAATTTTTTAAGTTTATTCGAGCCAAGATTTATGGTAAGATTCATCGGCGATACTTAAGCCTTCTTTAGTGACTTGTAGCGGTTTAAAAGTATCTACCATAACGGCTAATTCTTCTGTTTTAGTTTTGCCAATGCTGCGTTCGGCAGCTCCAGGATGTGGTCCATGAGGTATGCCAGCTGGATGTAATGAGATGTGCCCAGCTTCAATATCGTTACGACTCATAAAATCGCCGTCTACATAATATAAAACTTCATCGCTATCTATATTGCTGTGATTATAGGGAGCAGGAATAGCTTCTGGGTGATAATCGTATAATCGTGGACAAAATGAACAAACCACAAAAGCATCGGTTTCAAAAGTTTGATGTACAGGTGGTGGCTGATGAACGCGACCGGTAATCGGCTCAAAGTCATGAATTGAAAACGCATATGGATAATTATAACCATCATAACCGACTACATCAAACGGATGCGTGGCATAAACCATATCAAAAATTCGGTTTTGCTTTCTGATCTTTATTAAAAATTCACCTTTTTCGTCATTGGTTTCTAATTCGTAAGGTTGTCTAAGGTCACGTTCACAAAATGGTGAATGCTCTAATAATTGCCCGAAGTGGTTGCGATAGCGTTTGGGTGTGTAAATAGGACTTGAAGACTCGACTATAAAAAGTCGATTATCTGAAGTTTCAAAATCTATTTTATAGATAACGCCACGCGGAATAAGTAAATAATCGCCATAACTGAAATCTAAATTTCCTAATTGAGTCCTTAACTTTCCGCTGCCTTTGTGAATGAATAATAATTCGTCTGCATCTGCATTTTTATAAAAATAATCTTCAGTAGAAGTTCTTGGTGCAGCCAATGTAATATTGCAGTCTTGATTGTGTAAAACTGTTTTTCGACTTTTTAAATAATCGTCTTCAGCTTTAATTTTGAAACCGTGAAATCGATAAGATGTTATGTTGTTATCTAAAGCAATTTCGGGCTTCACATCATAAGAATGTTTAATTTCTTTAACTTGAGTTGGTCGGTGTATATGATACATGTTAGATGATATACCATCAAAACCAATGGTGCCAAATAATTGTTCATAGTATAAATCGCCATTAGGCTTTTTAAAGATCGTATGTCTTTTATGTGGAATTTTACCGAGTTTATGATAAAAAGGCATAATTATTAAGATTTGTTCAAATATCGATAAATTAGATGTAAATTCGAAATAATTAATTCAGAATAACTTTAGTCTAGATGATTTTGTTGTTTACATTATTATTATGGTATAATAACCAAACTAAATATATTTATTATGAAAAACTTTAAGCGTGTTTTTTTCTCAATTACAATTGTGTTAATCAGCTTAGCATCTTCTATGCAAGACACTTATGCATTTAATAATTCTAGTCTTGAAATAATTAATAATAATGCTAAAAATTATTCAATTTATTCAAGCTTTAGGGTTGAGGCTGATTTGGTTAGCTTAGGTGAGAATAGTTGTTTTACAGTACAAGTAAGGGTTTACAAGTTAAATAATGAAGGTCAACAATTTTTAGTAGCGTCTGATAAAGTTCAAATTTGTGATGATACCGATTATTCTAAAAGCAGCTCTAAAGCTAATTGTAGTGGTAAACTGCCAAATGGAGACTTAGTTATGGGCGTTGAGGACTTAGGCAATCCTTGCTTGTATCAAAGATTGAATAACAATAAAGAAATTTACGATTTATACTTAGACGAGATTCAAGAGTTTAAGGATAAATACTAACCACATTAAAATAGCCTTTTTTCAACTTCGTTGTTTTCAACTAAAGCAGCGAAGTTTTTATATATTTGCAGGCTAAATTCTTTTTGTTTGAAGTGGTTAGGAGCATTTATAGGTTTTATTTTTAGAGGTCTCGGCGGTGCCGTTCTTGGGTTTATACTCGGTAGTATTTTAGATCGTTTATTTAGTTCAGGTTCTTCTGCTTCAGGTGGCTCGATATTTCAAACCCAAAGTACCAAAGTAACGCCCAATGATTTTGAACTTAATTTACTTTCGTTAGCATCATTAGTTATTAAAGCCGATGGCAATGTTTCACAAGCTGAAATGGATTATGTGCGTATGTATTTTGTGCAAGCTTATGGCAAAGAACGTGCTAATGCCACTTTTAGAACCTTTAATACCGTCGTTAAAAATAGAGAAGTTTCAGCCGACCGTATTTGTGACTATCTTAGGCCAAGGTTGAGTTATGAAGTTAGATTACAAGTCTTACATTTCTTATTTAATATCGCTAATGCCGATGGCCACGTTTCTGATGCTGAAGTAGCTATGATACAACGTATCGCCGGCTTTTTACGTGTTGGTCATCAAGATTTTGAAAGTATTAAAGCCATGTTTTTTAAATCGGCCGATAATGCTTATAAAATTCTTGAAATTGATAAAACAGCCACAAATGCCGAAATTAAAAAAGCTTACCGAACTATGGCTAAAAAGTATCATCCAGACAAACTTCAGCATATGGATGAGGCTTATAAAAAAGGCGCTCAAGAAAAATTTACAAAAGTTCAAGAAGCTTACGAGAAACTTCAAAAAGAACGCGGTCTTTAATCTTTTCTTTTTTCAGAAATTTAATATTTACATTAATTTGAGCTTAGTATCTTTACGCTGATATTTTTTGTTATGTCGGCAAGCGCAATAGAGTTAAAGCTAAAAACCATACCTGAAAGTCCTGGTGTATACCAATATTTTGATAAAAATCAACGTATACTTTATGTTGGTAAAGCCAAAAATTTAAAAAAGCGCGTTTTATCTTACTTTAGTAAAAATCACGATAGCCATCGAATTGCTGTGATGGTTAAAAAAATTGCAGATATTAAGCATATCGTGGTTGAATCTGAAATGGATGCTCTTTTGCTTGAAAATAATCTGATTAAAAAACTACAACCACGTTTTAACGTGATGCTACGTGATGATAAAACTTATCCTTGGTTATGTATTAAAAACGAGCGATTTCCAAGGGTGTTTTTAACTAGACGTGTCATTAAAGATGGTAGCGAGTATTTTGGTCCTTACCCGAGCTTAAAAGCCGTTAAAATATTATTAGAATTAATCAAAGGTCTATACCAATTACGAACTTGCAATTACGACTTATCTGCTGAAAAAATTTCCAACGGAAAATATAAAAAATGCCTTGAATACCACATTGGCAATTGTCAAGCTCCTTGCGAAGATTTACAAACTGAAGCGGATTACAATGCACAAATTGAAGCTATTACAAAAATTGTAAAAGGCAATTTTAAAGATTCACTTAACAACTTTAAGCAGCAAATGCAAGATTATGCTGAAGCTATGCGGTTTGAAGAGGCACAACGTATTAAAAATAAAATAAAGGCACTCGAAAAATATCAAGCAAAATCTACGGTTGTTAACCCAAAAATCAACAATGTTGATGTGTTTTCTATCGTCAGTGATGAAGGTTACGGTTACATCAATTACCTTCAAATTTCGCATGGCGCTATTATCAGGTCACATACCATAGAGTTAAAAAAGAAACTAGACGAAACAGACAAAGAGTTATTAGAATTAGGGATTATTGAAATTCGGCAGCGATTTAAAGAACATTCACCACAAATTTATGTTCCATTTGAAGTTGATTTAGGCGAAGAAACCCAAATTTCAGTACCAAAATTGGGCGACAAAAAAGCCATTGTAGATTTGTCTACACGTAACGCGAAGTATTTTAGAATGGAGCGATTTAAACAAATGAAAATTGTTGACCCTGATCGGCACACCAAGCGTTTAATGGCACAAATGAAAGAAGACTTACGTTTAAGTGAAGCGCCAAAACACATCGAGTGTTTCGATAATTCTAATATTCAAGGCACCAATCCTGTTGCGGCTTGTGTTGTCTTTAAAAACGGTAAACCAAGTAAGAAAGATTACCGAAAATTCAATATAAAAACGGTAGAAGGTCCAGATGATTTTGCCTCTATGGAAGAGGTTGTTTATCGTCGATATCGCCGCTTATTAGAAGAAGGCGAAAACTTACCACAACTTGTTATTGTAGATGGAGGTAAAGGCCAACTTTCATCGGGCGTTAAAGCTTTAGAACGTTTAGGATTACGCGGTAAACTACCTATTATTGGTATTGCCAAACGTTTAGAAGAGTTGTATTATCCAGGAGACCAATATCCTCTATATCTAGACAAAAAATCTGAAACTTTAAAAATAATTCAACGTTTACGTGATGAAGCCCACCGATTTGGTATAACTTTTCATCGCCAAAAACGAAGCAAAGCGGCTGTTGGTACAGAACTCGAGCAAATTGAAGGTGTTGGTGAAAAAACAGCCATCGAACTTTTAAAACATTTTAGGTCAGTTAAACGCATAAAATCAGCTACAAAAGCCGAACTTGCTGAAATTATTGGACCATCTAAAGCCCAAAAAATAATTAATCACTACGCTGCAGAATCATGACATCAAAAATTCTTTTATTAAGTTTTTTTCTCAGTTGGGTAAGTTATGCTTTTCAGCCGAAAAACATCAAACTACCCACTAATGATACCTTAAAAGTTGGCTTAGTTTTAAGTGGCGGTGGTGCTAAAGGTTTAGCGCATATTGGTGTTTTAAAAAAAATTGAAGCGGCTGGCTTACGCATCGACTACATCGGTGGTACAAGCATGGGCGCCATCGTCGGCGGTTTATATGCGTCAGGTTTTTCTGCAAATCAGCTTGACTCTATTTTTAGAAATACAAATTTTCAAAAACTAATACAAGATGAATTACCACGTGAATCGATGACGTTTTTTGAAAAGCAAGAAGCCGAACGTTATGCTTTAAAACTCAATTTTGATCGTTTTCAATTGAAGTTGCCCTCAGGAATATCAAAAGGACAAAATATTTACAACTTGCTTGCTCAGCTAACAGCACGCCTTCAAACCAAAGATTTCACAAAACTGCCGATTCCATTTTACTGTGTGGTTACCAATATAGAAACTGGCAAAGCTGAGGTTTTAGATCGCGGTAACTTGGCTGAAGCGATTTCAGCAAGTGGCTCTATACCAACCTTATTTCAACCGGTACAAATTGGTAATCAAATTTATGTTGATGGTGGTGTCCTTAATAACTATCCTGTCGAAGAAATGAAAAGGCGAGGAGCAAACTTCATCATAGGCGTTGATGTACAAGATAGTTTAATGACACGCGAAAACCTAAAAAGCGGACTCGATATTTTTACACAAGTTAATAACTTCAGAACAATCAATGTTATGGCGCCAAAACGCCAATTAACTGATTTGTATATTCAACCAGATATAGATGAGTTTACAGTTTTGTCTTTTGAAGATGGCGATAAAATTATACAAAAAGGGGAAGAAGTCGGACTTCAGTTTTTACCAGCATTTCAAAAAATTGCTGCTCGTCAAGATGGTAAAAATCCGTATCATTCAATCTCAATTATCGATAGTTTGAAGGTGAGTTCAATTGCTATTGAAAGTAATTCGGCATACCCAAGAAGTTATATCACAGGTAAGTTAAACTTCCCAACCGATGAAAAAATGACATTTAAGCGTTTAAATACAGGTTTAAATAACTTATCTGCTACTGATAATTTTAGAAAAATTCATTACAACTTAGAGGAAATTGATTCTGCTTTTGCATTACATTTAAAAGTTTATGACAACAATACTAATGCTTACTTGCGTTTTAGTGCCCATTATGATGAGCTATACAAAACATCAGTTTTGGTTAATTACACTAAAAAAAGTTTGTTTTTTGAAAACGACCACAGCTCTTTAGATTTAATCTTGGGTGATAATTTACGCTATAACTTCAACTATTATATAGACAAAGGAAAGTATTGGAGTATTGGTTTTAATTCACGTTACAATCGTTTTGCGGATGATGTTAATTTTGAATTTATTCAGCAAAACTCAACTATACAAAATGCTGATATTAATTCGCTTAGACTATTAGTTGAAGACTTTACCAATAAATTGTTTATACAAACACGTATCCACAATAATACAATTTTTGGGGTAGGTGCTGAATTTAAACATCTTGAGGCTTCGACCAATACGTTAATTCCAGATGAAGATTCTGCCACAGGCAATGATGAATTTGTGACTCAAATTGAAAATCAAGATTTAACTAGTGTTTACACCTATTTTAAGCATGATAGTTTTGACAGTAAATACTTCCCGAAAAAAGGTTTGTTTTCTGAAATTAAATACAACTTATATTTGCCAATAGTGGACAATTATAGCGAGTTTAGTATTTTTAATGCTAATATCGGTGTAGCATTTCCGTTAGTTTCAAAGCTTAGTGCTTATTTTTCATTAGAAGGTGGTAGCACGATTGGGAGCGATAATGTTGGTGGTTTAAATTTTTATCTAGGAGGTTATGGTAATGAAACCATTAATAACTTTAGACCATTTTTTGGGTATGATTTTTTTACTATTTCAGCTAACTCTTACTTAAAATCAACTTTTAAACTTGATTATGAGTTTATTAAAAAAAATCATCTTTTAGGTTATGTAAATTATGCTAATGCAGATAATAATTTGTATAACTCTACAGATTGGTTTGATACGCCAGAGTTTTCAGGTTATGCGCTTGGCTATGGTGTCGAAACTATTATAGGTCCTATTAATTTAATTTGTTCATATTCACCTGAAGTTAACAAAACCGAGTGGTATATCAGTTTAGGTTACTGGTTTTAAGCAATGAAGCGTTCATCAACCGGCATAACTTCACCGCATTGGTCGCAAGTTCTTAACTCTTTATTCGTATAAAAGTTTTTAAAGTGTTTAAGAAAATCTTGTTCAATGTCATTAAGTGGAAAATATACCTCGTGTAATTTGTGGTTGCAATTGTCGCAAAACCAAAGTAAACCATCATTAATATTTAAGTGTTTGCGTTTGCGTTCGATGACTAAACCAATTGAGCCTTCTTTTCTTACAGGTGAGTGAGGTACTTTAGCAGGATGTAAGTACATGTCATCAGGACCTAGTTTCATTGTTTTTTTGTGTCCGTTTTCTTGAATATGGACTTCAATCTCGCCTTCTAATTGGTAAAATAACTCTTCGGTTTCATTATAATGATAATCTTTACGAGCATTTGGGCCACCTACAATCATTACAATATAGTCACCAGCATCTTTGTATAAATTTTTGTTTCCGACAGGTGGTTTTAAAAGTGACCGGTTTTCGTTTATCCATTGTTTTAAATTAAAAGGTTGGGCTATACTCATGAGGTTTTAATTTTGTTGTTAAAGATAATAAATTAGACTAGGATGCTATTTGCATTTCAAAATTTATTAATTTTCCCGTAACTTTTTTTGAGATAAATTGACTAACCTAAAAACAATCTTATGAAATTAAGCAAGTTTTCAAGCTTTGAGTGGAAGAAGTTTTCACGCTCATCTTATTTTGAAAAGGGAGTCGTTGTAAAGATATTTTTAATTTTAGGCGCACTTTATTTTATTGGTTTAGCTGTATTTTTAGGATTTGCCATTATTTTTGGACTTGAAAAAGCTGTTCCTGATCAAGACCCTTTTATTACGCTAAACAACTTCTTAATATATTATGTTTTAGCTGACTTAGGTTTTCGGTACTTTTTACAGCAGTTACCAGTTATGAACATTAAACCGTTTATGATTATTCCTGTAAAACGTTCTAAAGTAATTAATTACTTATTATTAAAAACGAGTCTATCCTTCTTTAACATTTTACCGATTTTGTTTTTTTTACCGGTAACTGGCGTTTTAATTTTTAAATCTTATGATGTTCTAGGAAGCCTAATTTGGTTTATTTCATTTTTATCGATTAGCTTTTGTATTAATTATGCCAATTTTTTAATTAATAAAACGCAGGTATTTTTCTACGCCATAATTAGCGTTTTAATTGTTTTAGTAGGCCTAGAATATTTTAGTATTTATCCAGTTTCTGATTTATTTGGCGAATTATTTTACGGATTTTATACTGATAAATATTGGGCAGTTATTCCTATAATTTTAGTTTATCTTTTATTTAAAGCCAACTACAATTATATTTTAAAACACTTTTATTTAGATGGTGCGATTGTAGAGAAAAAAGAGAGTGTTAAGCAATATGATCTTAGCTTTTTAAATCGTTTCGGGAAACTTTCTACTTTTTTAAAGAATGATGTCCGTATGATTTTACGCAATGCAAGACCAAAACAAGTGGTTTTAATGTCGTTTTTGTTTTTGTTTTATGGCCTTATATTCTACACTCAGGACATTTATAGAGACATGCCTGCTTTTTTAGCATTTGCTTCAATGTTTGTGACAGGCGGTTTCTTGATTTCTTTCGGTCAACTTGTGCCATCATGGGATAGCGAATATTATAAACTAATGATGAGTCAAAACATTTCATACCGCCAATATCTAGAGTCTAAATGGTTGCTAATGGTTGTAGCCTGTGTTATTTCTTTTATACTGAGCACGCCATATATTTATTTTGGATGGAAAATTTATTTAATGATTGCAGCTGGAGCAAGTTTTAATATTGGGCTTAACTCTTTTATCACTTTATACGGAGGTGCTTTAAACCGTGTTCCGATAGAGCTTAACCAAAAAGCTAAAGCATTTAGCAATACAAATGGCTTTAACCCAACTCAGCTACTTATAAGCTTACCGAAAATTTTGGGACCCATGATTATTTTTTACATACCTTACAAACTCATAAACTTCAATGCAGGTTTAATTGCTTTAGCAGCAAGCGGTGTTTTAGGTTTAATTTTTAAGCAAAAGTTTCTCAGTATCGTTGAGAATGTTTATCAAAAAGGAAAATATAAAACCGTTGCAGCTTTTAACGAAAAACAATAAATATTATGGAAAATCAATATACTATTCAAACCCAAAACCTATCTAAGTCTTACAAAGGCGTTGAGGTTTTAAATATAGAAGAGCTTAATATCCCAAAAGGCCAAAGTTTTGGTTTAGTGGGTAATAACGGCGCTGGAAAAACAACTTATTTCAGCTTGTTACTCGATTTAATACAACCAACAACAGGACAAATTATAAATAATAATATTGTTGTTAGTGAAAGCGAAGACTGGAAACCATTAACATCAGCATTTATAGACGAAAGTTTTTTAATCGGCTATTTAACGGCTGAAGAATACTTTTACTTTATAGCCGATTTAAGAAAAGTTACTAAAACTGAAGTAGACGAGCTTTTGGCAACTTTTGAAGATTTTTTTCATGATGAAATCCTTAACAAGAAAAAATATTTACGAGATTTATCTAAAGGCAATCAAAAAAAAGTAGGTATAGTAGCCAGTTTTATCGGAAATCCTGAGGTAATTATTCTCGATGAACCTTTTGCAAATCTAGATCCAACTACGCAAATCAGGCTAAAAAAGATTATTAAACAGCTAGCTTCAGCCAAACATACAACCGTTCTAATTTCAAGTCACGATTTATTACACGTCACAGATGTTTGCGAAAGAATTGTTGTGCTAGACAAAGGTGTTATCGTAAAAGATACCTTAACAAATGAGACAACCTTAAAAGAGCTAGAAGCTTATTTTGGAAGAGAAGATGAAGAAAATCTTGAGTTACCTGCAGAAGACCATTCAGAAGAAAGTGCACAATAAAACATTAATTTATAGCTAAATAGGTTTAGTTGAAGTGACTCTGCTAACTATAATCGTTCAGTCTCTATAAAAACACTATTTTTGCAACTTATAATAATTCTGTTTTATCGCAGTTATATTAAAGCACACTTCAGTTTAATGTCTAAAAATTACCGATTTCATATCATTGTTACTTTGCTAATTGTTAGTGTTTTAACAAGTTGCTCACGTAAAAAAGACAAATTCTTAAATCGCAACTTTCATGCGATGGGTTCATATTACAACATAATTTATAACGGCAACTTAGCCTTAAAAGAAGGTCAAGACCAGTTAGCTGCGAGTTATAAAGAAAATTATTGGGATATATTACCTTTAGAGCGTTTAGAAATAACAACTGTTGATGGCGTAAGAACTGAAGCTAAAAACGAAAAGTTTAAACGAGCTGAAGAAAAAGCGACCAAAGCCATTCAAAAACACTCGATGTACATGGGTGGTAAAGAGTACAACCCTCAAATAGATGAGGCTTTTTTGTTGTTAGGGAAATCGCGTTATTTTGATCAGCGCTTTATTCCTGCCAAAGATGCTTTAAGTTTTATTTTAACACACTACCCTAATAGTAGCACTATAAACGAAGTTGAAATTTGGTTGCAAAAAACAAATTTACGTCTTGGTTATTATCAAGAAGCTATTGATAATTTAACCAATTTGATAGAAACCAAAAACCTTGATCCAGAAATCAGTGTTTTGGCTAATTCAACTTTAGCTGAAGCTTACATTATTACTGAAAATTTTTCTGCGGCTATCATGCCATTAACTACCGCAATTCAGCTTACTAAAAATAATGACTTTAAAGGCAGAATGTTATATGTAAAATCTCAATTATTTCAGCAATTAAAAGAAATTGATTCTGCATACGCCAGCCTAAATCAAATAATTGAACTTAACCGAAAAACACCACGCGACTATCGTATTCATTCATTTTTAGAACAAAAAAAGCTGAAAGATTACACCAAAGTTCATTTCGATTCAACGGTGTTATTCTTTGAGAGTATAAGCGAAAATCGCGAAAATAGACCGTATTTAGATTTTATTTTTTACGAGGAAGCTCAGTTTTATAAAGCGAATGACTCTTTAAAGCAAGCTATTATTTCATATAATAAATCTTTAAAAGAAAACCCAAAAGACCAGTATTTAAAGGCGCAAGACTATAAAGAATTAGGAGATATTTATTTTAACCGAGCTAATTATGTAACCGCAGGAAAGTACTATGATAGTACTTTGGTAAACCTAATTAAACGTACGCGTGAAAAATTAAGAATTAAAAAAAAGCGTGAAAACCTTGTCGACGTTATTAAATTTGAAGGCATTGCTAAAACCAACGATAGCATTTTATGGTTGGTAAATGCTACTAAAAAACAACGAATAGATTATTTTGAAACCTACATAGATTCACTAAAAGCTGAAGCAGAAAGTGTTTTTGCTTCTGAAGATGCCATAAAATTAGGCAGTGATTTTAAACGTCGCGAAAGTAGTAGAAGCGGTGCTGGCTCTGGATCTTCTTCTTTTTATAACGAAAAAGCAAAGAAACGTAGTTTCCAGAAGTTTAAAGAAACTTGGGGCAATATTAAATTAACTGATAATTGGAGAACCAACCCACAATCAGGTTCTTTTGCTTCAAAAGATGTTGACCAAACTGCCGAAGAAGAAAAGTTTACAGCACCAGAATTTCAGGTAGAAACCTATGTTGCTCAAATTCCTTCAAACAAGGCTATTATTGATTCTATAAATGATGAGCGCAACTTTGCCTATTATCAATTAGGAATTATTTACAAAGAAAAATTTAAACGTCTTGATTTAGCTTCAGAAAAGCTAGAAGCTGTTTTACAACAACAGCCCGAAGAACGTTTGATATTGCCTTCAAAATATTATTTATATAAAATCTACCAAGAAACAGGACAATCAGCTTTAAAAGAAAAGTGGAAAAATGACATTCTAAACAACTATCCGAAGTCTAATTATGCTAAAATTATTAGAAACCCAAAAGCACTTCTTAATGATGAAAATAGTCCATCAAATTTGTATTATAAAACTTATAAACAGTTTGAGTCGGGTCAATTTGAAGCTGTTTTAGAAAACTCTAAAAAATACTCAGCACAATTCACAGGAACTTCAATCGTGCCGAAATTTGAATTACTAAAAGCAAAAGCCATTGGTAGAACTCAAGGACTAAAAGCTTACAAAACGGCATTAAATTATGTGGCTTTAACCTTTCCACAATCTGAAGAAGGCAAATACGCACAGCAACTTTATAATACTGTTGATAAAAATTTCATTAAAAATAAATTTGTAAAGCCAAGTGAAGACGCCACGTTTAAGTTGGTTTATGAACTTCAAAAGAAAAACTATAATGCGGATAAATTAAAAGAATTAATCAATAAAATTTTAATTGAAGAAGGTTTAAATTTTAAAGTAACAGTCGAATTTTACACTGACCAAATAGATTTCTTAACTATTCACGGCTTAAATTCTCAATTAGGGGCTGAAGGTTTGGCTAAAAAGTTAAAACAGGTTGAAGATCTCTTGCCAATTAAATATTTTACAGCATCTTCGAATAATTATAAAGTTATTCAGATTTATAAAAACAAAAATGAATATATAGCAACACAATCATAGCAAATGTTTTCAGATAAAAAAAAGCAAGAACCAGACTTAACTAAAGAACAAAATAAAATCGCTCAAGGTAGTACTTTTAAAGGCGATATTGAGTCTCAAGGTAGTTTTAGGATAGAAGGTACATTAGAAGGTACCATAAAAACACAAGGAAAAATTGTTGTTGGAAAATCTGGCGTAGTTAACGGCGAAATAGAATGCGATAGTGCAGATTTTGAAGGTGTTTTTAAAGGTAAATTACATGCGAAGTCCTTACTAATTCTTCGGTCTAAGGCACAAATTGAAGGTGAAGTTTTTGTCGATCAGCTTTCGGTAGAGCCAGGCGCTATTTTTAACGCAACTTGCACAATGAAAAGTGCTGTAAAATCACTAACTAGTGATGACAAAAAAACAAAACAAAAAGAACAATCAGCCTAATTCTTGGCTGTTCTTCACAGGTTTAGGTTTACAAATCGGCGTTATTGTTTATGTAATGGCTTATCTTGGTGGTTTACTAGATGCAAAGTACGAGACTTCAAAACCTTACTTTTCATTTGGTTTAGTAATTTTAGGTTTAATTGCTTCAATTTATTCGGCTGTAAAACAACTTAACAAGATTAATAATGAATAATTTAAGCTCCAAGCCAATTTTAAACATTTTAGTTTACTTGCTAATAATGCTAATACTGTTAGTTGTAAATCGTTTTTTTGAACCTATTGAAAATTATAATTTAATGTATTGGTGTTATGGTTTCAACGGCTTGATAACTTCAATATATCTAGCCTTAGTTTTGCTTTTAGGCGAACTCTTTAAACATCAAATCGGGTTTATATTTCTAGGTTTTGCTTCAGTTAAAATAGCTTTATTCTTAATTTTAAAATACTATAAAGCAATAGAAATTGAAGCTTCACAATTTATAGCTTTTTTTCTACCCTATTTTGCATCAGTAGTCTATGAAATCATAGTAACAAAGCAAATTCTCGATAAATTGTCATTTAAGGAATAAAACGACTTCTTAGCCTTTAAAAACTTCTCAAAATTTGATGCAAAATATTTAGATTATTTAATTACATTTGCACCCAAATTTGAAAAGAATTAACGCAATACAAATGCAAAACTTCAGTATGACCAAGTTTATCTTAAGTTTAGTTGTCTTTTGTTCACTTAACACATTCGCTAAAGGTGATGAAGAAAGTAAAGGCGCTGTAGACTCAAAGTCAGAAATTGATGCTTACATCGATCATCACTTACAAGACTCATACGATTTTAATTTCTACAGTGATGGTGAAACTGGAGAGCATTTTGGTTTCCCTTTGCCAATTATATTAATAGATGACGGCTTAAAGGTTTTTTTATCTTCTAAATTTCATCATGGCGAAACCGTTGCCGAAGTTGAAGGAAATTATTACAAAATCTATCATGGTAAAATTTATAAAACCGACGCTGAAGGAACCATATCTTTAGATGAAGATAATCACCCTACAAATTCTAAGCCTTTAGATTTGTCGATAACAAAAAATGTAACTACCATGCTATTAACATCGGTTTTATTGTTATTGATGTTTGGCGGTTTGGCTAAAAACTATAAAAATTCCCAATTGCCTAAAGGTTTCGGTCGTGTTCTAGAGCCGTTAGTTATTTATGTTAGAGATGATATTGCGATTCCTAATATTGGAGAAAAGAAATACAGAAAATTCATGGGGTTTTTGTTAACTGTGTTTTTCTTTATTTGGATTCTAAACTTATTAGGTATGACGCCGCTAGGTGTTAATGTTACAGGTAATATTGCAGTAACAGCTTGTTTGGCGTTGTTTACTTATTTAATAACACAATTTAGTGCTAATAAAGATTACTGGAAGCATATTTTCTGGATGCCAGGTGTTCCAGTTCCGATGAAAATTATTTTAATTCCTATAGAGCTATTAGGAACATTAACAAAACCATTTGCATTGATGATTCGTCTATTTGCAAACATTACAGCAGGTCATGTTGTGATTATGAGCTTGATTGCTTTGATATTTGTTGGTAAAAACGTTTACGCTGATACCTCAATATCTTTAGCGCTTGCTTTATTTATTTCAGTGATAGAATTATTAGTTGCTTTTCTGCAAGCATATATTTTTACAATGTTATCGGCATTGTTTATTGGTTTAGCGGTAGAAGAGCATGACCATGCTCATGATGAAGAGTTTGAAACAAATGAAATTATTTAATTGTTAACTATATAAATTGTAAATTATGGAAATTCCAGTATTAGTTGGAGCGGGTTTAATTGTAATCGGTGCAGGTATGGGTCTTGGAAAGATCGGTGGTTCTGCTATGGAAGCAATTGCTCGTCAACCTGAAGCTTCAGGAAAAATTCAAACAGCAATGATTATTATTGCGGCCTTATTAGAAGGTTTAGCTTTCGCTGCACTTATTTTAGGTAAAGCATAAGCAAAAATGAAAAAACAAACCGCCTGTAACGATTGGTTACAGCGGTTTGTTTTCAAATTAATCTGAATATTATTTATAATGGAAAAGTTAGTTAACGACTTTAGTTTTGGTTTGTTTTTTTGGCAAGGAATTATTCTTATAATATTAATAGTATTATTAAGAAAGTTTGCTTGGAAACCAATCCTTGATAGTTTAAATACAAGGGAAGAAGGTATCAAGAATGCACTTGAGTCTGCCGAGAAAGCCAAGCAGGAAATGGCTAATTTAAAAGCCGATAACGAGAAAATGTTGCAGGAAGCAAGAGCTGATCGTGATGAAATGTTAAAAGAAGCTCAGCAAATGAAGAAAAAAATCATGGCTGAAGCTACCGAGGATGCTACTGAAAAAGCAAATGCAATTATAGCAAAAGCACAAGAAACGATTCAGTCTGAGAAAAAGGCTGCGCTTTCTGAAATTAATGAGCAAGTTGCAACGCTTTCACTCCAAATCGCCGAGAAAGTCATCAAGCAAGATTTAAGTGATGATAAATCACAAATGGAATTAATTAATAAGATGCTAGAAGACGTTAAAGCAAATTAAACTATGAGTAGAAGAGCTGCTAAACGATATGCAAAAGCACTAGTAGAATTGTCTCAAGAAAGTGGTATTCTTGATACAGTCTATAAGCAAATGCAGAATATACTTACAACAACTACGCAAAATAAAGACTTAAAAGCTGTTTTGCATAGTCCAGTTGTAAGTCTTACAGATAAACTTGCTGTTCTCAAAGAAGTTTTTTCTTCTGCAGATAAAATTGTACTTGATTTTTTCGAAGTCCTATGTGATAACAAGCGTATAAGTATTTTGAGCCTTGTAGCTGATGAATTTATAGTTCATTATAAACAATTGAATAATTTACAAGACGCTCAAGTTACTACTGCAGTAAAAATGACAAAAGCTATTGAAGAAAAAGTACAAGCAAAAGTAAAAGCAATCACAGGTAATACTGCGACGATTACTAATATCATAGATCAAAATATACTCGGCGGATTTATCCTAAGAGTAAACGACTTGCAATTTGACGCAAGTGTACAAGGTAATTTAAACACCTTAAAACGAAAATTATTAAAATAAGCAACGGTCAACAAGACCAATTAACGCAATTATAAGTTATGGCTGAAGTAAATCCTGCTGAAGTTTCGGCAATTTTAAAAAAGCAAATTTCAGGCTTCGAATCAGAAGCATCATTAGAAGAAGTTGGAACAGTTTTAAAAGTTGGTGATGGTATTGCTAACGTTTACGGCTTAACTAACGCAGAATATGGTGAACTCGTTCAGTTTGAAAGTGGTTTAGAGGGAATGATACTAAATCTTGAAGCCGACAGTGTTGGTGTAGTTATTTTAGGTTCTTCTGTCGAAATCACTGAAGGCGATACAGTTAAACGAACTAATCAAATTGCATCAATTAACGTTGGTGAAGGTATTGTTGGCCGAGTTGTTAATACACTAGGTCAACCAATTGATGGTAAAGGTGCTATTGAAGGCGAAACCATTAAAATGCCGCTTGAGCGTAAAGCGCCAGGCGTTATTTATCGTGAGCCTGTTTCCGAACCTATGCAGACTGGTGTTAAAGCTATTGATGCCATGGTTCCTGTAGGTCGTGGTCAGCGTGAATTGGTTATTGGAGATAGACAGACAGGGAAAACCACGGTTTGTATCGATACCATTTTAAATCAAAAAGAATTTTACGATAGAGGAGAGCCTGTTTACTGTATCTACGTTGCTATTGGGCAAAAAGCTTCTACAGTTGCAGGAATTGCTAATTTATTAGAAGAGAAAGGCGCACTTGCTTACACAACGATTGTTGCTGCTAATGCTTCTGATCCTGCACCAATGCAAGTTTATGCACCAATGGCAGGTGCTGCAATTGGCGAATACTTTAGAGATACAGGTCGTCCTGCATTAATTGTTTATGATGATTTATCTAAACAAGCGGTAGCTTACCGTGAGGTGTCTCTTTTATTGAGAAGGCCTCCAGGTCGTGAAGCTTATCCTGGTGACGTTTTCTTCTTGCACTCTAGATTATTAGAGCGTTCAGCTAAAATCATTAACGATGATAAAATAGCAAGTCAAATGAACGACTTGCCTGAGCAATTAAAAGATAAAGTAAAAGGTGGTGGTTCTTTAACTGCTTTACCAATTATCGAAACTCAAGCAGCTGATGTTTCGGCTTATATTCCTACAAATGTAATTTCAATTACTGATGGCCAGATTTTCTTAACAACCGATTTGTTTAACTCAGGTGTTAGACCTGCGATTGATGTTGGTATTTCTGTTTCGCGTGTTGGTGGTTCAGCCCAAATTAAATCAATGAAAAAGGTTGCAGGAACATTAAAACTTGATCAAGCACAATATCGTGAACTTGAAGCTTTTGCTAAGTTTGGTTCAGATTTAGATGCATCAACACAAAGTACAATTGAAAAAGGTAAACGTAATGTAGAGCTGCTAAAGCAATCAGAATCTAACCCTTTTCCTGTCGAGCATCAAATCGCTTCAGTTTATTTAGGGACTAAAAACTTATTGAAAGAAGTTCCTGTAGAACGTGTTCGTGAATTTGAAACTGACTACATCAATTTCTTAGAAGCAAAACACAAGGATGCTCTAAAAACATTAAAATCTGGTAAGTTAACCGATGAAGCAACTGATGCTTTAGAAAGTGCTGCTAAGGAAGTTGCTTCAAAATATAAAGCCTAAAATATCATTTAGCTTATGGCTAATTTAAAAGAATTAAGAAACAGAATTACCTCGGTATCATCAACGATGCAGATCACGAGTGCCATGAAAATGGTTTCGGCTGCAAAGTTGAATAAGGCTCAAGATGCCATCACTAAAATGCGTCCTTACGCTGAAAAGTTGACAGAACTTCTTCAGAATTTAAGCGCATCTTTAGAAGGTGATGCTCAAAGTCCTTATACTCAGGTAAGACCAGTTGAAAAGGTATTAATTGTTCCCATTTCTTCAAACAGAGGTTTAGCCGGCGCATTCAACTCGAACATTGTAAAACGAACTAATGCAGTTGTGAATGAATATGCTTCTGCTAAGGTTGAATTGTTTAGCATCGGTAAAAAAGCAAATGACATATTGCAGAAAAAGCATTCTGTTATTGATGTTAATACCGAAGTAACTGAGAATCCGACTTATGAAGATGTTGCTGAGATTGCTGAATATATTATGAAAGCTTATGAAGATAAAACCTATGATAAAATTATCTTGGTTTACAATAGCTTTAAAAACGCAGCAACACAAATAGTTAAGGCTGAACAGTTTTTACCATTAGAAACTTCAACTGAAACGCCGCAAGATACTGCTTCAACAGAGTATATTTATGAGCCAAGCAAGGTTGAAATTTTAAATGAGTTAATACCAAAGTCTTTAAAAATTCAATTATTTAAAGCGCTTCGTGATTCAATTGCTTCTGAGCATGGAGCACGAATGACAGCTATGCATAAAGCAACCGATAATGCTACAGAGCTTAGGGATGGTTTAAAATTATCATATAATAAAGCACGTCAAGCTGCGATTACAAATGAAATTTTAGAAATTGTTGCTGGAGCAGAAGCATTAAGCTCATAAAGTTAATATATCTATTAAAATTAAAAAAGCCTCGATTATCGAGGCTTTTTTAGTTCATTCATTTAACTAAGTAGTGTCATTAATTCTTGACCTCTTTAATAATATGTACGAATACTGGGAAGTGGTCACTGTAACCGCCTGTAAAACCACCATCAGCAAATGCACGGAACGGATAGCCTTTATATTGCCCTTCAGGATTCTGTAAGAAATTAGCATTAAATACGCTGGCTTTGTACATCTGATATGTACTATAATCTTTTTGGATGAGTGATTTAGACATCATAATTTGATCAAATAAGTCCCAGGTATCTCTCCAAGCTATTGTGCCAATACCTTGTTTGTATATTTTATCAAAAGGATTGTAAAGTTCTTTTAGTTTAACCTGACGCCTTTTGCCTACACCTAATAAATTTTCGGTGATACTTTTATTATATGGGCCGTCATTAAAATCGCCCATTATCATAATTTTAGCATAAGGATCTGCACCCTGAATAGAGTCGACCACAGATCGAGATGATTTTGCTGCTAAAATTCTTTTGGCTTCAGAACTTCCGCGTGAAGGCCAATGATTCACTAAAAAATGCATTTCTTCACCATCAAGCAAGCCTTTTACGTAAAGCTGATCTCTTGTGTAATCTCTTTTACTGCGGTCACTTCCTCTATACATAATAAGTTCTTCAGTGTCGCTAAAGGTTGGTTTAAAAATGGCTTTTTGGTAAAGAAGAGCATTGTCAATTCCTCGTTCATCAGGAGAGTCATAATGTATAATTCCGTAATTATACTTTTTTAAAGCGGGTTGATTGACCAAGTCTTGTAATACATCAAAGTTTTCTACTTCGCAAACACCAACAATTGCTGGCGCATTTTGAGCCAAATCAAAACCAATTCTACTGATAACGCGAGCCATATTTTTTTGTTTTTTTTCGTAAACGCTAGCGCGTACACCTTCACTCATTTCCATAATTGGGCTGGCCTCATCATTTTTAGTGACATCGTTAATAGTGTCGAATAAATTTTCAAGATTATAAAAGGCGATAGTGTTAACTTTATACTCCTTTTTTTGCGCATAAACTTTAATGCTTAGTACGACTGTAATTACAACGAGTAAACTCTTTTTAAGCATAGATTCAATTTTAAGATATTGTAAAATTAGATTTTTTTAGGCTTCAAAAATAATCAATAAACAATATTTAACTACATTTGCAGCCCGAAATAATGTTTTCTTAAAATTAAGACAATTTAATTTAAATTAACAAAATGCGTAAACTACAATTATTAAGCATTTTCACATTCCTTTTAGCGTTGCAGTCTTTTGCACAGCAAACCAACGTTAAAGGGCGATTGTTTGAAGATGTTTCAGGAAAATCTATTCCAGATGCGATCATAAGCATTGAAGGTACAGAATTGAGTGTTAAAACTAATAATTCTGGAGCCTTTACTTTTGAAGGCTTAAGCTTGCCTCTAGGCGAGCAAGTTTTAGAAATCTCGAAAGAAGATTATGAAACTAAAAAGTATCCTATTGTAATTACTGAAGGTCAAACTTTAGATTTAGGGGATCTCTTTTTAAACTATGACATAACCAAAGAGAATTATCAAATTAGTACAATTAGTCTTGCAGACAACGAACTAAACGGAGATGATGTTTCTTCATCAAATATCTCTGGTTTGTTGGCTTCATCACAAGATACTTATTTAAGAGCGGCAGCTTTCGATTTTAGTGCAGCCTTTTTTAATCCACGTGGATTTGATAATGCCAGCGGTAAAGTTTTAATAAACGGTATCGAAATGAACAATCAAACCACGGGACGACCAAGTTGGGGAACTTGGGGTGGCTTGAACGATGTTCAACGAAATCGTGTATTTGTTAGAAATACAAAAGCTAGTGATTACAACTTTGGTGATCTTGGTGGTACAACCAATATTATTATGCGAGCTTCTAAGATGCGTCAAGGTGGTCGAGTTTCTTATGCATCTTCAAACCGAAGCTACCAAGGGCGAGTGATGGGAAGTTATAATTCTGGCGCTTTAAATGGCGGTTGGTCTTATTCAGTCTTAATGTCTCGTCGTTTTGGAGAAGAAGGCTTTAGAGAAGGGACTTCTTATGATGCTAACTCATTTTTCTTGGCTGTAGAAAAGCAATTAAATAGTAAGCATAGCTTAAACTTTACAGGTTTTTATGCGCCAAACCATCGTGGAACAAGTACAGCGGTTACTCAAGAAGTAGTAGACTTAAGAGGTGTAGATTACAACCCAAATTGGGGTTACTTTAACGGTGAAAAACGGGCAACTCGTGAAAATAGAAATGAACAGCCTGTTTTTATGCTTAACCACTATTGGGATGTAAGTGACAAGGTTTCAATAAACACTAATTTAGGTTATCAAACAGGTTATAATTCAAGGCTTCGTATTGATAATGGAGGAACATATATCGACCCTGACAATGGAGTTACGTTCCCTGAAGGAGGCGCTCGAAATCCTGATCCTATTTATTATCAAAACCTGCCAAGTTATGCACTTCGATTTCCTAACCCATCAGCAGCTGATTTCCAAAATGCTTATGGATTGAGAAATGAGTTTGAAAATGATGGTCAATTTGATTGGGGCGAAGCTTTTTATGCTAACCGAATTTTCCCTAACAATAACTCTGTTTACATTCTTAAGTCAGATCGTGTTGAGGATGATCAATTAATGTTAAACTCTATTGTAAATGCAAAACTGACAGATAATATAACACTTAACGGTCGTTTAAATTACAGAAATTTAAATAGTCATAATTTTGCACAAGTTGAAGACCTACTTGGTGGGCAGCAGTTTTTAGATGTTGATTTCTTTGCAGAAGAAAGCTCTTTTGTAACCGGTTCTGCTCAAGATTTAGCACAGAGTGATTTAAATAATCCAAATCGTCTTGTTCGAGAAGGTGATGACTATGAATATAATTTCGAGATTGATTCTGAAGTTTATGATGCTTTCGCGCAATTACAATTTCAGTATAGAGCAATAGATTTTCATGTGGGTGCAAAATTCGGTAAAACAACTTATCAAAGAATCGGTAACTATCGTAACGGATTCTTTGCTGATAATTCATTTGGGCCAGGTGAAGAACTTGATTTTACGACTTATGGATTAAAAACAGGAGCTGTTTATAAAATTACGGGTCGCCACTTAATTGATTTTAACGCGGCTTACCAACAAAATGCACCTAATATTAGAAACTCTTACAGTAATTCACGCCAAACGCATGAAGTTGTTGACGGCTTAACTGAAGTTAAATCACAAGCTTTAGATTTAAGTTATATTTTTAAATCTCCTTTATTTAATGCGAGGGTTACAGGTTTTTATGCAGGCTTTCAAGATGAAACTAATGTAGGTTTTTATTTTACACAAGATTTAACAAATAATTCTATCAATCCAATTCCAGAGACTGATTTTAGTGCTTTTGTTCAAGAGGTGATGACAGGCATGGATCGCCGCCACTATGGTTTAGAGTTTGGTCTTGAAGCTCAAGTGCATTCAACCTTAAAACTAAAAGCTGCTGGGTCATTTGGTAATTACGTTTACACGAATAATCCAGATCTATATCTTACAAGTCAAAACTTTCCAGGTCAACAATTAAGATTTGGTGATGGCAAAACAGATATGAAAGATTTACATGTGCCTGGTGGTCCAGAACGTGTATTCCAATTAGGCTTTGAATATCGAGATCCTGATTATTGGAATTTAGGAGTAACCGTTAATCACTTCTCAAATTCGTATATTAGTCCGAGTGGTATTTTAAGATCTGATAATTTTGCATTAGATTATGATGGATTACCAATCACAAATTATGATACCGGTGTGGCGAGAGACTTATTAAAACAAGAAAAGTTTGATGATTATATGTTGGTTAACTTAACAGCTGGAAAATCTTGGAGAATAGATGATTATTTCTTTGGTTTCTTTGCTGTAGTTAATAACGTATTAGATGAAGTCTACAAAACAGGTGGCTTTGAGCAATCACGGACTTCAAATTATAATTCTAGACTGGAAGATATGTCTAGAGAAAACGGTGCATTATTTGGAAACCGATACTTTATGGGTTATGGAACAACCTATTATTTAAATGTTTACTTAAGATTCTAAAAAATAAATTGATTATAATGAAAACGCTAAAATTTAACCACGTATTAAGCCTGTTGTTTATTGCAACAGCCACATTATTCACTTCTTGTGTAGGTGAAGACGATTATGCTGATATTACTTTTTCAGCAGTAGAACCTGAATTAGATGGCAATGTTGTAGAACTCTCAACCATATATGGTCAACTTGAGCAAAATGATTTTGATATTGTAACTTTCGAAGCGTCAAACGATGGTCAGAGTACTTATGCTGTTGGATATGTTGTATCTTCAGACATTGGTGGAAATTTCTACAAAGAACTAGTGATACAAGATAAGCCTGAAAACCCAACCTTTGGTATTTCAGTACAAGTAGATAAAGCGCCTTTATTTACGTTATTTGAAGTTGGTCAAAAAGTATACATTAAATTAGATGGTCTGTCAGCTGCACAAGATGTTGATAATCCAAGCGATATAGCAAGCGGTGAATTTGGTGTTGCTGAATTAGGTGTCAATGACGGTGGACAAATAGGCCAGATAGGTCAGTCATTCTTTGGTGAGCACATTATTAGAGCATCTGAAGTTGCTGAAATTGTACCAACTTCAGTAGAACTTGGGAGCATAACTCCTAACATGTTAAACACTTACGTGACATTTGAAAATGTTCAATTTTTAAGAGAATTGTTAGAATTCAATCAAGATGGCCAAGTAGTATCTTCAGTTTCTTATGCTAGTGAACCTAATGATCAATTTGATGGAGAAAGAACCTTAGAGAGTTGTGGAGGAAACGGACAAATAATTTTAAGTACATCAACTTTTTCTGATTTTAAATCTGCTTCTATTCCTCAAGGTTCGGGTCAAATTAGTGGTGTTTTAACAAGGACTTTTGAAGGTGATAAGTATACATTCTACCTAAACTCACAAGCAGACGCTAGTGAAATGAATGGTGAGCGTTGCGACCCATTAGTTTATTCTTGCGGAACTACAACAGCAGCTGCTAATGAATTGATTAATCTTGATTTTGAAGGACAAGGAACTGGTCCTGTAAATGTTGCTGGTTGGACTAATTATATCGAGTCAGGCTCAGTGACATGGGAAACTTACTCAGCAGGTGGTACAAATGCTTCTTTAGGAACATCTGCTCGAATAGGCTCATTCCAATCTGGTGACGATAGCAGTATAGCATGGTTAATTTCTCCTGAAATTGATATTGAATCTAATACTAAGGTTACATTAGAGTTTAAAACATCTAATAGTTTCTCTGATGATAGTAACTTACAGTTGTTGTATTCTACTAATTGGGATGGTACAGAAGCTGGTGTTGCAAATGCAGATTGGGGCTTAATTGATGACGCAACAATTGTTAGTGATGGCGAGTTTTTTGGCAACTGGGTTGAATCAGGTGTTGTAGATATGTCATGTTTTGAAGCTAATGGTCACTTTGCTTTCAAATACATTGGTAGCGGTAGTACAGGTGCTGATGGTACTTATGAATTAGATGAAATCATGGTAAATGTAGAGTAACATTTACATCAACTAAATAAAAAAAACTGCTTGAATAACTCAAGCAGTTTTTTTATGGGTTAACTTTAATTTTAATACATTTGAGTTTCAATTTAAATTACTTTGTCAGCGTATAAATCACTTTTTAAACAAACCTTTATTTATGGCTTAGCAACAGTTTTGCCTCGAATGATTAGCTTTTTATTGGTTATTGTTCATACAAAGTATTTCGACGATCGTGAATTATATGGCGAACTTTCAGTTGTTTTTGCCTACTTTGTTATTTTTAATGTGCTACTAACTTATGGTATGGAAACTGCTTTTTTTAGGTTTTACAGCAACCAATCAAAAACCAAACAAAACGATGTTGTAAATACATCAACTTGGTCGCTTATCATTACAAGTGTCATTTTTTTGGCTTTGGCCTTTTTAAATCTAAATACTATAAGTCAATTTCTTGATATTAAAGCTGACTATTTAGCTTATGTAATAGGTATATTAATTCTAGATGTTTTAGTTGTTATTCCGTTCGCTTATATGCGCGCTAATAAGAAGCCTGTAAAATTTGCAGCTATAAAAATTACAAATGTAAGTATTAACTTCTTGCTTAATTTTTTCTTTTTAGCTTGGTTAGTTCAATTACACAGCAAATTTGAATTTTTAGAGGCGATTTATGTTGATGATTTTCAAATTAGTTATGTGTTTATCGCGAATTTAATTGCAAGCTTATCGTCTTTATTATTAGTCTTGCCATTTTACTTTAAACTTAAACTTAGCCTAAATACAAAACTGCTAAGGCAAATGTTAAACTACTCTTGGCCAGTTTTGGTTGCAGGGTTAGCCTTTTCAGTAAATGAGGTATTCGATCGAATTTTACTGAATTATTTATTGCCCGAAGACAATCCTAAAGAAATTATCGGTGCTTATTCCGCATGTTATAAAATCGCTGTATTTATGATGCTTTATGTTACAGCATTTCGACTAGGAATTGAGCCTTTTTTTTTCAGCCACTCTAATAGTAAACAACCAGAAGTTGCATATGCCATCATTACAAAATATTTTGTGATTTTTGGAGCACTAATTTTAATTGGAGTTGTTGTATTTATTAACCCTATTAAATCAATCATTCTTCAAAAAGAGAGCTACTACGAAGCTTTAGCAATAGTCCCAATTTTACTTATTGCTAATTTTTGTTTAGGGATTTACCATAACCTTTCGGTTTGGTACAAAGTGACTGATCGTACTAAATTTGGTGCTTATATTTCAACTTTAGGCGCTATAATTACACTTGTTATTAATTTCAGCTTAATTCCACAAATTGGTTATATGGGTTCTGCAATTGCAACCTTAGCAGCCTATTTTTCAATGATGTTAATTTCATATTTCTACTCACGTAAATATTACCCAATACCGTTTCAATTAAAACGCATCAGTCTTTATTTTTGTTTATCAGTCGTAATTAGCGCGATATCGTTTTATGTCATGCCAGAAAATTATATCTTCGGTATTTCAAGTTTATTAGCATTTATGACGCTAATTTATTTTAATGAAAAAAATGAAATTAAACATATGTTACAAAATTAGTCAGGATGAAAGTCACTATAAAAAATACCTCTCTACATCAATTACCTACTTACGAAACCGAACAATCAGCTGGTGTTGATTTACGAGCTAATTTAGACCAAGACTTACAGTTGAAGCCTTTAGAACGAGCCTTGATCAAAACAGGTTTGTTTATAGCTTTGCCTTCTGGTTACGAAGCGCAAGTGAGGCCAAGAAGCGGGTTAGCCCTAAAAAAAGGAGTTACAGTTTTAAACTCTCCTGGTACCATAGATGCTGATTACCGAGGCGAAATAGGCGTTATACTTGTAAACTTGTCTAATGAAATATTTAAAATTAAAAACGGAGACCGTATTGCACAGCTTGTATTTGCAAAAGTTGAACAGGCTAATTTTCTTGAAGTTGAATCATTAAATGAAACCACTCGTGGTCACGGCGGTTTTGGAAGCACAGGAATTAATTAATACTAACACAAACTAAACTTATGAAAATAATTGTACCAATGGCTGGTCGTGGTTCACGCCTTAGACCGCACACACTTACAGTTCCTAAACCATTAATACCAATTGCTGGCAAACCTATTGTTCAGCGATTAGTCGAAGATATTGCTGGCGTTTTAGATGAAACTATAGATGAAGTTGCCTTTATAATTTCTGAAGATTTTGGCCAAGCTATCGAAGAAAAACTTACTGAAGTTGCTAAAAGTTTAAACGCCAAACCTAGTATTTACTATCAAGACCAGCCGCTAGGCACTGGTCATGCTATCATGTGCGCCAAGGATTCTCTTCAAGGTCCAGCAGTTGTTGCTTATGCAGATACTTTATTTAAAGCTGACTTCAATTTAGATAAATCGGCCGACGCAGTCATGTGGGTAAAACAAGTCGAAAACCCAAGTGCTTATGGCGTAGTAAAATTAAATCAAGAGAATGAAATCACAGAACTTGTTGAAAAGCCAAGTGAATTTGTATCTGATTTAGCTGTTATTGGGATTTATTATTTTAAAGATGTTGCCGTATTGAAATCTAAACTTGAAGAAGTAATCGCTCAAAATATGATGCGTGGAGGCGAATATCAAATTAATGATGGTATTGATAAAATGAGAGCTGATGGTGCAAGTTTTAAGCCTGGAAAAGTAGATGAATGGATGGACTGTGGTAACAAAACTGTAACTGTCGACACTAACTCACGTATGTTGAATTTTATTCAAAAAGAAGGAAAAGAACAACTGATTTCTAAAAATATTACACTAGAAAATGCTGAAATTATCGAACCTTGTTTTGTAGGAGAAAATGTAGTTTTAAAAAATGCTAAAATTGGCCCAAATGTATCGATCGGAAATAATAGTGTAGTTGAAGATTCTAAGATTAAAAATTCGCTTATTCAAGAGCATTCACTTATTAAGAATGCCACTTTAGATAACGCCATGATTGGCAATCATGCCAAATTTAATGGAGAGTTTACATCAATAAGTATTGGTGATTATTCAGTTTTAGACTAATAAAGATGAAGCACGTTTACATTGTCATGTTTTGTATTTGGGGTTTTGTGCTACAGGCGCAAAACCCTGACATGGCTTTAGATAAAGCAACTGATGATTTAGGCAATGTAACAGACGAATTTCAAGAACTATTTTTTAAAGCAATTGCACAAACAGCAATCAACAATCCTGCAAAAGCCATTAAAGCACTTCAACAATGCAAAATGATAGACAGCACTCAAATGGCTGTTTATAATTTGTTGGGTAAAAATTATCAACAACTTAAAGATTTTAAACTAGCTGAAACAGCTTATCAAAAAGCATTAAAATTAGCTACTGAAGACAATAAAAAATTAATAAGAAGACAATTATTTAATTTTTATTTAGAGCAAAAATCTATTGAAAACGCTATTAAGCAAGCCCTGATTTTAAGCGAAACAGACTTTAGTTTCAAACAAGAGCTTGCTAATTTGTATTTGCTGAATCAACAACCTCAAAAAGCATTAGACGTATTACATAAAATTGAGCAAATTTTGGGATATTCAGATTATCGAGATCAAATGCGTTTAAATATTTATATGTCTACAGCTATGTTAAAAGAAGGTGAAACCTATTTTTTAAATCGACTTAAGGAAAATACGTATGATATGAGTCCTTATCTCGCTTTGTTAGAGTTGTATACAGTTAAAAAAGACTATAATAATATTGTAAAAATAGGAAACCAAGCTAAAGAAAAAATCAGCTTCTCCGATCAAATAGATCCTTATTTGGCTCAGACTTACATGCTTTTAGAACAACCTAACAAGGCGAAAAAAGCAACCAAAAACGTGGTGCAAAGCAGGCGCTTAACCGAAACTAAAAAATTAGAAGTTATTAAAGCTTACAAAAGATTTACAGCTAACGATAAAGATTTACAACAAGATTTGTTAGAAGTTTTAAATTCGGCAATTTCAACCGAAGAACAAAGTGCAAGTAAAGCTGAATTAGCCCAATTTTACAAGACTAAAAACCCCCAAAAAGCCTATGGTTATTTCAAAGAAGCTTTAGACAATAAGCCACAAGATTTTAAGTTATATAAAGAGGTGATTAATTTAGGGTTGTTACTCGGAGAATTTTCAGAAGTCTTAAACTATACTAACTCAGCCTTAGAGCTTTTTCCTGCACAGCCAGTATTTTATTATGCAAAGTCTGCCGCTTTATATGAACAAAACAACATTGAAAAAGCTTTACAGCAATTAGATATGGGATTTAGTTTACTTGTTGGTCAACCTCAATTACAGCAAAATTTTCATACGCTTTACATTAAAATATACAAAAATTTAGATCAACCCGAAAAAATTAAATTTCATCAATCACAGCTTAAAAATTAAATATGAGATATCATTCAGTTTTAATAATTATCATAAGTTGTTTTTTAGTGACTTCTTGTAAGTCAACAAAAAAATTATCAGAAGATAAAGACGTTGCATCTGAACGTGTGGCTCTAAGAAATTTCAAGGAAAATCAGCCTAGTTTTAAAACTATTAATGGTAAAATTAAAGCGCTTTATACCTCTGAAGATGAAACACAATCTTTAAACATTACGTATCGTATTGAAAAAGATAAAACTATTTGGCTAAGTGCAAAATTAATGGGTTTACTCACTGTTGCAAAAGTCTTGGTGACACCAGAAGAAGTCAAGTTCTATGAAAAAATAAACAAGACTTATTTTGAAGGTGATTTTAGCATTGCTAAAAAGTATTTAGGTGTCGAAATTAATTTTGAACAACTCCAAAACTTGTTGTTAGGCATCAACTTTTATCCTATAAAAAAGAAATCACTTTATTATAGCGCACCAAACTATATTAGTATTACTGAAGCTCAACCTTTTATGGTGTTTAAGGCTGTTTTAGATGCAAAACAATTTAAGTTAACACAACAGAGTTTAGCCAATCAAAACCGTTCATTACAAGTTAACTATGATAAATTCAGAAAGCTTAACCAACAATTTTTTCCAGAAGAATTACGTATTTTAGCTAAAGAAAATCAATCAGTTATACATATTAACTTAGATTTTAAATCAGTAACTTTAAATGAAGATCTTCGTTTTCCGTTTTCAATTCCATCTAATTACAAACCAATCGAGTTATGAGGTTTTTTAGAGCAATCTTATTTTTGATTATGTGTAGTGCGGCAACTTCAACAGTTGCACAAACTAAGGCAGAGCTTGAAGCAAGACGGAAAGAAATTCAAAAAGAAATAGCTTCAATTAACAGCATATTAGTTTCCACCCAAGAACGAGAAAAGTCTTTGTTAGAAGAAGTTGAAGACTTACAGCTGCAAATCAAGTCTACCGAAAAATTGATTCGAGTATATAATCAAGAAGCTAATTTAATCACACAAAATATTGATAAAAATACTCTTAAAATAGATCGTCTTAGAACAGATTTAGAACAATTAAAAACAGATTATGCTTTAATGATTAAGCAGTCATACCGCAGTAAAAACAAACAAAACCGCATTATGTTTTTACTGTCATCAGCATCGTTTTTTCAAGCCTATAAACGTTTGCAATACATGAAACAATATGCCAATTACCGCAAACAGCAGGGCATAGAAATTCAAGAAAAAACAATTCAGCTTCAACAATTAAATGAACAACTATTTGTTCAGCGTCAAAATAAAGAAGCTATTTTGGCTGAGAACAGAAAGGCAAAAGTTAAGCTTGTTGATAAAAAAGCGAATCTCGATCAGTTAATTAAGCAAATCAAGTTAGAAGAAAAAAACTATCAAAATGAACTTGAACGCAAGCAAAAAGCAATTGCTAAAATTGATCAAGAAATTGAACGCTTAATAAAAGAAGCTATTGCTCGTGAAAATGCCATTGCGGGTTCTAAATCGTCGACACGTTTTAAATTAACACCAGAAGCAAAAGCCTTAGCCGATAACTTTGCCGACAATAAAGGTAAGTTACCTTGGCCAGTTGTTTCAGGAATTGTTTCTACGCGTTTTGGAAAACATCGCCACCCGATTGTAAAAACAGCTATGATTGAAAGTAATGGTGTTAGAATTGATACAGAAGTAAACAGTAATGCTAGGGCTATTTTTGAAGGAACAGTAAGCCAAATTAATAAAATTCCAGGCGCCAATATTGCCGTGATGATAAGGCATGGTGATTATATTTCGGTTTACAATAACTTAGCCGAAGTTTTTGTTGAGCCTGGCGATAAAGTTTTTAGAAACCAAGATATTGGTCGCGTTGGTATAAACTCTTCTTCAGGTAAAACCACTTTGTTTTTTCAGCTATTTAAAAATTTAAATAAACTTAATCCTGAAGTTTGGATTTATAAAATGTAATCTAGCTTTAAATTTGACTCCTTAGTTTATTAAGTTTTTTCCACAGAAAATTCTATAATTAAAATTCTGTGGAATTTTAATTAGGAGTCAATACTCTTTTTCTTCAAATAAATTTTGTTTAAGTTTTCTAGTTGAAATTTTAAATAATACTAATAAATTTGATAAAACTCTCTTAACCTGATATTTCATCAATTTTTTTAACCAGTCATTAACAAGCGCAGTACAATTATTTTTTCAATTTGCGTACATATTAGCTAAACTAATAGTTGTATAAGAAATTTAGATTATGGAAGACCAGAATTCTAGTATAAACATTGCAGCAATCAATGCAAAAATTAAAGAAGAAAGCGCTTTTGTAAGCCTTTTAGTGAATGAAATGAATAAAGTAATTGTTGGCCAAAAACACATGGTTGAACGATTATTAATAGGTTTATTGGGGAAAGGACATATTTTGCTAGAAGGTGTTCCAGGTTTGGCAAAAACCCTGGCAATTAATACTTTATCTAAAGCTGTTCAAGGCGACTTTAGCCGTATACAGTTTACACCAGATTTATTACCTGCCGATGTGATTGGTACCATGATTTACAACATGAAAGAAAATGACTTTAGTATTAAAAAAGGACCAATCTTTGCCAACTTTGTTCTCGCTGACGAAATAAACAGAGCGCCAGCAAAAGTGCAATCTGCACTATTAGAAGCAATGCAAGAAAAGCAAGTCACTATCGGCGATGAAACCTTTTCACTTGACAAGCCTTTTCTAGTTATGGCAACACAAAACCCGGTTGAGCAAGAAGGAACATACCCTTTACCAGAAGCACAAGTAGACCGTTTTATGCTAAAAACAGTAATTGATTACCCAAAATTAGAAGAAGAGCAACTCATTGTTCGCGCTAATCTAAAAGACGCTTACGAAAAGGTAAATCCTGTTGTATCTCTTGACCAAATTTTAAAAGCCCAAGAAGCTGTGAAGCTGGTATATATGGACGAGAAAATTGAGCGTTACATTCTTGATATTATTTTTGCAACTCGTTACCCAGAGCAATATAAACTTGATGAAATTAAGCTACTAATCAGTTTTGGGGCATCACCGCGTGGTAGTATTAATCTAGCAACTTCAGCAAAATGTTACGCCTTCATCAAAGGTCGTGGTTATGTTATACCAGAAGATGTTCGTGCTGTAGTTTACGATGTTTTACGTCACCGTATAGGCATCACTTATGAAGCTGAAGCCGAAAATATCACATCTGAAGATTTGATTAGCAAAATCATTAATGTTGTGGAAGTACCATAGACTAATTCTACTATCATTTTCAGTTGAAGCTATTAGCTTAATATAATTTAGATGCTATGGATACCAAATCACTACTAAAAAAAGTACGCAAAATCGAAATTAAAACACGTCGACTGAGCGACAATGTGTTTGGTGGCGAGTACCATTCTGCTTTTAAAGGTCGCGGAATGACGTTTAGTGAAGTGAGACAATATCAATTCGGTGACGATGTCAGGTCTATAGATTGGAATGTAACCGCGCGTTATAACGAACCCTTTGTAAAAGTATTTGAAGAAGAACGCGAATTAACCATGATGTTATTAGTAGATGTTTCAGCGTCTAACCAATTTGCAACTCATACTGAATTTAAAAATAATATCATTACTGAAATAGCGGCAACTTTGGCCTTTTCTGCAACAAAAAATAATGACAAAATTGGCTTAATGTTATTTTCAGATCAAATTGAACTTTACATTCCGCCAAAAAAAGGACGCTCTCATGTATTGAGGATTATACGTGAGTTAATTGAATTTGAGCCTAAAAGTAAAAAAACTGACTTGTCAAAAGCTTTTAAATACATGGTAGATGTTCTTAAAAAAAAGGCTATTGTATTTGTTCTTTCTGATTTTATGAGTCAGGATTATCAACACACCTTAAAAATTGCTGCTAAAAAGCACGATTTAACGGGAATTAGAATATTTGACAAGGGTGAAACTGAAATGCCAAATATAGGCTTAGTACAACTTGCAGATGCCGAATCGGGACAGCTTACTTGGGTTAATACAGCTTCAAAACAAACACGGTTAAACTATGCTAAACATTATAATTCACAAGTAGAATATTTTAATAAAGCATTTAAATTAAGTGGTTCTGGGCAAATTCATTGCCGAGTAGATCACAGTTACGTTAAAAAACTATTAGCTTATTTCAAAGCTAGATAATATGCAAAGTTTTACTAGACATATCATTTTAAAGGTTAAACAGACCATACTTATAATTTGTGTTTTAGGTGCGTTTCAAACCTTAAAAGCGCAACAAGTTAAAGCTCAAATTGATACAGCTAAAATGCGTATCGGTGAGCAAATTAATTACAAAATTACAGTTGATGGAATTTCAAATAAAGATTTAGTTGTTTTCCCTAAAGCACAAAGCTTTATTCCACTTGAATTAGTTGAAGACCTACCAATAGATACTTCAACCGTAGATCAAAACTTATTACGCTTAATTAAGTCTTATAAACTCACGCAATTCGATTCAGGCACTTATACAATACCACCACAGCTTTTAAAAATAAATAATAAACCCTATTTAACTGATAGTTTAAAAGTTTTAGTTAAAACTGTTGTAGTCGATACAACTAAACAAAATTTGTTTCCAATAAAGCGTGAAATCAACGTAGAAAAACCATTTCAAATCCCTTCTTGGGTTTGGTGGTTGCTTGCTGTATCTGTTATTTTAGTGTTATCATATCTGATTTATTTCAAATTCAGAAAGCAAAAAGATGAGTCAAAAAGACGTTTACCTCCTTTTGAGCAAGCAAAATTAGAACTTGAAGCCTTAGAAGCTAAGGGTTACATTGAAAGTCGGAAATTAAAAACTTTTATTACAGAACTTACTAATATTAGTCGTCGCTATTTAGAAGAAAAAATTGAAGTAAGTGCGATGGAATATACAACTGGTGAATTAATGCAAGCTTTGTATCAAAAAAGAGATAAAAAGCAAGTATTATTTAAAGATGAATATCTAGAAAGTTATAATTCAATTTTAGTCGACGCAGATTTAGCAAAATTTGCAGGTCACCGGCCAGATGTAATTACATTAAATTCGTATAAAAAACAGATTTTAAAGTTTATTAAGCATGTTCAAAGTGCAATTCCTCAGCCTACTGATGCTGAAAAGAAAAACGATGAAGCCTTTCAAGCAAAACTAAAGCATAAAAGACGAAAACAAAAGCTCATTTTTGGAAGCATTCTAGCTATCGTGATTTTAGCAGGTGCAACTTCATTTGTAATTGCAACAAAAGGCTTTAGTTATGTTAGAGACAGCGTTTTTGGCAACGAAACCAAAGCCATGCTTCAGAATGACTGGATTACTAGTGAATACAGTGTGCCAAGTATCCAAATTACTACACCAGAAGTTTTAATTCGTCAAAATCCTGATAGCTTAGGTATTAAAGCACCTCAAAACCTAGAAAGTGAAATTTTTGCCTCAGGGAGCTTATACAGCAAACTTTATGTTGTTTTAAGTCAAGTTAATTTTGAAGGCAAAAAAGAATTTGAACTAGACCAAGCGCTTGACGGTGTTTACAAAAATCTTGAGAGTAAAGGCGCCTATAACATCTTAACTAAAACAGAAGATTTTGAAACTCTTGAAGGCGTTGAAGGCATTAAGGTATTTGGAAGCTTTGCCATAGAAAACCCAATAACCCAAAGTGATATTAAGAAAAACTACCAAATCTTAAATTTTGGTTATGCAGGAAATTACCAGCAATTAACTATTATTTACAATGAAGGTGATGAATATGCTGAAACAATCACAAAACGTATTATTAATTCAGTTGAATTTGAAAAACCGAAGCTAAATGCTCAGTAATCTAACATTTGAACATCCGCAGTGGTTTATAGCACTTTTAGCTTTGCCAGTGCTTGTGCTTTGGCATATTTTTAAACACAAACAACAATGGGCTAGTTTAACCTTGTCTAGCACTAAAGGTTTTGAAAAATCATCAAGTATTTTACCTAAGTTAAGACCTTTTTTATTAGTATTCCGTTTATTAGCTTTAGCACTTCTAATCACAGCAATGGCAAGACCAAGAACAGTTGATGAAAGTACTGAGATTAAAAAAACTGAAGGAATTGACATTGTCATGGCGATTGATGTTTCAGCTAGTATGCTAGCAAAAGATTTAAAGCCAAACCGTCTTGAAGCTTTAAAAAAAGTAGCCACCGATTTTGTAAGTAATAGACCTAATGATCGATTTGGTATGACTGTTTTTTCAGGCGAAAGTTACACCAAAACACCATTAACAAGTGATAAAGAAATTACTTTAAATGCCATACAATCAATTCAGTATTCAGAAATTATAGAAGGTGGCACAGCTATTGGTATGGGATTAGCGACATCAGTTAATAAGTTAAAAGATAGTAAAGCTAAAAGCAAAGTAATTATACTACTAACCGATGGTGTTAATAATGCAGGATTTATTGATCCCGAAACAGCCACCGAACTCGCTATTGAATACGACATTAAGGCATATACCATTGGCTTAGGAAGCAATGGCGAAGCTTTATCACCAGTAGCAGTAAGACCTAACGGAAGTTTTGTATACCGTAATGTTAAAGTTGAAATTGATGAAGAACTTTTAAAAAATATTGCCGATAAAACAGATGGTAAATACTTTAGAGCAACAAGTAACTCAACCTTAAAAGCGATATATGAAGAAATAGATCAGCTAGAAACTTCAGAAATTGAAGAACTAAAATTTTATAACTACGATGAGAAATTTAGAATACTTCTGTTAATCGCTTTAGGATTATTAGTTCTCGAACAATTATTTAAATTCACTTTATTTAGAAGCTTGGTATAATGTATGTATTAGAAGAAACATCTTATTTTTGGTTGTTAGCAGTTATTCCAACTCTACTATTCATCTATTTTATATATCGGAATTGGCAAATAAAAACGCAAGCAAAATTTGCTGAAATTAGATTTTTGAAGCAATTAGCGCCTAATTATTCAAGATTAAAATCTTTTATTAAGCTCAGTTTTTTGCTCTTAGCAATTGCATTTTTAACAGTTGCTCTAGTTAACCCTAAAATGGGAACGAAAATTGAGACTTTAAAGCGTGAAGGAATTGATATTGTATTTGCATTAGATGTTTCTAAAAGCATGCTCGCTGAAGACATTGCACCTAATCGTTTAGAAAAATCTAAACAAATTATTAATCAAATTATCAATAAATTAACCGCCGACCGAGTCGGTTTAATTGGCTATGCTGGAAGCGCTTTTCCTCAAATACCAATCACTACAGATTACGCAACAACACGCACTTTTTTAAAAGCCATGAACACTAACATGGTATCAAGTCAGGGAACTGCCATAAATCAAGCAATAGACTTATCGCTCACGTATTATAATGACGACCAAACCAATAAAGTTCTAGTTATCCTTAGTGATGGCGAGAACCATGATACTAATATTAACGCGATTACAAAAAAAGCGGCAGAAGCTGGTATAAAAGTCTACACTATCGGTGTTGGTACGCAAAAAGGCGCGCCAATTCCACTTAAAGAAAATGGTCGTGTTTTAAGCTATAAAAAAGACCAAAACGGCGAGACAGTTATTACAAAGTTAAATACTACAACACTGTCAAATATCGCCAAAATAGGAAATGGAAAATATATTTCTGGCTTAAATTCTACAGAAGCGGTAAAACAATTATTCGAAGCCATAACTGAAATAGAAAAAACTGAATTTGAATCTAAACAATACGCCGACTATAAAAGCCAATTTCAATGGTTTTTAGGATTTGCAATTCTATTAATTATAATTGAAAGTTTTGTTTTCGATAAGAAAACAGCTTGGATACAAAAGTTGAATCTTTTTAATGAAAACAATCATGAAAAATCTAACTAAACTTATAATTTTATTTTTTGCGTTTAGCTTCATGGGTGTTTTTGCCCAAAGTAAAGCCAATTCTAAAACTCAAAAACGACTTTTAGCAGAAGCATACGAAAAAGCTAAAGAAGGCGATTTTGCTAATGCTGAAGCCGATTACCGAAAAGCCTTAGCAACACCTAGCAGTAAATCTACAGCAGCCTATAATTTTGCAAATCTATACATCGATAACGATAAAGTGAAATCTGCCCAAAAACGAATTTTAGATGCTATTGAAGGTACCGACGATAAGTCTATTAAGCACAAAGCCTTTCATAATTTAGGTAATACATTTATGAAAGAAAAAAAATACCAAGCTGCCGTTGAAGCTTATAAAAATGCTTTACGTAATAATCCAAACGATGAAGAAACACGTTATAATTATGCCTTAGCTAAAGAAAAGTTGAAGAAAGAAAAAAATGATGGTGGTGGCGATGGTGATGATAAAAAAGATCAAAATAAAGACCAGAATAAAAAAGACCAAAAAGACCAATCTAAAGACGATAATTCTAAAAAAGATCAAAAAGATAAAGGTGATCAAAAAGATCAGGATAAAAAAGAAGGCAATCAAGACAAGCAAAAAGATAACAAACAAGAAGACGGAAATCAGAATAAAGATAAAAAGTCAAATAAGCCAAAAAAATCTAAAGATGGCCAAGGTAAAGATAACCCACAACAAAAACCCCAAAAGGGTAAACTTTCGCCTGAACAGGTTCAGCGTTTATTAAAAGCTATTCAAAACCAGGAAAATAAAATTCAGGAAAAAGTAAATGCCAAAAAAGCAAAAGGATCTAAAGTAAAAACTGAAAAAGATTGGTAGCATGTTAAAGAAAATCAGTTTCATATTCAGTTTGTTATTCGTCACTTATATGTCGGCACAAGTTACATTTGTTGCCAAAGCAAGTCGAGAAAAAGTAGGAATTAATGAACGAATTAAAGTTGAGTTTGAAGTCAATAAAGATGGCGATAATTTTATAGCACCAGATTTTGAAGGCTTTAAACGTATTGCCGGTCCAGGACAATCAGTAAAGCAGCAATGGGTGAATGGTGAAAGTTCATTTTCTAAAACTTACACTTACTTCATACAACCTATGAAACGTGGTCAACTAACCATTGGTCAAGCTGAAATTGAAGTTCAAGGTCAAGTATATAAAACCTCACCAATCAATATTGAGGTTACTGCAGCAGTCGATAACCCTGATGATGGTAATGGCAACCGAATCGATTTATCTGATGCAATTCATTTAGTAGCTGAAGTTAGTGATTACAAGCCTTATGTAAACGAAGGTATTTCTGTAGTCTACAAATTGTATGTTAACCAAACCACTAATGTTCGCAATTGGAGAAGCCTTGATGAACCGAAGTACAACAATTTTTGGAGTCAAATTATTGAAATTGACCAACCTGAAGTTAAACAAGGCACTTACGGTGGAAGTAACTATCGTTATGTTGAGTTAAGAAAGACTGTTTTATATCCTCAAAAAAGTGGGAAATTAACAATTGAACCTTTATCATTATCAGTTTCGGTTGAAGTACCTAGTAATAGAAGAGATTTTTTTGGGCGTCGTTTGTATGATGTTGTCGAACGCACCATTTCTGCAAAGGCTAAAACCATAGATGTTAAAGCTTTACCTGAAGCTAATAAGCCAGCTAATTTTTCTGGAGCAGTTGGTAAATTTAGTTTAAATACAAGCCTTAGTAAAACTGAACTTTTAGCTAGTGAATCTTTAAGTTATGAAGTTAAAGTTTCAGGTAGTGGTAACTTAAGGTTGTTTTCTTTACCAAAGCCTAAATTTCCATCTTCTGTAGATGTTTATGATCCTGAGCATGACGAAAAAGTTAGTACAAGATTATCAGGTTTGCGTGGTCAAATTACCGACAATTATACCATTGTACCTAATGTAGCTGGAAGTTTAGAAATTAATCCAGTTCAGTTTTCTTATTTTGATCCTTCTGAAGAAGTTTATAAAACTTTATCAAGCAAATCTCAATTTATTAATGTTAAACCTAATCCTAATCTTGCTTCAGCCAATAGCTCACCAGCTACTTCAACGGGAAATACAATAGCTTCACCAGGAACTAAAAATATTATTTCTACAACTAACACCTTCAATTTTATTGAACTTGAAACAGAGTTTTCAGCCATCAATTCAAATAGGTTTTATAATTCATTTTGGTTTTGGCTACTGATTATAATTTCAATAATTGGTATTCCTTTAGCTATAATTCTTAAAAAAATTATTCAACCTAAATTTGGTCAAATTAATACAGATCATAAACGAGCTAATAAACTAGCTAAACGATATTTAAGTGGCGCAAAGCAATCAATTGGCACAAGTGAGGCTTTTTATATGAATTTAGAATTAGCCTTACATAAATTTTTAAAAGCTAAGTTACGTATTGAAACGCAAGATTTAACTAAAGAAAGTTTGCGTGATAAGTTAAGTGAACAACAAGTTAATGAGAACGAAATTGAAGCTTTGATTAATTTAATTGAAAAGTGTGAATTAGCACGTTATGCCTCGGCAGCTAATCAAGATATGCAAACTGATTATAATCAAGCTACAGAATTAATCTCTAATATAGACAAACAATTATAGCATGAAAAAACAATTAGTTTTAGCGGTGTTTTTATTAATGAGTTTGTCTTTTTCAGCTCAGAACACCAGTGTACAAGAACGTTTTAATAAAGCAAATGAAGCCTATAATAATGCTAAATATGAGAAAGCGGCAGAATTGTATAGAAGTATTTTAGAGCTAGATTCAGTTTCAGCTGAATTACATTTCAATTTAGCTAATACAGAGTTAAAGCAAAATAATTTAGGTCAGGCAATTTTACATTATGAAAAGGCTTTAAAATTAAAACCTAATCAGGTTTCTTTTCAAGAAAATTTAGCCTATGCAAACTCATTAACGGTTGATGAGATACAAAGTATAGAAAAATCTCAATTACAAATCTATATTGATAAGTTTAATTTTTTATTTTCAGTAGACCAATGGAGTTACCTTGTTGTGAGTTTAGCAGCACTAATGTTCTTCGCTTTTCTGGCTTATGTTTTTAGTACCAAGACCTTTACAAAACGACTATTTTTTACGGGATTTATAGTTTTTTTGGTACTTGCAGCTATAAGTTTTTCTCAAGCATATCGCCTAGATCATCTTCAACAAAGTCAGCAGTATGCAATTATTTTAAGTGAAGAAGTACCAGCCTTGGCAGAACCAAATGCTCGAAGTAGTCAAGTACTTACGTTACATGAAGGAACCAAGGTCAAGTTACTCTCAAAATTTAATAATTATCAAGAGGTTCAATTAGCTGATGGAACTAAAATTTGGATAAGTACCAAGGCTTTTAAAAAAATTTAAAACCTAAATTATAGAACTTACCAAACCTTTAAGTAGCAAGATTTTTTGAAGTATTTACACTAAAGTTGCATCAGTTTTTAACTCGATTGTTATTATTTTCAGGAATCAAGTTTTTCTTAATCTCTCGATTTAAATAAATTGCTGTAATAATTGTAGACAACATATCGGCTAAAGGGAACGCAATCCATACACCAAATTCACCATAAAATTGAGGTAATATTAATACCAACGGAATAAAACAAAATCCTTGACGTGATAAAGTGAGCAATAAGGCTGGGATGGCTTTACCAATGGCCTGAAAATAAGCCGAACCTATAAGTTGTACAGCAATAATGGGTACAGCAGCAAAAACCCAACGCATAGCATTAGGTGCTTGTTCAAGAATTGTATGATTAGAAGTAAAAACGTTTACAATTTCTTCTGAAAAAAACATAATAAAGGCAAAAACCAATATACCTAAACCAGTGGCATAAAGTATTGCGGTGTTAATGCTTTCACGAACTCTACTGAAATTATTTGCGCCATAATTATAACCAGATATTGGCAGAAACCCTTGTGTTACTCCTAAAACAGGGAATAAAGCAAACATTAGCATTCTCGCAATAATAGCATAGCTAGTAACAGCATTTTCGCCTCCTAAATCAAATAAAATATTATTTAAAATTAAGTAGGTTACACTAACGACCGCTTGTCTAGAAAGTGTAACAAAGCCAAGGCTACTGATTTCATTTAAGATTGATTTTTTAAACCCTAAGTTTGATAACTTCAGTCTGAGTTGTGAATTTTTAGAATAAAAAAACCATACGATATAGCTAAGACATAATGCATATGAACCTGTGGTTGCCCAGGCTGCTCCTAACATTCCGTAGTCGAGGATGTTTATGAACAAATAGTCCATTATAAGATTACCAACCGACGGAATAATCATAGCAACCATCGCAAATTTTGGTTTACCTTCGGCTCTAATCACAGTATTTCCCATCATCGCCAAGGCTAAAATGGGTACGCCAATAACAACTACACGGTAATAAATCTTAGCTGGCTCAAAAATTTCACCTTTACCACCGAATAGAGGAATAAGTTGATTAATAAAAATCAAGCCCAAAGCAGCCATACTTAAGGTTAAAACCAAAGTAATGCTGATTTGATTTCCAAAAGTAGTAATTGCTTTATGATACTTTTTAGCACCAAGTGCTCGCGATATAATTGAAGAGCCACCGATACCGATGGCTAGACCAAGTGCAGCAATAAAAAAAGAAACAGGCAAAACCACATTAATGGCAGCAATAGCTGTTGAACCAATCCAGTTGCCAACAAAAATAGTATCAACTAAAATATTAATAGACATGACTAAAATGCCTATAGAAGCTGGTACAGCCTGCTTAATTAATAGTTTACTTATTGGCGCCTGACCTAGTTCTTCAGCATTTGATTTAGCCATGAAAAGTTATGATGCTTTTGTGTCTTTTACGGGTTGGTTAGCCCATTCATCAATCCACCTACTGAGGGTTTTAACCCAATCTTGACGATCATTAATACATGGTATAAAATTAAATTCTTCTCCACCATTTTCATGAAAAATTTCTTCACCTTCCATCGCAATTTCCTCTAAGGTTTCTAGACAATCAGAGACAAAAGCAGGTGTTGCAATGGCCATTTTTTTAATACCACTTTTTGCAAGTTTTTCAATTGTACGGTCTGTGTATGGTTTTAACCATGGGTCAAAGCCTAATCTAGACTGAAAACTGGTGCTAAATGTACCTTCTTTTAAGCCTAATTTTTCACCAACTAAACGTGTTGTTTCATAACATTGATGGCGATAACAAAATTGATGTGCTTTTGAAGGTGTCTGACAGCAAGAACCATCTATTTTGCAGTGACTTTTAGTAATGTCACTTTTTCTAATGTGTCTTTCAGGAACTCCATGATAACTAAACAGTAAGTGTTCATAGTCAACATGGTCTAATTGATCCGCAATACTTCTAGCTAAAACAGTAACATAGTCAGGATGGTTGTAAAATGGAGGTACAACTGTAAAATTTATGTTGGGAAAAAATTGATCTCTTAATTCTTCAGCGAGCACGATAATTGTTTCGGTCGTTGCCATTGCATATTGCGGATAAAGTGGAACGAGTAAAACTTCTGTAACGCCTTGGTCATAAAGTTCTTGTAAACCATTTTTTATTGAAGGTTCACCATAACGCATAGCTAATGAAATAGGAACACTCGTCATGTCGTCTACTTTTTGCTGTAAGCGTTCAGAAAGTACAATTAGAGGAGAACCTTCATCCCACCAAATTTTAGCATAAGCTTTCGCTGATTGTTTTGGTCTAGTATTGAGAATGATGCCTTTTACTAAAATGGTACGTAAAAATTTTGGGAGGTCAATAACACGCTCATCCATTAAAAATTCACCTAAGTAGGTTTTAACATCCTTAGGTTTGGTTGATTTTGGTGATCCTAAATTTACAAGTAAAACTCCTTTCATAACTTCAATTTTATTGAAAATCAAAAGTAAGTGCTTATTTTCATTTTATTCGATTTACTTATCAAATCTTAAGATGATTTTAAAAGACTCTATTCTTTGTGGGGTAATTTTATGGTAAAGGTAGCGCCTTTGTTTTGGCCTTTACTAAATGCTATGAGTTCTCCACCATGTTTTTCAATAATTGTTTTACTTAAAAATAATCCTATACCACTACTGTCTTCGTTAGAGGTCCCTTTTTGGCTAGCCGAGGTAAATTTTTTGAATAACTTGTTAGATTTTTCTTGATTAAAACCAATACCACAATCTGTAAAACTAACCATGAGTTGATTTTTTTTATCTTCAATATTAATATTTATTTTAGAGTCTTTATAACTGAATTTAATTGCATTTGAAATTAAATTTTGAATAACACTAGCTATTAGTTTCGGCGAAACATACATTGAAGTATTTTTAGTTAATTCATTTATATAAACTGAAATATTTTTGTCTTTTAAGAGTGGTTTAAAATTTACAAGTTGTTTCTCAATAAGTGTAATCGTATTAACTTCTTGCATTTCGTTAGGCTCTATTTTGAAGTTTTTAGATTCTATAACTTCTAAAATAGATTTGATCATATTAAGCGCATTTTCTCCTAATTCATTAAGCATGTTTGAATATTCGATAATTTTTTTATCCTTTGTTTCATGCTTAATAACTTCAGCAATAGCTACCATTGATGATAATGGACTCCTTAAATCATGAGAGATCATACTTGTGAAGTTTTGACGTTCTTGAGATAAATTTTCGATTTGGTTTAAAGAGGCATGAATTTTATTAAGTAAAACACCAGCTTCATCTGTGTAGTTTTTCGGAACATCAATAATAGTATTATTAAAGCTGTAAGTATTCATGGCTTTTGTTGCTATTTTAATAGGGTCTAAAAGTTTGTTGAGAGCGATCATCGTTAAAATAGCAGCAATTAGCGTAAAAATTAAAATACTAGTGATTACAATCGTTGGATTTAGATTTTCCCGAGGAGAAAATAAAACAAATAAAACAATTCCTATAAGAGGAATGTGAGTTCCTAAAAAAGCGATAAATAAAAATTTGCTAGCGTAAGATTTTTTAAAGCCAATTCGATTGATAAAATTATAAATCTTCATAGTATGATTACTTAAAGTTTATTTTTCACTCTGAATATATTTTTTTGGTGTTGTACCGAACTTTTTCTTAAATGCAGCAATAAAATGGCTTGCAGTTGAATAACCAACTGCTAGACCAGCTTCGTTAACGTTGTGCTGTCCTTTTTCAAGTAGTTTTCTGGCATAATCCATTTTATAATCAAATAAGAATGAAAATACTGTATCACCGTAAATTTCTTTAAAACCTTCTTTTAATTTTTTAAGGCTTAGGCCTACTTCTTCTGCTAATGCATTAAGTGACGGAGGTTCAGCCATTCTTTGGATAACAACTTCTTTAGCTAATTTTATTTTTTTAACGTTATCTTCATCATCTAAGAATGGGCATTGCTCAATATCGGCTTCTTCAGGTCGATTAAAATATAAGCCGATTAACTCATAAATTTTGCCTTTTAAGTAAATGGTTTTAATCGAGGGATGTAAGTTAAAATTTAGAACTTGTGTTAATACAACGGCCATCGCAGGCGTTATTGGGCGTTCATTATAATATTTTTTATCTTTATTATCATCAGTTAAAAAGTCAATGTAATTAGCTTCAGCTGAAAATAATGTATGTAATTTTTTAATAGAAATAAGTACACTTACCGACCAAGTTTGACCATCAGTTTCAAGGTTAATAGGTAGTTCACGTTTTGGGTTATACAAAAGTAATGATTGATCTTCTTTTATATTTAGAGCATAACGACCTTCATTAAAATTAAACTTGAGGTTACCTTTAACGCAAAAGTGAAATTGAATAAAATCACTGCTTATGTCATGCTTTACACAAATGTCTTCTTTTAAGTCGTGTTGTATACTTATTAATAATAAACCGCTCTCGAGTTCGATTAAGCGACTTGAACCTTTAGCGATATTTTTTTCTAATTCCATTATAAGAAATATTGATATTTATTTAGAATCATTCTAATTAAAATAGCTCAAAATGCTAACTATTGTTACAAAAGTAAACGAAATACATGATTTATATCACTTTTTTCAAAAAAACACTTTAAACGATAAAAAATGAACTTTGAGCGTTACTTTTAAAAAAGCTTCTGCTCTAAATTTGCATCAAACTTTCTAATTACTAATGTATAAATATAACGTTTCTAAATACCAAACTTTCTATGCGATTGGTCTAAGTTACCAAAAGGCAGATGCAGAGACAAGAGGAAAGTTTAGTTTGAGTTTAGATCAAAGGAAAGCGCTTTTAGATCAAGCTGAAGCAATCGGTTTAGATGCTATTACAGTTACATCTACTTGTAATAGGACTGAAATTTACGCTTTTGCTGACGATGAAGACACTATCATAAATTTATTATGTCAATTCAGTCATGGTAACCCAAATGTCTTTAAAGAAGTAGGTTACATTTATCAAAATCGAGCAGCAATTGCCCACATGTTTCGTGTAGGTTGTGGCTTAGATTCTCAAATCTTAGGCGATTTTGAAATTATTAGCCAATTAAAATCAGCTTTTACAAATTCTAAAAAGCGTCATTTAATCAATCCTTTTCTTGAGCGCTTAATCAATTCAGTTATTCAAGCAAGTCGAAGAATAAAAAACGAAACAGCTATTTCATCAGGTGCCACCTCGGTTTCATTTGCTTCAGTACAATATATTTTAGATAACATTCAAGATGTGACCAATAAAAATATTTTACTCTTTGGCACAGGTAAAATAGGTCGAAATACCTGCGAAAATCTTGTTAAGCACACAAAAAATGCTCATATTACGTTAATTAATCGTACTAAAGACAAAGCTGAAGAGGTTGCAGGGAAGTTTAATTTAAAAGTTAAAGATTTTAGCGAATTACAAACGGAAATTAGAAAAGCTGATATATTAATTGTAGCAACTGGGGCTCAAAATCCAACAATTACTGAAGAGTTGATTTTTCCTAAAAAGCCACTACTGATATTAGATCTGTCGATTCCTAAAAATGTATCTGACCAAGTTGAAGCAATTGAAGGTGTAAGCTTACTTCATTTAGATTATTTGTCTCAAATTACAGACGCAACTTTAGCTAAACGAAAAGAGCACATTCCGCAAGCTGAAGGTATTATCGATGAGGTAAAAGAAGAGTTTTACGAATGGTTAGATACCAGAAAATTTGCACCAACAATTAAAGCTTTAAAAGATAAATTTAAGCTTTTTCAAGAAGAAGAATTAGATTATCAAAGTAAAAAAATAGCCAACTTCGATAAAGACCAAGCTGAAATAATTAGCGATAGAATTATACATAAAATTACAAGAAGTTTTGCTAGTCATTTACGTGCTGCAAATGGATCTACCGAAGACAGTATAGCTCTTCTAAAAAAGGTCTTCGACCTTGAACAACAGCACTAATTTAAACCGCTTAAAATTGCAACAACAACCTATAATTATTGGTACTCGCGATAGTGAATTAGCATTATGGCAAGCTAAAAAAGTTCAAGACTTACTCCAAAAGAATGGTTATTCAACAGAGCTTAAGCCTGTAAAATCTCAAGGTGACTTAAACCTAGATGTTCCGTTGTATGAAATGGGTATTACAGGTATTTTTACCAAAACCTTAGATATTGCTTTGCTTAATAAAGATATAGATATTGCTGTTCACTCTATGAAAGATGTTCCAACAGCTTTACCTAAAAATGTCGTTAAAGCAGCGGTTTTGCCAAGAGCAAATCATAAAGACATTTTAATTCATAAAGGGCTCGATTTTTTAAGCGAATCTGGTACAATTGCTACAGGAAGCCTACGACGTAAAGCACAATGGTTGCATAAATACCCACATCATAAGGTCGAAAATTTACGTGGTAATGTTAACACACGTCTTCAAAAATTGAAAGATAGTAATTGGAATGCTGCTATTTTTGCAGCAGCTGGTCTCGAACGTATCAATTTATTGCCAAAACAACATGTTGCTTTAGATTGGATGATTCCTGCTCCAGCTCAAGGTGCAATGTTGGTGGTTTGTTTAGAAGAAAATATGCAGTGTTTAAAAGCTGTAGAAGAGCTAAACCATCAACCAACTGATCTTGCAGTAAGTGTTGAAAGAGATTTTCTAAAAACATTAGAAGGTGGTTGTACAGCCCCAATTGGCGCTCATGCTGAAGTTAAAAATCATAAAATACACCTGCATGCCGCTTTATTTAGTCTTGATGGTCAACAAAAATATGAAATTAAAAAGTCTGCAGCCGTCACCGACGCTAAAACATTTGGAGTTGACTGCGCACGTGAAATTTTAGCCCAAGGTGGCGATCGATTAATGCAAGAGTTAAGAGCGATATTATAATGGCAAGATTGCTTTCAACTAAAAAACTTACTGAGTCACAACGCCAACTAGTTTTAAACACTAGTCATAGTTTGGTAGAATATAATGCCATTTCTACTGAAGTTAATCAGGAAGTTATTCCAAAAAAAATCATTAAAAATGCTATAATTACCAGCCAAACAGCTGCTAAAATTTGCATTAAACATCAGTTGAAATTAAAACGCGTATTTTGTGTAGGTCAAAAAACAGCAAGGTTGCTGATAAATGCAGGCTACAATGTTGTCTTAATTTGTACTTATGCTAACTTTTTAAGTCAAATTTTGGTTGAAGCTTATAGGAATGAAACCTTTGATTTGTTGTGTTCAACTCAACGCTTAAATACCATCCCAAGTGCGCTAACTTCAGCTGGAATTGATTTTAAAGAGCATCATATCTATTCAACCTTAGCTAATTATAAAAGCTTTTCAAATCAATTTGATGCAGTGCTTTTTTTTAGTCCAAGCGCAGTAAAATCTTTTTTCAGCGTTAATGAAATAACACCGAACTATTTAGTTTGTATTGGCGAAACGACAGCTCAATCAGCTAAAAAGTTTAGCAAAAATATATCGATATCTCGTACAACTTCAATTGAAAGTTGTATTGCTAGAGCTATCAAATTATTACAAAATCAATAAGTTTATAAACTTTTACTCATGATAAAAAACGATTTATTCCTACGTGCTTTAAAAGGTGAAACGGTTAGTAGGCCACCAGTTTGGATGATGCGTCAAGCAGGACGATATCTACCAGACTTCATGAAATTGAAAGAAAAATATGATTTTTTTACTCGTTGCCGAACACCTGAGTTAGCTACTGAAATAACAGTAATGCCAATTCATCAAGTTGAAACTGATGCGGCAATTTTGTTTAGTGATATTTTGGTTGTTCCTCAAGCCATGAATATAGAGGTAGAAATGAAACCAGGTCTTGGGCCTTGGTTGCCTAATCCTATTCGAGATAAAAAAGGGGTTGATGCTGCTATTGTACCCAATGTTTATGAAGAATTAGGCTATGTATACGATGCTATTAAATTGACTAAAGAAGCCTTAAATGATGAGGTGCCTTTAATTGGGTTTGCTGGTTCGCCTTGGACAATCTTTTGTTATTGTGTTCAGGGTCAAGGCTCTAAGAATTTTGATAAAGCAAAGGCATTTTGTTTTTCAGAACCTGAATTAGCCCATCAATTGCTTCAAAAAATAACTGATACCACCATCGCTTATTTAAAAGGAAAAGTTGAAGCTGGCGTAGATGCAGTGCAATTATTCGATTCTTGGGGCGGCATGTTATCACCAGAAGATTACCAAAGTTTTTCTTGGCAGTATATGCAGCAAATTATCGATGCTTTACGACCTGAAATTCCTGTGATTGCGTTTGGTAAAGGCTGTTGGTTTGCATTAGAACATATGTCTAAATCAGGAGCTTCAGCGCTTGGTGTTGACTGGACTTGCAGTCCAGAAATGGCAAGAAAATTAACCAACAATAGTATTACACTACAAGGAAATTTTGATCCTTCACGTTTATTATCGCCAATACCTGAAATTGAAAAAATGGCGCTTGAAATGGTAAATCGATTTGGAAAAGATAAATATATCGCCAACCTTGGTCATGGTATTTTACCCAATATTCCAGTAGACCACGCTAAAGCTTTTGTTAATACTATTAAAAGCTATGGCGTTTAGTGTCTAACAATGGTTTTAAAAAAGCTTCAATATTATTGAAGCTTTTTTTATTTCTTAAAAATAATGAAGGCAAATTGCCGAAGCTTTAAAAATTATGTATTTTTAGGCTAAAAATAAATAGAATGATTACGAAAACTGTAAAATCGGTTAATGATGCACTTGAAGGCGTTCAAGATGGAATGACCTTTATGCTCGGCGGTTTCGGTCTTAGTGGAATTCCTGAAAACGCTATTGCAGAATTGGTTAATCGAAATATTAAAGACATAACTTGCATATCAAACAATGCAGGCGTAGACGATTTTGGCTTAGGTTTGCTGCTTAAAAAAAAGCAAATTAAAAAAATGATTTCGTCTTATGTTGGTGAAAACGCTGAGTTTGAGAGACAAATGCTTAGTGGTGAACTTGAAGTAGATTTAATCCCTCAAGGAACTTTAGCTGAACGTTGTAGAGCAGCACAAAATGGTATACCAGCATTTTTTACACCAGCTGGCTATGGTACAGAAGTAGCCGAAGGTAAAGAAGTACGTGAATTTAATGGTAAACCTCACATTTTAGAGCATGCTTTTAAAGCCGATTTTGCCTTTATTAAGGCTTGGAAAGGCGATACAGCTGGAAATTTAATATTTAAAGGTACCGCTCGAAACTTTAACCCAAATATGTGTGGTGCAGCAAAAATAACTGTAGTTGAAGTTGAAGAACTCGTCGAGCCTGGCGAACTTGACCCTAATTTCATCCATATTCCTGGTGTTTTTGTACAGCGCATTTTTAAAGGTGAATCTTTTGAAAAGCGCATCGAAAAACGCACAGTAAGGGATTAATAATTTTAAACAAAGAATTAAAATACATTAAACATATGCTTGACAAAAACGGAATTGCAAAACGCATTGCTCAAGAGGTAAAAAACGGTTATTATGTAAATTTAGGTATCGGGATTCCTACTTTAGTAGCTAATTTTGTGCGTGACGATATTGAAGTTGAATTTCAAAGTGAAAACGGAATTTTAGGAATGGGGCCGTTTCCAACTGAAGCACAAGTTGATGCCGATTTAATTAATGCAGGAAAACAAACAATTACAGCATTACCAGGTGCAAGCTTCTTTGATTCTGCCTTAAGTTTTGGAATGATACGCGGTCAACATGTCGATCTAACAATTCTTGGTGCGATGGAAGTTGCACAAGATGGTAATATTGCCAATTGGAAAATACCTGGAAAAATGGTAAAAGGTATGGGTGGTGCAATGGATTTAGTAGGGTCGGCAAAAAATATCATTGTTGCAATGATGCATACCAATAAAGCAGGCCAATCTAAGTTGTTAAAATCATGTAGTCTTCCATTAACTGGCGTAAAGTGTGTAACGAAAATTGTTACAAATTTGGCAGTCTTAGATATTGTTGATGGTCAATTTAAATTAATCGAACGCGCACCAGGTGTAAGTGTTGAAGAAATTAAAAATGCTACTGAGGGCGATTTAATTGTTGAGGGCGAAATACCAGAAATGAAGTTATAAATAACTTAAATTTTTTTAATCTCAATTTATAATACTAAAACAAAATAAATGAAGAAAATATTATTGGTGCTTACGGTATTAATATCATCTAATGTTTATTGTCAGTCTTCTCCTCAACTATTAATTGATACTTTTTTTGAGACCTATAAAAGTAATCCTGGAAAAGCTGTTAAAGAGCTATATGATACCAATAAGTGGAATAAAAGAATTAAAGATAAAATAGATCAGATTGTAGTAACGGTTAATGGGTTTACAGAAAGTTACATGGGTAAATATTACGGCCGCGAACTCATAACTACAAAAAAGTTTTCTGAAAGTTTTGTTTTATACTCTTACCTTGTGAAATATGATCGACAACCAATTAGATTTATTTTTAAATTTTATAAACCTAATGATAAATGGTTGTTATATTCTTATTCATTAGATGATAGTTTAGATGATGAAATTCAAGAAGCTGCAAAACTTTATTACTTGAATTTACATTAAGTGTTTCTATGATTAGCTATAATATTAAAAGCTTCAACTGATGAGTTGTGGCTTTTTTATTTTAGTAAACCCACCATTAATTGGGCTGTTTTTTGGCTTGCGCCAACGCCTCCTAAAGCTTCTTTTAATTGCTTATAATCCTTTTTTAACTTTTTTACACGTGAATTTTCTAGTAGAAGCTTCAATTCTTCTTTAAGTCGTACTTCATTAAAATCATTTTGAATTAATTCAGTAACAATTTCAGCATCCATAATTAAATTAACTAAAGAAATGTATTTTAAAGTAATAATACGTTTTGCAATTTGGTATGAAATTTCATTTCCTTTATAACAAACAACTTCAGGTACTTCAAATAAAGCAGTTTCTAATGTTGCTGTACCAGAAGTTACCATTGCAGCTTTGGCATGCGAGAGTAAGTTGTAAGTTTCATTAGCTACAAATGAGATGTTTTCTTTTTTTGTATACTGCTGGTAAAAGCTATTATCTTGACTAGGCGCACCAGCAATCACAAACTGGTAATTTTTAAATTTTGAGGGCATTTGGAGCATAGTGCTTAGCATTTTACTAATTTCTTGCTTTCGGCTACCTGGCAGGACAGCAATAATCTCACGGTCGTCAAGTCGATGCTTTTCTTTAAATGCTTTTAAAGTATCTGGCTTAAATTGAGCAATGGCATCAAGTAGAGGATGACCTACAAAATGTACTTTGTAATTATGTTTACTTTCATAAAATTTTTTTTCGAAAGGTAAAATCACAAACATTTCATCTACATCACGCTTAATTTTTTTAATGCGATTCTCTTTCCAAGCCCAAATTTGAGGAGAGATGTAATAAAACGTTTTAATTTCCTTTTGTTTTGCCCATTGAGCAATGCGCATATTAAATCCTGGGTAATCAATAAAAATAATCACATCAGGTTGGTATTCGGCAATGTCAACTTTACAAAACTTGATATTCTTAAAAATCGTTCTAATATTGAGTAGAACTTCTGCAAATCCCATAAAAGCTAATTCACGATAATGCTTAATGGGTTTAGATTGTGCAGCCTTGGCCATTAAGTCGCCACCCCAAAATCTGAATTGAGCTTGTGGATCTTCAGCTTTTAAAGCTTTTATTAAATTAGATCCGTGTAAATCTCCCGAAGCTTCTCCTGCAATAATATAATACTTCATAAACCTTAAAACCAACGAAATTAAAATATTTGCGGCATATAGCACTATTTGTCGTTGCTTAGTTTTAGTTTTTTTACATTTGTAAATCATTTTAAATTCAGGATATGATTCAATCAATGACGGGTTATGGCAAGAGCTTAACCGAGCTAAGCCACAAAACTATTCGTGTTGAGCTTAAGTCACTAAATAGTAAAAATTTAGACGTTAATTTACGCATGTCTTCGCAGTATCGCGAACTTGAAATGCCACTTAGAAATTTAATTAGCGAACACTTATACCGAGGGAAAGTAGATGTTTCTCTTCATGTTGAATCTAAAACTGGTGAAACTTCAGCTGAAATTAATACCAAGGCTGTTCAGGCTTACATTCAGCAGCTCAAGTCTATTTCTACAGAAGACGATCAACTAAGTTTTAAAGACCTTCTTCCTATTGCAGTAAATTTACCGGAGGCTTTAGTGAATGAAAAAAAAGAACTTAATCCTGCAGAAGTTGAAGCTATTAAGGAAACATTAAAAAATGCTATAGAACATTTAATTCAGCATAGAAATGATGAAGGTAAAGCTTTAGAACAAGATTTTAACCTTCGAATTTCAAATTTAAAGTCACTAATAACTGAAGTAAAAGCTATAGATCCTGATCGTATTGATAAGGTTCGTGAACGTTTACATAAAGCAGTGGCAGATTTAAAAGTAGATGTTGATCAAAATCGTTTTGAGCAAGAATTGATGTATTATCTTGAGAAATATGATATCACAGAAGAGAAAACTCGACTTGATAACCATCTCGACTATTTTTTAAAAACGATGAATTCAGCAGAATCAAATGGTAAAAAGCTTAACTTCATTTGTCAAGAAATCGGACGTGAAATTAATACTATTGGCTCAAAATCTAATTTTGCACCGATGCAAAAATTAGTAGTTAAGATGAAAGATGAACTTGAAAAAGTTAAGGAGCAACTTTTAAATGTTTTATAATAATGAGTGATTTTCAAGGAAAACTAATTGTATTTTCGGCGCCTTCTGGCTCAGGTAAAACCACCATCGTCAGACACTTGCTTGCTCAACAAGAATTAAATTTAGATTTTTCAATTTCAGCAACTTCTCGAGAACCTCGTGGTCATGAGGTACATGGTAAAGATTATTATTTTATGAGTTTAAAAGAATTTAAACAACATATTAAAAATGATGATTTTTTAGAGTGGGAAGAAGTGTATCGAGATAATTTTTACGGTACACTTAAAGCTGAAGTTGAGCGAATTTGGGCGAAAGGTAAACACGTTGTGTTTGATATAGATGTTGTTGGTGGCTTAGATATTAAACAAATTTACCCTGAACGAACTTTAGCCGTTTTCGTAAAACCACCTAGTATAGAAGAATTAAAAATTCGCCTTAAAAAAAGAAAGACCGAAACTGCAGATAAAATTAATATGCGAGTTGCAAAAGCTTCAATTGAAATGGCAACAGCGCCACAATTTGATTATATCATTATTAATGAAGTTTTAGATGATGCACTTGATGAGGCTTACCAATTGGTTTATAATTATATTAATTAATCATGAAAAAGGCAGTCGGACTTTATTTTGGGACATTTAATCCCTTTCACATTGGCCATTTAATTATTGCTAATCATTTAGCTCAGTTTACAGATTTAGATGAAATTTGGTTAGTTGTAACGCCGCAAAGTCCATTTAAAAAATCATCTAATTTGCTGGATAACCACCATCGCTTAGAAATGGTTTATCAAGCCGTTGAAGCTTACGATTATTTAAAGCCATGCGATATTGAGTTTAAAATGCCTCAACCTAATTATACTGCATTAACTTTAGCAGAGCTTAGTGATCAATATCCAAATCATGAATTTTCTATTATTATGGGAGAAGACAATTTAAATCACTTTCATAAGTGGAAAAATTGGGAATACATCATAGATCATCATTCTATCTACGTTTGTCCAAGATTGTCTAAAGATAGTATTCCTGAGCAGTTTAAAAATCACCCTAAAATAGTGATGACAAATACGCCTGTAATTGAAATATCATCAACATTAATTCGTTCATCTATTAAAGAGGATAAAGAGGTAAAACCGCTATTGCCAGCTAAAGTTTGGCAATATATTGACGAGATGAATTTTTACAGAACATAAAAACACGCCTTATTTTGACAGACCAAATAACCGATATAAAACAAGTTTTACAGACACCAAATCCTAATTTTGGTGTTATTGGCGGTGGCAGTTGGGCTACTGCAATAGTTAAGATGCTATGTGAAAATTTACATACAGTCAATTGGTATATGCGTAATGAAACTGCAATTGAGCATATCTTAAAAGAAGGCCACAACCCAAACTATTTAAGTGCAGTTGAGTTTGATACAAATCAATTGAAATTAACCAACCAAATTAATAAAGTCGTTGAACAGTCAGACATATTAATTTTTGTTGTACCATCAGCATTTCTGCAAAAAGAACTTGATAAAATTACATCTCCTTTTAAAGATAAGATAGTATTTAGCGCTATTAAAGGTATCGTACCTGAAAGCCATTTATTAGTTGGTGAACATTTTAATGAACGTTACCAAATCCCTTTTGAACAGATTGGTGTTATCACTGGACCATGTCATGCAGAAGAAGTTGCACTTGAGCGATTATCTTATTTAACTATTGCTTGTGCTAATGAAAATCACGCTAATACAGTTGCTCATTTTTTAAGTAGCGATTATATAAAATGTAATGTTTCTGAAGATATTATCGGTACAGAATATGCGGCTGTTTTAAAAAACATTTATGCGATTGCTGCAGGTATTGCTCATGGTTTAGGTTATGGTGATAATTTTCAAAGCGTATTGATGAGTAATGCCATAAAAGAAATGAAACGCTTTATTAAAAAGCGTTATAAAATGAAGCGTAATATTAATGATTCAGCCTATTTAGGAGATTTGCTAGTTACAGGATATTCAGTCTTTAGTCGAAATCGTTTATTTGGAAATATGATTGGTAAAGGTTATACTGTAAAAAGTGCACAAATGGAAATGAGTATGATAGCAGAAGGTTATTATGCTTCTAAAAGTGCGTTTGACATTAGCCATAAAGATGGTAAAAAGAAAGTAAAAACACCAATAATTAATGCTGTTTACAAAGTATTGTATCAAAACAGAAACCCTAAACAAGTGTTCACCAAATTAGCCGATAAGCTAAGTTAACTCTCAAAAAACACAGATGAATAAATTATTTAATGGCGCATTTTTAGTCGCACTGGCTGCCTCTTGCTATGGTTTGCTTACCACTTTTGTTAAATTAGCTTATCAAGAGAATTATACTACTTATGAAGTGACTTTTTCTCAGCTTTTAATAGGTTTTATAGCTTTAGTTATTCTTAACCTTTTCATTAAGAAAGAATCGAAGCCAATAGAATCAAAATCCGTTCGGCAGAAGTCTATATTGTACTTAATTATGTCGGGAACATCGTTAGGCTTTACAAGTGTTTTTTATTATTTGGCTGTTCAAACCATTACAGTTTCAGTTGGTATTGTGCTATTAATGCAAAGCGTTTGGATAGGAGTAGTTATAGATGGACTTATTAATAAAGTTAAGCCCACCAAAAGAAAGTTATTTTCGGTTGGCTTAATTTTAATAGGAACGGTGCTTGCAGCAGATTTACTAATAGAAGACCAAAAAGTAGACCTTATCGGTATCGCTTACGGTTTTTTAGCAGCATTGTCATATACCGTAACTATGTTTACATCTAATCGCGTTGCGCTTCAGTATCATTCAATCACCCGCAGTAAATGGATGATGCTTGGCGGTTTATTTATTGCCATAATCTACACATTATTAAGTATAGAAGATGGTTTTAATTTTGGAATATTTAAACTCTGGGGACCAATCTTAGCTTTGTTTGGTACCATTTTGCCACCTTTATTATTTACAGCTGGGATGCCAAAAATAAATGTCGGTTTAGGAGCTATCATCTCATCTATAGAACTACCTGTTGCAGTTTTAATGGGATATTTCGTGTTGAGTGAAGACCAAAATTTAACGAAGTGGATTGGAATTATTTTGATACTTTCAGCAATTATATTGATGAATTATAAAAAAGCAGCTAAGATTAAAACTTAGTTGAAGTTATTGCGCTAAAATACCGATATTATCTATGAGTTGAAGTTGAGTTGCTTGCTTTTCACTAATGCTATTCGCTTCAAATACGAAGTCTTTATGATAAAGTATATTATTTAAAAAATAACTCACTTTAAACTTGTTTTTAAATGCTAATAGTTCATCTTGAAGAAATTCAATTTTAGCGATTGATTGGGCTGGTAAAGTTTCTATTTTTTTTCGTAAAATTGATGTTTTTTGGGTCTCAGAATTACCTTCAGATACAATTAAAACAGTCTCTAAATCGCTTTTGTTTTGGTTAATTAAATATACTGTCCAGACTTTACCATCTAAGTTAACGTCATTTTCTAAAATAGCAGCTACGTAAACATTACTAACTTCTGGAATAGGTATATCTTTTTTCATCTTTATAATACCGACTTAAACTGTTTTAAAAAACGGATATCATTCTCGTAAAACATTCTAATATCCTCAACTTGATAGAGTAACATTGCAATTCTTTCAATTCCCATACCGAAAGCAAATCCAGAATACTCATTAGGATCTATATCAACATTTTTAAGTACATTAGGATCTACCATGCCACATCCCATAATTTCTAGCCAGCCGGTTCCTTTGGTAATTCGATAATCAGTTTCAGTTTCAAGCCCCCAATAAATATCGACTTCAGCACTTGGCTCAGTGAATGGAAAGTATGATGGTCTTAGTCTAATTTTTGATTTGCCAAACAATTGTGTTGTAAAATACGAAAGGGTTTGTTTAAGGTCTTTAAAAGATACGTTCTTATCTATATATAAACCTTCAACCTGATGAAATATACAATGTGATCGCGCCGAAATATCTTCATTACGAAATACACGACCAGGTGAAATAGTTCTAATCGGTGGCTTATTGTTTTCCATATATCTTACTTGAACACTTGAAGTATGTGTGCGAAGTAAAATATCTTCTGGATTAGTCTGAATAAAAAAAGTATCCTGCATGTCGCGTGCTGGATGATATTCAGGTAGGTTTAAAGCTGAGAAGTTATGCCAGTCGTCTTCAATTTCTGGACCTTCTGAAACATTAAACCCAATATTTGAAAAAACTTCAATAATTTGATTTTTTACAATAGAAATAGGATGTCTTGAACCGATTTCAATTACTTCTGCAGGACGGCTTAAGTCACCATAAATTCCTTTTTCATCTAATTGAGCTTTGAAAGACGCTTTGAGATCTTCTATTCTTTGATTGGTGGTTTGCTTAAGTTCATTAATGGCCTGACCAAAGTCTTTTTTCTTTTCATTCGGGATAGTTTTGAATTTTGAAAAATAATCATTCAATATTCCCTTTTTACCGAGATATTCAATTCTAAACTGCTCTAATTCATCTTCAGTTTTAGCTGTAAACTGCTTTACTTTCTCGATGTGTTCTTTAATCTGGTCAATCATTGTTTTTGAAGTCTAAAATCAATTTGCAAAAGTACAAAAATTAAAAATGGTATATTGTAGTTAGCTTATGTAATCTCTATTTATAAAGTAATTTACAACTGCTTCCTTCATTAAAACGCTCTGCTCACCAGACTTTAAAGCGGGTAATTTCGAGACATTATTATAATGTGGCCAGCCATCATCATCTACATAGTCAAACTCATAATAACCGTAGGGTTCTAATAATTTACATATAGCAATATGCATAAGGTTAACTTTGTCGTCCTTTTTAAATTTTAAATGTGGTTTTCCTAACTCTTGTACGCCAATTAAATAAATAATAGCGTCTAAATCTAACGTTTCTCCATCTGCAAATTGAGCAGAAAGCTTTTCAACTAGATTATTCCATCGAAGTTTTAATTGTTCATCTCCTATCATTTTGCAAATTTATGGCTTTGTATCAAATTAGTATATTTACCAAATGAATATTTTCGATATAATTATAGCATTATTCGCTTTGTATGTTGTTTATAAAGGTTTTAAACGCGGATTTGTACTTGAGTTGTCTGGCTTATTAGCACTTTTTTTAGGTTTATTCTTGGCTTATAATTTTTACGACATTGTTTCTGATGATTATTTATCAAAATATGTTGATTGGTCTAATGAATTGTTAGATTTAAGTTCTTTTCTTATCCTTTTTATAGGTTTGTCGTTATTAATCAACTTGATAGGGAAATTAATAACTAAGTTACTTGATATTGCTGCATTAAGTTTGTTTAATAGGTTATTAGGTGGGTTGTTTGGTTTATTAAAGCTAGGCTTGTTTTTACTGTTTATAAACGTAGTGATAGACTATACCATGCGTTTACTTGACCGCAAGGACTTACCTGAATTTTTAGAAGTTTCTATTGTTTACCAAATTTCAAGAGACATTTACAAGTCTATTATGCCACAAATATTTCAATTACTAGCATAAAAAAAAGCTCGCATTATGCGAGCTTTTATACTGTGATTAACTCATGTAATTAATCCGTAAGAATAATTACTTTGTTATTATTCATTTCTAAAACACCACCAGAAATATTAAAGTGAAATTTATTTCCTTTTTTGTGAAATAAATCTGCAATTTTTTCATCTAGCTTTACATCGTCACTTAACTTTAAAGCGCCTTTTGTCAATGCAGAAATAACTGGCGCATGGTGATCTAAAATTTGAAACTCACCTTTAACTCCTGGAGCAATAACTGAAGCTACTTGTTGGTTAAGGATTACTTTTTCTGGGGTTACAATTTCTAGTTGCATACTTTTTTATTTTAAGCTTCGGCCAACATCTTTTCACCAGCCTCAATAGCTTCTTCTATACTACCTTTAAGGTTGAATGCAGATTCTGGGAGATGGTCTAATTCACCATCCATAATCATATTAAAGCCTTTAATCGTTTCTTTAATATCAACTAGCACACCTTTAAGACCAGTGAATTGTTCAGCTACGTGGAATGGTTGTGATAAGAAACGTTGAACGCGTCTAGCTCTTGAAACCGCAAGTTTATCCTCTTCAGATAATTCTTCCATACCAAGAATTGCGATAATATCTTGTAACTCTTTATAGCGTTGTAATAATTCTTTAACGCGCTGTGCACAGTTATAGTGATCTTCACCTAAAATGTCAGCTGTTAAAATACGTGATGTAGAGTCTAATGGGTCTACAGCAGGATAAATACCAAGCTCAGCAATTTTTCTAGATAATACTGTTGTTGCATCTAAGTGAGCAAACGTAGTCGCAGGTGCAGGGTCAGTAAGGTCATCGGCTGGTACATAAACTGCTTGAACCGATGTAATAGAACCTTTTTTAGTTGAAGTAATACGCTCTTGCATAGCTCCCATTTCGGTTGCAAGAGTTGGTTGATAACCAACTGCAGAAGGCATTCTACCTAGGAGAGCAGATACCTCAGAACCTGCTTGAGTAAATCTAAAAATATTATCTACGAAAAACAGAACATCTTTACCTTGGCCATCACCAGCACCATCTCTAAAATATTCAGCAATGGTTAATCCGGATAGTGCAACACGTGCACGAGCTCCAGGAGGTTCGTTCATTTGACCGAAAACGAAAGTAGCTTTAGAATCTTTCATAGCTGACTTATCAACTTTAGATAAATCCCAACCGCCATTTTCCATTGACTCCATAAAGTCATCACCGTATTTGATGATTCCAGATTCAAGCATCTCTCTTAAGAGGTCGTTTCCTTCTCGGGTACGTTCACCAACTCCAGCAAACACAGATAAGCCGCCGTGACCTTTCGCGATGTTGTTAATTAATTCTTGAATAAGTACCGTTTTACCAACACCAGCACCTCCAAACAATCCAATTTTACCACCTTTCGCATATGGCTCAATTAAATCGATAACTTTGATTCCAGTATATAATACTTCGGTAGAAACTGATAAATCTTCAAATTTAGGCGCATCTCTGTGAATAGGTAAGCCGTCCTTCTCTTTTTTTGGTAATTCTTCCATACCATCAATTGGGTTACCAGTTACATTAAATAGCCTGCCGTATACATCTTGACCGATTGGCATTTGTATTGGGCTTTGCGTTGAAATGACTTCAGTACCTCTTTTAAGTCCGTCTGCTGAATCCATTGCAATTGTTCTCACAACGTTTTCTCCCACGTGAGATTGAACTTCAAGGACTAATGTGTTTCCATTGTCTCTGTTAATTTCCAAGGAATCGTATATCTTTGGTAAATCTTTTGAATTTTCGAACTCAACATCGATAACTGGGCCAATGATTTGAGAAATTTTACCTGTAATTTTAGACATTATCAAGCGTTTTATTGGTGTTTTAAAAAACTATTATTTTCGATTTGCAAATATATATTAATTTTGTAAAATTAATGTTGGATTTTACTATTTTAAATCTGATTATTCTACAGTAACCGATTTTGCTAAATTTCTAGGCTGATCAACATTTTTTCCTAATTTCACAGCAATATGATATGATAATAATTGAAGTGGAATTGTAGTTAATAATGGTGTTAGAGCTTCAAAGGTTTCTGGAACTTCTAATATATGGTCTGCCATTTTTTTAACTGATGTATCACCTTCAGTTACAACTGCGATAATTTTACCTTTTCGAGATTTAATTTCTTGAATGTTACTCACAACTTTTTCGTAATGGCCTTTTTTTGTTGCTATTACTATAACGGGCATCATTTCGTCTATAAGTGCTATAGGGCCATGTTTCATTTCAGCGGCGGGATAACCTTCTGCGTGTATGTATGAAATTTCTTTCAATTTAAGCGCACCTTCAAGTGCAACCGGGAAATTATATCCTCTGCCTAGATATAAGCAGTTTTTTGCATTTTTATAGGCATCAGCAACTTTTTCAACTTCATTGTTGGTAAGCAGTGTTTTTTCAACTTTTTCAGGAATTAATTCTAATTCATTTAAGTAAGCGTGATAATCTGATTGTGATATTTCGCCTTTAGTTTTACCTAATTTCAGCGCAATTAATGATAGTACCGTAATTTGTGTTGTAAAAGCTTTTGTAGATGCCACACCTATTTCTGGGCCTGCGTGCGTATATGCGCCTGCATGAGTTTCTCTTGAAATTGAAGATCCTACAACATTACAAACACCAAACACAAAAGCCCCGTTTTCTTTAGCTATTTTAATAGCAGCCATCGTGTCAGCCGTTTCGCCACTTTGTGAAATGGCTATAACAACATCTTCTTTGGTTATAACAGGGTTTCTATAACGGAATTCAGAGGCATATTCAACTTCGACAGGAATTCGTGCTAAATCTTCAAATATATATTCGGCTACTAATCCAGCGTGCCATGATGTTCCGCAAGCGACTATTATAATTCTTTTAGCATTCATTAATCGGTCAATGTTATCATCAATACCAGACATTTTAATGAGTCCTTTTTGAGGTAACATTCGACCGCGATAGGTATCTCTTATCGCGTCAGGTTGCTCATATATTTCTTTAAGCATAAAATGGTCGTAACCTGCTTTTTCAATTTGGTCTAGGTTTAGTTGAAGCTCTTGTACATATGGGTCTACAAGTTTGTCGTTTTTAATTTTTCTGATACGAACCTCACGACCTAGCCTAACAACTGCCATTTCACCATCCTCTAAATAAATAGATTTGTTTGTATATTCTATAAAAGGTGAAGCATCTGAAGCAATAAAAAATTCATCTTCACCTACGCCAATTGCTAATGGGCTTCCTAGTCTAGCCACTACAATTTCATTAGGTTTATTCTTGTCAAATACTGCGATTGCGTAAGCGCCAACGGTTTGGTTTAGTGCTATTTGTACAGCTTTTCCAAGCTTTACATTTTCTTTTGTTTTAACGTCTTCAATAAGGTTAACTAAAACTTCAGTGTCGGTTTCAGATTGAAAGTTATAACCACGCTTAGTTAACTCCTCTTTTAAGGGTTCGTAGTTTTCAATGATACCATTATGAATAATCACAAGGTTGCCCGAATTTGAAACATGAGGATGAGAGTTAACATCATTAGGTTCGCCATGAGTTGCCCATCTAGTGTGGCCGATACCTATTTTGCCTGATGTAATTTTTTCTATCTTACATTTATTATCAAGATCTGAAACTTTGCCTTTAGTTTTACAAATTTTTAATTGATTTTGATCAAATAAGGCAATTCCTGCGCTATCATAGCCTCTGTATTCTAAACGTTTTAGGCCTTTTAGCACAACATTGTACGCGTCTTTTGGTCCGATGTATCCTACGATTCCACACATAGTTAGATTAGTTAGATTAGTTAGTTGTTAATTGTTAGTTTCTGTGTAAATGATTCTTAATTTCAATCGTTTATCTTCCAAGGGAGAATTGTTGCCATGCAAAACTGTACCTCTTGGGCTCAATGCAGAGCTTTCTAAGACACTTTCAAATGTTTCACTATCATCAATTATGTCTAGTGTCCTTGTAATATTTACATTTTGTGAAATAGACAAACCAAGCTTAACATTGGTTGAGTCTTTATTGATGATGTTGTTGATATGATTTGTAAGTCTTAATCTGTAAAATTTATTACCATCGGCATCTTCATCTATTGGTGGTAAATGTATGCTTGCTGAGGTTTCTGGATTTTCAGATAGAGTTGGGTCTAAGCGATAGTCTTCTAATATGGTATTGTTTTCAATATCATAAATGAATAATCGATTTACAATATTTTTGTTGGTAGAGGCTAAATCTTCGTTAACATACATTATAAGGTTAGCTTCATTAATGACCCATTGGTTTTGCCTTAATTCCTCAAGTTGGTCTGAAACGCCATCACCGTTAGAATCTATCCCTGTAAACAAGTTGATAACACCTGAGGAACCTTCACCGCCTTTTAAATAAATATTTTCTTCGCCCTGTGTTTGGTTTTGGTTAGATAAATCTACTGCAAACTGATTATCATAAAAATTAACGTTTATCCCTGTGAAGTTTAAACTTAATTCATCAAAACTTTCAACAGGTTCAGGTGTGGCGTCAGGATCTAGCGAAATGCCTGGCCTCATTGTTTTGTAATGTAACGTTATATTAGATTGCTCTGTGTTCAAATTTAAATTAATAAGAAGAGGTTCAGGTGTTGAAGGTTCTAAGACCATGTGAATGCCTCTGAAATAATTAATAAAATTATTGTTGTTGACTAGCTCTTGTTCGCCTGCTTTACTCATGATTTTTTCATTGAAATAATCTAGAGGTAATTTTAGTCTAATTCTAGGGTTTACACTAGTCGTGTCAGGATTGTCTATGTCAGATCTATCTATTAGTGTAATACTTTCTTTCAGTTCTTCGAGGTTAATCGTTTCAGACTCAAAAAAAGGAGTACTTTCTATAAACGGAGCAATTTCATCGAACTGGTTTGAGAAATATTGTTGATTGTTTTGAAATTCACCATTTTCACCTGGGTCAAGTTCTCTGAGGAAATAGTTCGATTCGTAAAGTTTGAGTTTAAAATCACCTGTTCCAAAAATTGAATCTAATTCAAATTCGTCGGTATCAATTTGGGTTAAATATAAAGGTAAATTTAAAATAACACTATCTAACTCAGGCTGCATTCCAAAATCTTCATTTGGTGTCGCAAGCCTAATTTGAGATAAAATGCTATTTTCTGTGGTTCCAAAAATTGGATCATCATAGGTACCAATTAAATAGTTAGTAAGAGAATTGGTTTGTATGGCTGTAAATTTTTCGCTGTACGCAGTGATTTCTTCAACTTCATAGGCTGGTTGAAGTTCTATACTGTTAATATAGCTACTACCTAATTCACTTATGTTTTCTTGACAGGATAAAAGGCTTATTAATAAAAGGCAAATGCTTAATTTACCAGCTAATTTTTTTTGCATGTTATTCAACTTCTTCATTTAAAATATCACTCAAGTAAAAATTTTGATAAGCTTGAGCGAAGGCTTCTCTAGGTTTGTATTCTAGCGTAGGTATTTCTTTAGAATCTACATAATCCATCAATTCTTGATCAACATCTTCACTTCCAAAAATAACTCCGTCTGAGTTATCAACGGCTGTTTTTAAAAGGTTATTGTAGGTTGGCGAAGATAAATGTTCAACTGCGTTGTCATCAATCCCATCAAATAAGATTTTCTTGACCATATCTTGGTCTAGTGTGTTTTCAAAATCTCTATTATAAACAGATGTTACAATTTTTGATTCTTTGAATAAAGGTTCATTACCGTAGTAATGCCTTAAATATAATGGTAGAAGGGATGCTAGCCAACCATTAACATGAATAATATCTGGTGCCCAATTCAATTTTTTAACTGTTTCAATAACACCTTTGGCAAAAAATATAGCACGTTCATCATTATCATCAAACAAATCGCCATCTTCATCTGTAAGCGTAGCTTTTCGCTTAAAATAATCTTCATTATCTATAAAATAGACTTGCATGCGTTCTTTTGGAATTGAAGCAACTTTTATAATTAGTGGCATATCTAAATCATTGATGACTAAATTCATCCCTGACAGACGAATGACCTCATGCAGTTGGTGTCTCCGTTCGTTAATATTTCCGAAGCGTGGCATAAAAATTCTAGTTTGTCCACCTGAAGCATTCACCATTTTAGGAGCTTCAAAAGACAAAGAAGAAATGTCGTTTTCAGGCAAGTAAGGAACAACTTCAGATGATACGTAAAGAATGCGTTTATCTTTCATAAGGTATTAAATGCTAATTTATAAAGTTGCAAATTTACAAATTTTTATGTGGATTAATGCTAAAATATTAGCTTTGCAGCCTAACATTAGAAATATAGAGTGAATATTTCAAACAATACAGCGCTTCAAGAACAAATTCAAGACTTGAAAGCTCATGAAAAAATAATAGGTTTAGTACCTACAATGGGTGCTTTACATGAAGGACACATTAGTTTAGTTAACTTTGCTTATCAATATTGCGACATTGTAGTGGTAAGTATTTTTGTTAACCCTACACAGTTTAATAATTCTGGTGATTTAGAAAAATATCCCCGTAATTTTGAAAAAGATTATCAATTACTCATCAGTAATAATCCTAAAACTATAGTTTATACGCCAAGCATAAATCATGTGTATGGTAAAGACGTAAAAGCAGAGGATTTTGATTTTGGAAGTATCGTAACATTTATGGAAGGTCAATATCGTCAAGGTCATTTTAACGGTGTTGGTACAGTTTTAAAACGTCTCTTTGCTATTGTTAAACCGCATAAAGCCTTTTTCGGTGAAAAAGATTTTCAGCAGTTACAGTTGGTAAAGAAATTGATCGAAATCACAAAACAACCTGTTGAAGTTATTGGGTGTCCAACTTTAAGAATGTCTAACGGTTTAGCCGAAAGTTCTCGTAATTACAGACTAACGCCTGCTGAAGTTGAAGAAGCTAGTCTGATTTATAAAGCGTTATTTCAAGCTAAGACAATGTTTGAAGATTTTACGATTAGCGAAATTAAAACGAGTATTCAAGACCTCTTTAAAAATCATCAAGTGCTAAAATTAGAGTATTTTGAAATTGCACCAACTTCAACTTTAGTACCTGCTCAAACAAAAAAAACTCATCTCGATTATCGTGCATTTATTGCAGCATACATAAGAGATGTTCGATTAATAGATAATTTAGCTTTAAATTAAACCATGCAAATACAAGTTGTCAAATCTAAAATTCATCGCGTAAAAGTTACTGGAGCCGATTTAAACTATATCGGTAGTGTTACCATAGATGAAGATTTAATGAATGCCGCAAATATTATTGAGGGCGAAAAAGTACAAATCGTTAACAACTCAAATGGTGAGCGTTTAGAAACCTACGTTATTCCTGGGCCTAGAAATAGTGGAGAAATCACTTTAAATGGTGCAGCAGCACGTAAAGTTGCCAAGGGTGATATTCTAATTATTATGTCTTACGGGATTATGACTATTGAAGAAGCAAAGTCTTTTAAACCTAGTTTAGTCTTTCCTAACGACGATAATAAACTTAACTAAATGCATCCGAAATTAAAGAAAAGACTAAAACTTATTATTCCTCTATTAATAGGTTTCTTTTTTGTTTTAATTTCTTTATATAGGTTTGAAGCCGAAGAGCGACAGTTAATTTGGTCAAACATAAAACAAGCCAACTTGTTTTGGGTGTTTGTTTCTGTTGCCCTGGGACTGTGTTCTCATCTATCTCGAGCTTATCGCTGGCAGTTTTTACTTCAACCCTTGGGCGTAAAACCAAGATTTATCAATTCTTTTTTTTCAGTCATGTTTGCGTACCTTGCCAATCTTGGTGTTCCGCGATCTGGTGAAGTTTTAAGAGGTGCAACCTTAGCTAATTATGAAGATGTTAAGTTTGAGCAAGCATTCGGAACAATCATAACAGAACGCGTTATAGATTTTTTAATGTTACTGTTAATTGTAGGTGTTACTATTTTATATCAAGCCGATTTAATTTTAGACTTTTTTGAAAAGAAATCGATTAATCCACTATTTACTTTAATAATACTAGGCGTATTAATATTACTAATTTTATTAGGGGTAAAATTATTTTCAAGATCTCAACAGCCATTAATTTTAAAAATAAAACAATTTTTAGAAGGTGTTGTACAAGGCATGAAGACTGTACTAAAAATGAAAAACAGTCTTTTATTTATAATACATACGTTTTTAATTTGGGTTTTATATATAGCCATGTTTGTAGTTGTAAAGTACAGCATTCCAGGCACATCAGATGTTCATTTATCAGTACTTTTAGTGGCCTTTGTTTTCGGCTCTTTTGCAATGTCAATCACCAATGGCGGAATTGGTATTTATCCATTAACCATCGGTGCAACCATTGCTGGTTTTGGAGGCGACGCTGTGGCAGGCGAGTCGTTTGGATGGATTGTTTGGACAGCTCAAACCCTACTGGTAATTGTAGTCGGAAGCTTATCGGCCTTGCTCATGCCAATTGTTAATAAAGATTAATTTTTTTTAATTAAATTTATCCACTAATTAATTCAAAATGAAAAAATTAATCATTTTATTAACAATCTTATTTGGCTATCAAAACTATGCTCAAATAGAATATGTTGAAGTTGCTTCAAAAATTTTAAATGAAACCCGTCAAATCAAGGTTCAGCTACCACGCAATTATGAAAAAAATGAAGACAAATTTTACCCAGTAATTGTTGTCTTTGATGGTGATTACTTGTTTGAGCCCGTCGCTGGTTTAGTAGATTATTTTAGTTATTGGGAATATATACCCGAAGCTATTGTTATCGGCATTAACCAAGTTGGCTATAGAAATGATGATGGATTAATTGACACCGATGTACAATACCCAATCGATTCTGGAGCACAATTTTACGACTTCATAAATCTAGAAGTAATGAAATTTGTTGATGAAAATTATAGAACTTCACCATTTGTTGTAATTACAGCACAAGACTATATGGCAAATTTTGCTAGCTTTTTCTTGATGAAAGACAATCCACTTTTTAGGGGCTACATTAATATTAGCCCAGATTATACCTCAAAAACAACCGACCGATTAAAAGAAGTTTTTAGTTCAAAAAAGCAAAAAACTTGGTATTACTTAAGTACAGCTGAAGATGATATTAAAGAACTAAGAAAAACTATTCGAGCATCTAATGCCACATTTCAAGCAATAGATAATAACAACTTCTATTACTATTATGATGATTTTAAAGATCAAGATCATTTCACGCAAGTAGGCTATGCTCTTTCAAGCGCTTTTCAAAAAATATTCTCACTTTATAAGCCTATTTCAGAAGACGAGTATTTAACCAAAGTTTTGAAGGCTGATAATTTTGTTGAATATTTAATCGAAAAATACGACGATATCGCCGAGCTTTATGCATTAGATATCAAGATGAGAACATCAGATTTTTTTTACATCAACGATGCTATTGAAAAAAACGAAGCTTGGGAACAATTTAAAGATTTAAGTAGCCTTGCAGAAAATCAACTTCCAGAAACACTATTTTCAAGTTATTTTCTTGGGCGTTATTATGAAGAAATCGGAAAACCAAAAAAGGCAATGAGATCTTATAATTCAGGTTATGGTTTAAAAGAAGTCGGTTTTATCACAAATGATCTAGTGATTCAAAAAGCTGAAAAAATCAAGAAAATTTTTGGTTACTAAATTAATTTATGGCTAAAGTAAAAACGGTTTTTTATTGCCAAAACTGTGGCGCTCAACACGCTAAATGGCAAGGACAATGTAATGCATGTAAAGAGTGGAATACGCTTTCTGAAGAGGTTTTAGAGAAAAAAGAATCTAACTCTTGGAAATCTACTTCGAGTTCATCACCTCAAAAGCGGCAGTCTAAGCCACGAAAAATTGAAGATATAGAGCTGAGCAAAATTGAACGTCTATCTACCTTAAATGGCGAATTTAATCGTGTTTTAGGTGGTGGCTTAGTGCCTGGTTCAGTTACACTTCTAGGCGGAGAACCTGGCATTGGGAAAAGTACCTTACTCTTACAATTGTCTTTACAGTTTCAACAAAAAGTGCTTTATGTTTCTGGCGAAGAAAGTCAGCAACAAATTAAATTACGTGCTGAAAGAATTTCAAATGAGCCCAATAATTGTTTTATCTTAGCCGAAACTAAAACCCAATCTATTTTTAGACAAGTTGAAGCACTTCAACCTGATATTTTAATTGTAGATTCTATTCAAACACTACACACCGATTATGTTGAAAGTTCGCCAGGAAGTGTCTCTCAAATTCGAGAATGCACCTCAGAGCTTATTAAATTCGCAAAAGAAACTCATACGCCTGTATTGTTAATTGGTCATATCAATAAAGAAGGTCATATCGCTGGCCCAAAAGTTCTTGAACATATGGTTGATGTTGTTTTGCAGTTTGAAGGCGATAGAAACTATGTTTACCGTATCTTACGCGCACACAAAAATCGGTACGGTTCAACCAACGAATTGGGAATTTTTGAAATGCAAGCTTATGGTTTAAAAGAGGTGGCTAATCCTTCAGACTTATTAATTTCTAATACTGAAGAACATCTTAGTGGTACAGCAATTGCTTCAACACTTGAAGGCTTAAGGCCTTTAATGATAGAAATTCAGGCGCTTGTAAGTTCAGCTGTTTATGGTACACCTCAACGCTCAACCACTGGTTATCCAGTGAAAAGACTCAACATGTTGTTAGCGGTTTTAGAAAAGCGAGCAGGTTTCAAACTAGGAGCAAAGGATGTGTTTTTAAATATTACCGGTGGTATAACAGTTGAAGACCCTGCGATAGACTTAGCTGTTGTTGCAGCTATTTTATCTTCTAATGAAGACGAACCAATACCGTCTGATTTGTGTTTTGCTGCTGAAGTTGGTCTTGCTGGAGAAATTAGACCAGTCACGAGGGTCGAACAACGTGTAGTTGAAGCTGAAAAACTTGGTTTTGAACGCATTTTAATTTCTAAACAGTCTAAACTTCCAAAAACAGATTACGGTATTCAGGTCTTGAAAGTGGCTAAAATTCAAGATTTAGTTAAAATTCTTTTTTAGGCTTTTGCAGCTATTGTATTTTTGAGAATAATTTGCAATTCCTATAATTCTATGAAGTACCTTTTATTTGTTACTATCACTATATTAAGTGTAAATATTGGTTTTAGCCAAAATAGTTCTGCACATAAAGACAAAGCTCAAACATTAAGTGTGCAACAATTTAATGAAATCGTACAAGATAGTTTGCGATATGTATTCTATGATTACGTTAAAACTATTAAGCTTGATAAGCGGTGGCAAAAGGCTTTAAGTGACACACAATTGTTTGATAAGTTGCATTCAAGCATTACAGATAGCTTAATAAATCGCAAAGCTGTAAAGCAAGTCCCTACTGAGACTTTAAAGCAGCGTTTAGCAGATTTAAATGAAAAAACACCTTTTAAAATAGAATATAATGAAAGTTTAGAAAGTGTTATTAACTACTACCTTCAGAGAGAACAGAAAAGCACAGAGCGTCTTATTAGCTTGAGTTATTTTTATTTTCCGATGTTTGAAGAAATTTTTGCTAAGTATAACATTCCGTTAGAAATGAAGTATTTAGCTTTAGTAGAGTCTGCTTTAAATCCAAGAGCCAAATCACCTGTTGGCGCTACGGGATTATGGCAGTTTATGTACCCAACAGGAAAAATGTTTGATTTAAATGTTAGTAGTTATGTTGATGAACGTATGGATCCGTTAGCTTCGACCGAAGCTGCAGCTAAATATTTAAACCGACTTTACAGTATTTTTAACGATTGGGATTTAGCTTTAGCGGCTTATAATTCTGGTCCTGGAAATGTTTCAAAAGCAATAAGACGTAGCGGTGGCAAAACTAATTATTGGGAATTAAGACGTTTTTTGCCGCGTGAAACGGCAGGCTATGTTCCATCTTTTCAGGCTATGATGTATTTATTTGAATATGCTGAAGAACATCAACTTGTTGTTGAAAAGCCTCAACAGTTATATTATGCTACCGACACAATTAGAGTAAAACAACTTGTTAAACTAGAGCATATCGCTGAAGTTACTCAGGTAGACAGAGATTACTTAAAGTTTCTAAATCCAAGTTATAAATTAGGAATTGTTCCTTTTGAAAAAAATAAAGATTATTACATTAGATTGCCATATCAAGCTGCAGGTATCTACGCCGCTAATGAAGATAAAATTTACAACTTTGCTAAGCAATCTATTGCACTTGATGCTAAACCGCTTCCTAAAAATAATAAGGCTGAAGATCGTATAAAATATCGTGTAAAATCTGGTGATTATTTAGGTAAAATTGCTAATAAATTTGGTGTTCGGATAAGTCAAATTAAGCGTTGGAATAATTTACGCTCTAACCGATTAAAAATAGGACAGCGTTTATGGGTTTACCCTAAAAGCCCAGATTACGTAGAAACTTCTACTAAGACTAAATCATCAAAACCTAAACTTAACAGTTCTAACTCTAACAGTGATGTAATTTATACTGTTAAATCTGGTGACTCGCTTTGGAGTATTGCAAATAAATTTCCAGAAGTTAGCATAGAAGATTTAAAGTCGATTAATAAACTTTCGTCTTCTAAACTTCAACCAGGGATGCAATTAAAGCTTCAAAAAAGTTAAGTTTTTATTTAAACATAAGTTTCAACTGGTAAGACGGCTAATCTTACAGGATTATTTTCTGCTTGGTTTCTATTAAATTCTTTTACTAAATCAATAACTTTATTTAGTTGTTCGGTTTTAGTAAATGAGAAAAATAAAAGTGATTCACTACCACTTGCAGTCATTGGGAACCAACTTTGGGTTGCAATAAGTTGATTGTTAGCTTTGTAACCATCAATTTCAGAGCTACTAAAGGCTTCGATATTAGCAGCCTTTAGTAATTTTAAAATATCTTTTTCGTAGCTAGATACGCTAGTTAAAATCATTAATTTCATTTTGAATCAATTTATTTTACACCAAATTTTTTCAATATGTCTTCCATCAAACACCATTTAGTGATCGACGACTGTAATAGATTTACGCCTACAAAAGCTGTAAACCAGAGCCAATTAATATTGACATAAATCGCTAAGGCAATGCTTATAAGTATAAAACTACCAGCAATGGCTCTAATAATACGTTCTCTCATGATATGTTATTTTACTTTGTTTTTCATTATTAAATAATAGACTAATGGTACGATAAGTAAGGTTAAGAATGTAGACCCAATCGTGCCGCCCATAAGTGAAATGGCTAGACCTTGAAATATTGGATCGAATAAGATTACAAATGCGCCTATGACAACTGTTCCAGCCGTTAATAAAATTGGTGTTGTTCTAACTGCACCTGCTTCTATTACCGCTTGTTTTAGTGGGATGCCTTCGTTTAATCGGATGTCTACAAAATCGATTAATAGCACTGAGTTACGTACCATTATTCCTGCTAGGGCAATCATTCCGATAAATGAAGTTGCTGTGAAAAAAGCACCCATGATCCAATGACCAATAATAATACCTATCATAGATAACGGTATGGCCACCATCATGACGATAGGTGTTTTAAAGTTTTGGAACCAGCCTACAATTAGCATATAAATAATAATAATTACACCACCAAAAGCTAAGCCTAAGTCTCTAAAGACCTCAAGCGTGATTTGCCATTCTCCATCCCATTTTACAGTAAAATCATCGGTATTCTCAGGTTGCCCAAGGTAAAGTTCACTTAATTCGTAACCTGCAGGTAAATTGATGTCCTTAAGCTTTTCGGACATTCCTAAAATGGCGTAAACTGGACTTTCAAATTCTCCAGCCATTTCTGCTGTTACATATACCAAGCCTTGTTGGTTTTTACGATAACGACTTTTTTCAATTTCACCTTCTTCTAAAGTAACTAAAGATTCAATAGGAATCATAGCGCCCGTTTGTGATGTAATATGTAGTTGGTTAATGTCTTGTAGGTTTCTATCAGCATCTTCAACACTTAGCTTTACTAAAATCTGTTCTGTTGCATCTGGATCATAAATGGCACTGATGGCTTGTTCGCCAACAACTAGACCTAAAGTCTGAACAATTTGTTGAGTAGCAATACCTGATTTTGAGGCTTTATCTTTATTAATATTATAAGTGTATTCAATTTGTGGAGCTTCAACCCGCCAATCAACATCAACAACATCTTGTGTTTCAAGTAAAATCTGCTTTATTTGCTTGGCAATTTCAATACGTTTTTCTTGTGTTGGCCCGTAAACTTCAGCTACAATTGTTGATAAAACTGGTGGTCCTGGTGGCACTTCAACAATTTTTACGTTAGCATTATGTTTTTTTGCCACCTCTTGAATACCAGGTCGCATAAGCTTGGCAATATCATGACTTTGCAGGTCTCGGTTGTCTTTGTTTTTAATATTTATTTGAATATCGGCCATGTTTTCGCCTTGTCTTAAATCGTAATGCCTTACTAAACCATTAAATGTAATAGGCGAGGCGGCACCAATATAACTTTGATAATTTACGACTTGATCTTGCTGAGCGATGTATTGCGAAATATCTTTAACGGCTTTGGCTGTTTCTTCTAAAGTGCTGCCTTCGGGTAAATCAACAATTACTTGAAACTCGTTTTTATTATCAAACGGTAGCATTTTTACTAATACACTTTTTGTGAAAAATAAGCCGATTGAAGCAAAAAGGATGATGGCAGTAACTAGAATCGCTAAAGCTGATTTTTTCTTGTTTTCAAGTAGCGGCCGTTCAATAGCATTATAAAGTTTGTAAATCTTAGTCGATTCAATTCCTGTTGTTTCAGATTCGTTTTCTGATGTTGTTTCAACTTCATTTGATTTAACCCGTAAAAATAAATACCCAAGGTATGGCGTAATGGTTAATGCAACAAAAAGAGATAAAATCATTGCAATTGAAGCACCTATAGGCATTGGGCTCATGTAAGGTCCCATTAAACCGCTTACAAAAGCCATTGGCAATACCGAAGCAATGACGGTAAAGGTTGCTAAAATAGTTGGGTTGCCAACTTCATTAATGGCATAAAGTGCTGCTTGTTTAAATGGTAAACGTTTCATTTTAAAATGCCGGTGCATATTTTCGGCGATGATAATAGAGTCGTCTACAACAATTCCTGTAACAAAAACTAATGCAAAAAGCGTAATTCTATTTAGTGTATAATCTAATAAATAGTAACTCAATAGTGTTAATGCAAATGTGATGGGCACTGATAAAAAGACCACTAATCCGCCACGCCAACCCATAGCTAACATTACTACAATAGTAACGGCTATAATGGCTCCTATTAAATGCAATAGTAATTCGGACACTTTTTGAGAAGCGGTTTCACCATAATTTCTAGTTACTTCAACTTTTACTTCATTTGGAATTGTCGTCTGTTTTAGGGTTTCAACCTTTTCTAAAACTTGGTCAGCAATTTTCATTGCATCTGCTCCTTTTCGTTTTGAAATAGCTAAGGTTATTGAAGGATATTCAGATTGAAAATTAGATTTCATATCTGTATCTCCTGCGCCAAAACCAAAGCTTGTGTATTGGTGCGCATCTTCTGGACCTTGAGTTATATTTGCAACTTGATGTAAATAAATAGGCAGCCCGTTATGCTGTCCAATCATTAGGTTTTCGATCTCTTTAGCGCTACGGAAGAAGCCATTAGTCTTTAATTTAAAAGCCGTATTGGCTTGGCTAATTGCACCCAGTTGAAGTTGATGATTTGCTGCTTTAATATGTTGAACTATGCTTAAAGCATCGACACCAGTAGCTAGCATTTGTGATGGCTGAAGCTCAACATTTAGAACTTCATCACGGCCACCAATAATATCGGCATAAGACACATTGGTAATGGTTTTAAACTCTTGTTTGGCCTGTTGTGCAATTTTTTTAAGCTCGTAGTCATTATAAGTTTCACTCCAAAAGGTTAATCCTAATACGGGAACATCGTCGATGGAGCGTGTTTTAATTAATGGCGGTGTGACGCCTTGAGGCATTTCGTTAAAATGCTTCATAATTTCATTATACAATTTTACGTAAGAGCGCTCAATATCTTCGCCTACATAAAATTGAACAATCATCATACTTTGCCCAGCCATAGAAGAGGAATGCACGTATTTTACACCTGTAACATTAGAAATAATTTTTTCAAGTGGTTTGGTGATGCGCGATTCTACTTCAGTTGGGTTTGCTCCAGGATAACCTACAAAAATATCGGCCATTGGCACGTCTATTTGTGGCTCTTCTTCACGCGGAATTAAAAACGAACTGTAAACCCCGATGATCATAAAAACAATCATGAGTAAGACAGTTAGTTTTGAATCTATAAATCCTTTGGCAATTTTGCCTGCAATTCCTTCTTTCATAGTTCTTTACTTTAGCTCGATTGGAGCACCATTATATAATTTAGCTTCAGCTGTAGTGATATAGGTTTCGTTTGCTGATAAACCACTAATCACCTCAGTTAAACCACCTTTATTAGAACCAAGTTTTAGCCAATTTAAAACGGCAGTATTTTGCGAGCTTATGGTATAAACACCTCTTAATTCACCTTGTTTTACAATTGCATCTGATTTGATGTAGAGTTGAGGTGTTGTAGACTTATTTACATGAAATTCTACGGTAGCGTACATGCCAGATTTCAAAGTTTCTGGACTTGAGTTTAGCTGAATGCTCACTGCATATTGTCCTGCTGTATTTGCAGAAGACGCTAGTTCAGTAATTTGACCTGAAAGTTTAGCATCGATACTTTGTACGTTTACTTCAACTGGAGTTTTTATATTAATCCTATTAATTTGACTCTCCGCTAAACTTGTACTTACTTCAAAAATTTGGTTGTTCTCAATTTCAACTAAATATTCACCTGGTTTTGCTAAGTTGCCTACTTCTGCAAAGGTGTTTGTTATCGTTCCATTAAATGGTGCTTTAATAATACTGTAACTGAGTTGTGCATTAACTTCAGCTTGCATTTGTTGAGCTGCGTTATAGCTTTCTTTGGCCATTTGATAAGCCATTTTAATGTCGTCAAATTCTTTTTGACTAATACTTTGTTTATCTAATAAGTTTTTAAAGCGATTGTAATTTTTTTCAAGGTTTAGTAAATGGCTTTTAGCTTTAGCAATTTGAGCTTGCGCTTGAGCTTTTTTGGCTATTAAATCTTGACTGTTAAGTTGGACTAATACATCGCCTTTTTGTACTTCTTGTCCTACTTTTACAGGAACAGACTCGATATAACCCATTATTCGGGTACTTATTTGCGCTTGATTCACGGCCTTTATCTTTCCACTTGTTTGTAATGTATTGTTATTAGAAGCGCTTACTTTTTCAACTTGAACTGTAATTGGTTCGGTTGATGTTTTTGAAGTGTTCTTTTCTTCTGAATTACAACTTACTAAAAAAGCTAAGATTAGAATAACGAGACTTGTATAAATAGATTTCATAGGATTAATTGTTGGTTAAAAAATTGAGGTAATAGCTTGTATAATTATAATTGAATATGGTTTGGAAGTATTTAAGCTCTTGCAACTCGACTTTTGATTGAGCAGCTAATACGTCACTAGATTTTTCAAGTCCTTCATTAAATCGGTCTTCGATAATACGTAAGGCTTCTTTAGCTTGATTTACGCTTACTTGAGCTGTTGTGATGGCCTTACTAAGATTATTAAGTTGACGTTTTGTAGACTTAATTTCGATTTGAGCTTCATCTTGGTAGGCTTTTGCTTCTAATTTTGCAACATTAAGTTTAGCTTTCTCTGTTTTGGTTTTAGCAATACGTTGGTAACCTTTAAAAATATCCCATTTTAACTGAACACCCACTAAATAGCCTTGCGCATCAGCTTGAAGAAATTCGTCATCAAACAACTGTAAATTACCAAAGGCATTAAGGCGAGGTAAGTAGTTAAGCTGGTTTGATTTTAGTAATTGCTCTTGCGCTTTAACACCTAGATTGATGGCTTGTAAATCGGCTCTTGACTCAAGTGAATTTTGATGATTGCTTTGGTGTAGTTTTAAATTGAGATCACTATTAGGGATATAAATTACTTCAGAATTGTCTTGCATTAAGAAAGCTAATTGATCAGATATGTTTTTAATGCTAGCTTCAGCTTGGTCAAGCTTAGTTTCCAAATCATTCACACGAATATTTACGGCTAATACATCAGCTTTTTGGACTAAGCCTTCATCATAAAAATTAGTAATTTGTCTTAAATATGCTTCAGCTGTTTTAAGAGCTTTTTTCATGACATCTCGGCTTGTATATGCTAATTGAAGTTGCATAAAAGTTGTTTTAGCTTCAAGTCGCAACGCTTGTTTAAGTCGTTCGCCTTGGAACTGTTGTGCTAAATAGGCGTATTTAGCAGCCTTTCGTTCAGCAAACTTGTCAAAATTAAGTAAACCTTGTTCAACACTTATAGTTGTTGAAAAGTTTTCTATACGATCTGGATCATTCAATAAAGCTGGATTGAAATCATTTTGCGTTAAAATTTCTTGATTTAGTTTTGAGCCAAAAGCCATAAGCGGATTTGTTGTGCTAATTATACTGTAGTTGGCCGAAATATTCGGTAAAAAAACAGCATTAGACTGCTGGTACTCACTTTTTGCAGCAATAGTTTTAGCCGCTGAAATTTGAAGTTTTAAGTTGTTACTTTCAACTTTATTTAATAAAGTATCTAAGTTTAAGTATACAGACTCTTGTGCCCAAAGACCTAAACTGAAAACTAAACATAGATTATAAATTAAAAATTTCATTTTCTCTAATTTAGAGCAAATTTAAGTGACTATAGATTTAGAAAGTGTAACCTAAGTTACTACAAGGCATACGTTTATAGGTATTTATGACAAAAATCATTTTTGAGGAAAGTCTTATATCACTATAAGTTAAATCAATTGAAATAATAATTTTTAATAGTTTAATCCTATTAAATTTGTAACCAGATAATTTAAAAATTAAATATTATGGATACTGAAAATCAAATTACAGAATTTAATACAATGCCAAGAATTGGAGATCAAGCTCCAGATTTTGAAGCCGTTACAACCAAAGGAAATATTAAAATGTCTGACTTTGCCAAAGATAAGTGGATTGTAATGTTTTCTCACCCAGCTGATTTTACGCCAGTTTGTACAACCGAAATGAGTGGTTTTGCGACTCGTAAAGCTGAGTTTGATGCACTCAATACAGAACTTCTTGGCTTAAGTATAGATAGTATTCACGCACATTTAGGATGGGTAGACAATGTCAAACAAACAACAGGAGTTTATTTTGACTTCCCAATCATTGCTGATATAGACATGAAAGTTTCTAAAAAATACGGCATGTTACAGCCAAATGAAAGTGAAACAGCAGCTGTTAGAGCAGTGTTTTTTATAGATCCCACAAAAAAAATTAGATTAGTGATGTATTATCCCCTAAATGTTGGACGTAATATGGACGAAATTTTAAGAGCACTAGAAGCTTTACAAGTATCAGATAAGCATGGCGTTGCCTGTCCGTTAGATTGGAAAAAAGGAGATAAAGCAATTGTGCCACCACCAAAAAACTTAGACGAATATAATGCTCGTTTAGCTGATGAATCTGTAGAAAAAACTTCTTGGTATCTTGCTAAGAAAAATCTAGATTTATAAATAATGTAGTAATAACTTAAAAAGGGTCTTAATTGACCCTTTTTTTTAATTTATAACAGATGAAAAATATTTATTTAAGCTTACTTTTAATATTAGGATTATCAACTTCAAATGCACAAAGTATTTTTGATGCTGCTAGGAATGGTGATGTCAATCAAATAGAAGCTTTAGTTAAATCAAATCCTGAGTCAGTAAATTCAACTAATGCTATGGGTTTTGGGCCTTTGGTGTTAGCAGTTTACAATAATCAAATTAAAGCCACTAAACTTCTTTTAGAAAAAGGTGCAAATATAGATGCTCAAGATGGGTCTGGAAATACAGCTTTAATGGGAGCAGTTTTTAAAAATCATCAAAATATGGTTGATTTGCTATTAAATAAAGGTACAAACCCAAATATCCAAAATTCGCAGGGTCAAACTGCTTTGGCATTTGCTGTTATTTTTAATAGAATCGACTTAGTAAAGTTGCTATTAAAAAATAATGCTGATAAATCTATTGCAGACAAAACAGGTAAAACACCATTACAAATTGCAAGAAACCAACAAAATCAAGCCTTAGTTAATTTGTTAAAAGACTAGTCTTCCATGCGTTCTAGTTGAATGCTTAAAGCTTTCACACTTATTTGAATTTCAACAATTGATAAAATAAGTGAGACCATAAGAAGCACCAGCGATACTCCGAAGACAACACTTCCCCAAGTTTGTAGATTTTCATAAATAAGAAACATACTTAACACGCAAAGCAATAGGCTAAATATGCCGAAGCTTTGCATATTTTTTATGAGATAAACACGTCTTCTTAAATTGCCAATTTGTGCTTTAATGTTAACATCTGGTTTTTCTAAATAGTTTTTATGTAAATTTCTTATCAATCCTGCAATAGTTAAAAATCGGTTTGTGTAGGCTAGTAACAATAGTGAAATTGCAGGAAAAAGAAGTGCTGGTGTAGTTAGTGAAATTTCCATAACATGATAACTTTTTGGTGCAGACAAACATAACTAGTCTTTTTTGATTCTTAAGAAGTTAATACCTTTAATTTTTAGCTTAGACTAAAAATTTAAATACTTACAGCTAAATATTTAATATATGTAAATAAAATTATTAATTTTGTTTATTTAAAAATTATATATGTTTTCACTATCTGAAGAAAATTATATCAAAGCGATTTTTCATCTACAAAAGCACCCAAAATCAGGTGTCAGTACAAATGCATTAGCAGAAGAAATGCAGACCAAAGCTTCATCTGTTACTGATATGATTAAAAAATTATCAGATAAAAACTTAGTCATTTATAAAAAATATCAAGGTGTTTATCTCTCCGAAACTGGACGCAAAACAGCCTTACAAATTATAAGGAAACATCGGTTATGGGAAGTGTTTTTAGTCGAAAAACTGGACTTTACCTGGGATGAAGTGCATGAAGTCGCTGAAGAATTAGAACATATCAAGTCTGAAAAATTAATCTTAGAATTAGATAAATTTTTAAATTATCCTAAACGAGACCCTCATGGTGACCCAATACCAGATGCTAAGGGTAATTTTCAAGTATCTAATAAAACCTTACTCTCGGATCTTTCAAAAGGTGAAAAAGGAACTTTAGTAGGTGTTAAAGATAGTTCTTCAGAATTTTTGAAATATTTAGATAAAAATAATATTGCTTTAGGTAAATCTATAGAAGTACTCGATAAAGAGGATTTTGATGGGTCTATGCTCATTAAAATTGAAGACCAAACCTTAAGAGTCTCAACGATGGTGACCATTAACATTTATATTAAAGTATGATGATGGAACATGTAATATCTTTTTTTGAATCCCAAGACCCTGTCATGGCCGCTTTAATTGCCACAATATTTACATGGTTAGTAACAGGTTTGGGTGCGTCCTTAGTGTTTTTATTTAAAAGTATGAACCGTAAACTATTTGATGGAATGCTTGGTTTTACCGGTGGTGTTATGGTTGCGGCTAGCTTTTGGAGTTTATTAGCTCCGGGAATTGAAATGAGTGAAGGCGAAGGTTTTATAAAAGTAATTCCTGCTTTTGTAGGCTTTTCACTTGGTGCACTTTTTATTTTTGGTTTAGATAAAGTTCTACCTCATCTACACATTAATTTTAAGGAAAATAGAAAAGAAGGCGTAAAAACAAAATGGCACAAATCTGTTCTACTTACGTTAGCAATTACATTACATAATATTCCAGAAGGTTTGGCAGTTGGTGTATTGTTTGGCGGAGCGGCTGCAGGTCTCGAAGGCGCTAGTATTGGTGGTGCAGTAGCTTTAGCGTTGGGGATTGGCCTACAAAACTTTCCAGAAGGTTTTTCAGTAGCAATGCCTTTGCGTGGTCTCGGCCTAAGCCGCTGGAAAAGTTTCCATTATGGTCACTTATCTGCTATTGTTGAACCTTTTGCAGCTGTATTAGGTGCTTGGGCTGTTTTATCCTTCGAGCCAATTTTACCTTATGCACTATGCTTTGCAGCAGGAGCTATGATTTTTGTCGTAATAGAAGAAGTTGTACCAGAATCACAACTTGAACGTAATACTGATATTGCAACTTTAGGCTTCATTGGCGGCTTTTTAGTGATGATGACTTTAGATGTTGGATTAGGTTAACTTTTATGTATATTTGGGATTTTAATTAAATATAACCAAATGAAAAAGTTTTTTTTTATTCTCGTCTTACTTCCAATATTTGGAATTTCTCAAAATAATCTAAAATCTGGTAAAATTGTATTCTCCGATGGTTTTGTAAGAAAAGGTTTAATTAATGATGTTAATTGGAGAGATGCTTTTACTCAAATTGATTTTAAATTGAATGAAAACGCTAAGACAGAATCTTTTAGCGTAGATGAAGTAGACTATTTCATGGTAGATGGTGAAAAATATAAGAGTGCGAATGTAAAATTAAATACATCAGCTATAAAAGATCAAAAACTCAGTAATACTAAAGAGCCAAAAATAATTGAAAAGACAGTTTTTGTAAAGGTTCTTGCTGAATCAAATTCAATTGAACTTTATCAAGTTTATTATAATTACATACCGAATTATCTGCTATCTCAAGATGACGAGATCACCACGCTTATTTATCATAGATATGTAAAGCAAGGTAAAATTTTTGCTAATAATCAGTTCAGAAATCAACTATACCGATCTTTAGATTGCCTAGAGGCTAGTAAATATAGAAAATATGAATACAAAGCCGACGATTTGTTAGATTTGTTAAAGGCACATTTTAAGTGTAAGGAAATTGATGATGCATTAGTTTTGTACAATAAAGATACCGAGCGCATAGAATTTAACATTAGACCAAAACTAGGGGTGATAACTAGTCAAGTAACTTCAGATTTCACAGCTTTCGAAAACTTCAAATATGAAATTAGCCCAGATAGACAAACAAATATTTCGTTTGGAGTTGAATTTGAGTTTTTATTACCGTTTAGATCTAAAAGTTATTCAATATTTATAGAACCTACTTATGTTTCAAATTCTTCGACAGCGAGAAGTCCTGTTGTTGAACAAGGTCCTGGATTAGCAAGTCGAAGTGCTGAAGTTTTTGTAGATTATCAAGCCATAGAAGTGCCTATTGGAGTTAAAAAGTATTTTAGGTTAAACTCGAATAGTAATTTATTTATAGCAGGTTCAGGAATATTTGCACTTAACCTAGATTCAACTCTTGAAGCACGCTTTATTTCAAATAATACTGAACCTCGAGCTGTTTTTAATTTTGATGTTAAAAATATTTTTGGCTTTGGCTTAAACCTAGGATATGAACTTAACAACAAATATAGTATTGAGTTAAAATATTCATTTAATCGAGAGATTGAAGATATCGTAGGTTTTGCTTCAAAATATAATCACTTTGGCGTCTACCTAGGTTATAAAATACTTTAAGCTACAATTTTATATTTATTAAAATTAATCATTTATGTTTTCACAGCAGGCCAATCAAATTTTTAAAGAAGTTATAGACACTTATCATATAAAAGACAGTGTAGATCAAGATTTTAATAATCCTTATAATCGAAACTCGCATTTAATAGAACATTTATTATTTCGTAAATGCTGGATTGATACTGTGCAATGGCATTACGAAGATTTAATTCGTGATCCAGAAATTAATGCTAAAGATGCTTTGATTCTTAAGAGAAAAATTGATGCTTCTAATCAAGATCGTACAGATACTGTTGAATTTATTGATAGCTATTTTCTTGATGAGTTTAAAGATGTTCAAGTTAAACCTCATGCTAAAATTAATACCGAAAGTCCAGCTTGGGGAATCGACAGACTTTCAATTTTAGCATTAAAAATCTATCACATGGCTGAAGAGTCTAACCGAACTGATGCATCAGAAGAACACAAAAAAGCTTGCCAAAATAAACTAGCTATTTTAGTTGAACAACGTACTGATTTATCTACAGCTATTGACCAACTACTTGACGATATTGCTAAAGGTGAAAAATACATGAAAGTCTACAAGCAAATGAAAATGTATAACGACGACGAGTTAAATCCTGTTTTACGAAGCAAAAAATAATGAAATCACGCCAACACCTGGTATTAATTCGATTGTCGGCAATGGGTGATGTAGCAATGACAGTTCCAGTTGTTAAAGCGGCATTACAGCAAAACCCAAACTTAAAAATTACAATTGTAACGAAAGCTTTCTTTGGAAAGCTTTTTTTGCATTTACCAGAAGTAAATGTCATCGAGGCAAAGCTTAAGTCTACGCATAAGGGTATTAAGGGTTTATGGCAATTGTCTTCTGAAATTAGTCAGTTAAACCCCGATTATATTGTTGATTTACATAATGTATTGCGCTCGCGTTTAATTTGCGGTTTTTTAAAATTACGTGGCTTCGATTACAGGCGTTTTAGAAAAGGTCGTAAACAAAAGCGCGCATTAACAAAACTGAATTCTAATAAAAAACTGAAAGCGCTTAAATCTACTCACGAACGCTATGCTTCAGCTTTAAAACGTTATAAATTGAAGATTGATTTATCTAAGTTAAATCTTGATCAAAAGCTAACAGTGCCAAATACAACTCTTCAGCAAATTCCGTTTAATCTTAATGAAGAAGTAGTCATCGGTATAGCGCCTTTTGCAGCTCACAAACCTAAACAATATCCATTAAATCTCTTAGACAAAGTCATTACAGAATTAGCACCACATACAAAGATTTTATTATTTGGTGGTGGAAAAGCTGAAGTTAGCGCCTTAAATCAGCTCTCTAATTCTTATCATAATTGTTTTTCTGTGGCGGGAAAGTTTAATTTTGAAGATGAGTTGGCCTTAATTTCAAATTTAGATTTAATGTTATCAATGGATAGTGGAAATGGACATCTGGCAGCAATGTTTGGTGTTAAAGTGATGACGGTCTGGGTTACAACTCATCCTGCAGCTGGTTTTGCGCCATTTAGACAAAGCAAAGATGATTGCTTTTTACCAGATTTAAATCAATTTCCTCTTCTTCCACTTTCGGTATATGGCAATAAAATGATTGATGGTTACGAAAATGTTGCTGAAAGTATCTTGCCAAGCACAATTTCAGAGCGAATAAAAAACTATTTAAACAAAAAAACCACCTGTGATTAACAGATGGTTTTAGGTTTTAAGCGCTCAAACTACTTGTTAGCTTCGTATCTTTTAGAAACTTCATCCCAATTAATTACATTAAAAAAAGCTTCAATATAATCTGGTCTTTTGTTTTGATAGTTTAAATAATAAGCGTGTTCCCAGACATCGATACCTAAGATTGGTGTACCTGCACAACCAACATTTGGCATTAAAGGATTGTCTTGATTTGGAGTAGAACAAACTTCAACTTGGCCACCTTCATGAACACAAAGCCAAGCCCAACCTGAACCAAATTGTGTTGCAGCAGCTTTAGAAAAAGCCTCTTTAAAACTTTCAAAATCTCCAAAGGCTTTATCAATAGCATTTGCTAAGTCACCGCTAGGTTTGCCACCTCCATTTGGAGACATGACTTTCCAGAATAAACTGTGATTGTAAAATCCACCACCATTATTTCTAACGGCAGAATTTGTATGATCTAAATTCTTTAAAATTTCTTCAATAGATTTTCCTTCTAAATCTGTACCTTCAATGGCTGCATTTAATTTAGTAGTATATCCATTGTGGTGTTTACCATGGTGAATTTCCATAGTTTTTGCGTCGATATGTGGCTCAAGTGCATCATGAGCATAATCTAGTTTTGGTAATTCGAATGCCATAATTTTTGTTTTATTATTAATTAGATTTATTCAAATGTAAGTAGAATGCTTCATTTATTAAATATTATGATGTTATAAAATACTTAAAATCAAATGTCTTAGTCATTTAGTTTTAATTGCTTTGATACAAAAAAATTGTACTTTAGAGGCTTATGAAAAAACAATCTAATTTTACTATTTATAATGCTTCAGCAGGTTCTGGTAAAACCTTTACCTTAAGTTTAAATTATCTATCTAAGTTACTACTTTCAAATAATATTTTCAGTTTTAGGCATATTTTAGCAATAACGTTTACCAATAAAGCTGTTGGTGAAATGAAATCAAGAATTTTGAATAGCTTAAAAGAGTTTTCAGCTTATAATATTGATGATGAAACCTCAGATTTATTTAAAGAAGTTGTCAAAAAAACTGCCCTTCAGCCTGAAGAAGTCATTTCTAAATCTAAAAAAATACTACGATTTTTACTTGATCATTATGCGGCTTTTGAAGTTTCTACAATTGATGCATTTACACATAAAGTAATTAGGACATTTGCAAAAGATTTAAACTTGTCTATCAACTTTGATGTTGAACTTGAAGCCAATGAGCTACTGGCTGAAGCAGTTGACCGGCTAATTAATCGCGTTGGTTTTGATGAAACTTTAACGCAAGTTCTTATAGACTTTACGATTGAGAAAGTAAACGATGATAAAAGCGGCAATATTAAAACCGATATTCTTGAAACGGTAAACTTGATATTAAGTGAGAATGATTTACCTTATATTGAAGCTTTAGAAGGCTTTTCAATCGAAGATTTTATTGAAGTAAAACAAAATTTAGAAACTCAAATTAACGAATACGAAGTTCAACAAGTTGAAGTCTCCAAGCAAATATTAGCAGTGTTTAATGCGCATGATGTTAGAACAGAGTTTACAAGAAACTCAATACCAAATTTTTTTGAAAAAATAATTAATGGTGCTAAACAAAAGGATCTTAAATTTGATGAGACCAATTGGATGAAGACTATTGATGATTCATCTACCTACTACAACAAAAAAACGCCTGATAAGGTTAAATTAACCTTAGAAAATTTATCACCTCAAATCGTTGAAGCTTACAATCAATGTAAGCTTATAAGTGCACGAATTAGAGTAAATGAAAAGCTTTATGAATCTATAACTCAACTATCTGTTATTCATTTAGTAAAAGCTGAACTTGAGCTTTTAAAACAGGAGAAAAATATATTATTAATTTCAGATTTTAATCAAAAAATTAATAATCAAATTAAAGATCAGCCAACACCATTTATTTACGAGCGACTAGGTGAAAAATTTCTGCATTATTTTATTGATGAATTTCAAGACACATCAACTATGCAGTGGCAAAACTTAACGCCTCTAGTCGAAAACGCTTTAGGAACCAGTTATAATCAAGAGCAAGGTACAGCAACATTAGTCGGTGATCCTAAACAATCTATATATGCATGGCGTGGTGGTGATGTGCATCAATTTATGAATTTAATTAAAGGAAAAACCAGTATTCCAGTTCCGCCTGAGACCTTAACCTTAGGTTCTAATTATCGCAGCACCAAAACAATAGTAAATTTCAATAATCGATTTTTTGAATTAGCAAAATCACAAATGTCGAGTCCGTTAATTCATGAAATTTACAGCAATGATAAGTTAAAACAAATCCCCAGTAAAAATGGTAAAGGATTAGTAAAAATTAAGTTTATAAATGCCAAAACAAAAGCCGATGAGCATGAAATTTATCCTGTTGAAGTTTACGACAGTATCACTGAAAAAATAAAACAAGGTTTTAAACTCAACCAAATTTGTGTTTTGGTGAGAAAAAAAGACGAAGGAATTTCAATTGCAAACTACTTAAAATCCCGAGATATCAACGTGATGTCTTCTGAAACTTTGCTTATTACTGCAAACTCGCAAGTTCAAGAGCTGACTAATTTTTTAACTTATTTAGTCGATCATGAAAATATTGAAGCAAAACATCACTTTCTTAAACATCACTTTTTAAATCAATCTCTCGAGCTCGATTTTAAGACTCATAAAAGCATGTTGCAGCTCGATTTTAAATCATTCATAAAAGCATTAAACGCCATAGATATCAATTTTAATCTTCAAAAATTTCAGCGTTTAGGTTTGTATAATGCTGTAGAATATTGTTTAAGTTCACTAAACATAAAAGGCAATGCTTATGTCCAGTTTTTTCTAGATGAGGTTTTTCAGTTCGGTGAGAATAAGGATAATGATTTAGATGCCTTTTTAAGTGATTGGGAGTTAAAATCTAGCTCTAAGAGTATTTCAACATCGTCAGGTTTCAATGCCGTAAGCATTATGACCATTCATAAAAGTAAAGGCCTTGAGTTTCCAGTTGTTATTTTTCCTTTTGCTAACCAGAATTACCATGATACGAGTAAATCTCATCTGTGGCTACCACTTGATGAGAAATTTAAAATTCCTTTTGGTTTAATAAAGAAGCCTAGCAATTTTTCAGGCCTTGATTTTTATAAGCAAGCTTACCAAAACTTAATTTATGAAAAAGAACTTGATAGTTTAAACCTGTTATATGTCGCTTTAACAAGAGCATCAAAAGAGCTCCATATTTTTTCAAAAAACGAATCTAAATCCACAACAAAGACTATTTCGAATTTATTTAAAAATTATATTGAAGTTGAAGGAATTCAAGGAGAAAATGACGTTTATGTAATAGGCGAAACAATTCCTGAAACTTCAGTTGAAGAAGATTCAGAACAGTTTCAACTTCAGTTTTCAGGTCAAGATAAATTAGAAGTCGAACTAGTTGATGAAGCCAAGCAAAAAACTAAAAATGAAGCCATAAGTTACGGCTTAATGCTGCATGATTTACTGGCTAAAATCTATACTGAAAGTGATATCACTCGAGTTATTTCAACTTTAAACGCTGACCATCTCGATCTTGATTTTATACAGCAACAGCTCAATACAGTTGTATTGCACCCCAAACTAGCAGCCTTTTTTTCATCAGAATGGCAGAGCTATAATGAACGTGATATTTTTAGTAAAGGTGAGGTTTTTAGACCAGATAAATTTTGCATCAAAGATAACGAAGTAGCTATTATTGATTATAAAACTGGTGATAAAAGTAAGCAGCATGAACAACAGCTGAAACAATATGCCAGTATTTTCGAGTCGATGAATTATAAGGTTTCAGCTTTAATCTTGGTCTATATTTCAGACCAAATTGAGTTGATAAATTTGTAAATTTGTAAAAAAATAAATCTATGTATTCAGAACAACTAAAAAAACAATTAGAACAGGAGCTTCATAATATAAAAGAAGATGGTTTGTTTAAAGACGAACGCATAATAACTTCACCACAAGGACCTGAAATTACTTTAAATACAGGGCAAAAAGTCTTAAACTTTTGTGCTAATAATTATTTAGGTTTATCATCGCATCCAGAAGTTGTTCAGGCAGCAAAAGACACTTTAGATTCTCATGGTTTTGGGATGTCAAGTGTGCGTTTTATATGCGGAACACAAGATATTCATAAAGAATTAGAAGCAAGAATTGCTAAATTTTATAATACAGAAGATACTATATTATATGCTGCTTGTTTTGATGCAAATGGCGGTATATTTGAACCACTTTTAGGTAAAGAAGATGCTATTGTTTCAGACTCTCTTAATCATGCTTCAATAATCGATGGCGTACGCCTTTGCAAAGCAGCGAGATATCGTTATCAAAATGGTGATATGGCTGATTTAGAACAGCAATTAAAAACCGCTAAAGAAAATGGGGCGCGTAATATTTTAATTGTAACCGATGGTGTTTTTTCAATGGACGGTTTAGTTGCACCGCTTGATCAAATTTGCGATTTAGCTGATGAATACCAAGCTTTAGTGATGATTGATGAATGTCATGCCACCGGTTTTATCGGTGAAAAAGGTATTGGAACTCTTGAAGAAAAAGGAGTTTTAGACCGAATAGATATCATCACAGGAACTTTAGGTAAGTCATTAGGTGGTGCCATGGGTGGTTACACAACTGCCAAAAAAGAAATTATTGAGTTGTTACGTCAACGGTCAAGGCCTTATTTGTTTTCAAACTCTCTTGCACCTTCAATTGTAGGAGCCTCGATTAAAGTATTCGACCTGTTAGAAAACGATACTTCACTCCGACAGAAACTTACGGCAAATACCAATTACTTTAAAAAAGAACTCAAAAAAGCAGGTTTTGATATTATAGACGGTGAATCGGCAATAGTTCCAGTGATGCTATACGATGCAAAGTTGTCTCAAGAAATGGCAAAGCTATTACTTGAAGAAGGTATTTATGTGATTGGCTTCTTTTATCCTGTAGTACCAAAAGGTAAAGCAAGAATACGTGTGCAGCTTTCGGCAGCTCATGAGCAAGAGCATTTAGATAAAGCAATAAAAGCCTTCATAAAGGTAGGTAAACAGCTAAAAGTTATCAATTAGTTGCTTTGTTATAAATATCAAAATTAATTTGTTAAAACAATTCAATAAACTACATTTGTGGTCTAAACTTAATTAATTTAAATAATTATGAAACACTTAAACAAATTAGCACTAATCTTATTACTTGCTATTGGTGTTACAGTACATGCGCAAACTAAAGACAATCCTTGGGCGATTAGTATAGGAACTAATGCTGTAGATTTTTACCCAACAGGAAATGGTATGGGTGAAGGAACTATGTCTAGTGAAAATTTTTTAGACGAATTTTACAACTTAACAGATCACTGGAATTACATTCCTTCATTTTCTAAGCTTACTGTTGGTAAGTATTTAGGTGATGGCTTTATTCTTGAGTTAAATGGTTCTATAAATCAAATCGATAAAATTGGAGACGTTCCTGCAGATGATTTATCATTTCTTTCTTTTAATGGTAATGTTCAATATAGTTTTAAGGAAATCATCAATGGTTATGATTGGTTTGACCCTTATTTAGGTGTTGGTGCTGGTTATTACTGGATTGATGGTAATGGTGAAGCAACATTTAACACTGGAATTGGTACTAATTTTTGGTTGTCAGATAAGGTGGCAATTACTGCTGAATCTATGTACTTTACAGCTTTTGAAAATTCTGGAATGGATTTATTTCAACATTCTTTAGGGTTGAAAGTTGCCTTTGGTGGTAAAGACACTGATGATGATGGTGTTTATGATAAATATGATGAGTGCCCAACTACTCCAGGATTAAAAGACTTTAATGGTTGCCCAGATTCAGATGCTGATGGTATACAAGATAAAGATGACAAGTGTCCAAACACACCAGGTGTAGCTGAGTTTAATGGCTGTGCTGATTCTGATGGAGATGGTATCGCAGATCCAATGGACGAATGTCCTAATACTGCAGGCTCTGAAGCTTTAAACGGTTGTCCAGATGCTGACGGTGACATGATCGCTGATAAAAATGATGACTGTCCTAATGAAAAAGGCCCTAAAGCTAATAATGGATGCCCATGGCCAGATACTGATGGAGATGGCGTTTTAGATAAAGACGATATGTGTCCAGAAGTTGAAGGAACATCTTCTAACAATGGTTGTCCTGAAGTTACTGAAGAGGTCCAAAAAGAATTAAATGACTATGCAAAAACAATAAATTTTGCAACTGGCAAAACAACAATTACAAAGCAATCTGAAGAAGCGCTTACAGCAATTTTAGCAATTTTAGACGAATATCCAAACGCTAAGTTTACAGTAGAAGGACACACTGATAGCGTTGGTAGTGCTAAAAATAACATGGAGCTTTCTGAGGCTCGTGCATTATCGGTTAAAAATTACTTAGTTGAAAATGGTGTAGACGCATTTAGACTTTCTTCTAAAGGTTATGGTGAAACTCAGCCAGTTTCAACAAACAAAACTAGAAAAGGTAGAGCTGAAAACAGAAGAGTTGAAATTAACTTAGTTAAATAGTTAAAACTTTTAATTTTTAAAGCCACCTCTACGAGGTGGTTTTTTTATATCAAAAATTTAGATGATGTAGTTTAAATTATGTAGTTTTAAAAAGCTTTTATTAACTTCAAACCTAAGTTCAGCAAAGCATTTTAATACTATCAATTACCTTTTAATGAATACTTTTTTAGATCAAGTTGTAGAATCAATTATTACCCAAGATTTAAGACATTCAAGCCTTATTTTTCCGAGTAAAAGAGCGGCTAATCTTTGTAAAAAAAAGCTTTTTGCTAAATTAGATTCACCTATAATTCTACCTGAGTTTATAAGTATAGAAAGTTTTATAGCAAACTTGGCTGAGGTTGAAATTATTGATCACACCGAAAGTATCTTTCAGTTTTATCAAGCTTATTTATCAGTCACTCAAAAAGACCAAGCTGAAAATTTTGAGAATTTTTATAGTTGGGCTGAAACTTTAATTCATGATTTTAACGAGATTGATAGATATGATATTAATGCTGAAAAATTGTTTAAACACTTAAGCGATATAAAAGATATAGAGCATTGGTCTAATGCACAAAATAAGTCAGACTTAGTAAAAAAATATTTAAAATTTTGGGAACAGCTACCTCAATATTACACTGCTTTTGTAGATCATTTGCAACATCAGTCTAAAGCTTATCAAGGCTTAGCATATAGATTAGCAAAATCTAATTGCAAAAAATATCTAAACCAAACACAAAACTATTTTTTCTTAGTAGGCTTTAATGCTCTTAATACCTGTGAAATTGATATTTTTAAAATGATGCTTGATTCAGGTAATGCAACAGCTTATTGGGATATAGATGCTTATCTATTAAAAAATCATAAATCAGCAGAATTTATAAGGTCTTACAACACTTGGCCATATTATAGTAGAAACCCTATTCAGCCAACAAATTCAAGCTTTGTAGATTCTAAAGCAATTAACATATATCAGGTTTCTAAGCAAATTGGCCAAGCCAAAGCTGTTGCTCAAATTTTATCAAAAATGCCATCCGAGCAACTCGAACATACAGCTTTAGTTTTAGGTGATGAAAGTTTATTACAACCCATAATCAATGCATTACCAAGTTCAATAGAGAAAGCAAATATTACAATGGGCTTAAGCTTATCGAAGTCAATACTTAGTCCATTTTTTAATGATTTAATTGCTTTACAACTCAAGTCGAGTGAGCATTTGTATTATAAAGATTTGTTGAAAATTATTAACCATAACCTTATAAAACAGCTTTATTCTACTGAAGTTTCTAAGGTTAATAAATATATTTTAGATAACAATTTATTACAAGTTGAAGTTTCCGAACTGGCAAAAAAGCTTAGACTTTCAGATAACTTCTATAAGCTATTAACTCTTAGCTTAAATACCTCAACCGATGTAAGACACTTTTTAGAGTCTACATTAAGTCTAATTTCTTCATTACTAAATCATAACAACTTGAGTAGGCGAATGCAATTTTTATTGGAAGAATTTGCCATTGTTTTCGAAGAAATCCAAGCAATACTTACAACTTATAATTTTACAATATCCTTTAAAAGCTTTAAGAGTTTATACCAATCAATTCTATCTAAGAAAAGTATAGACTTCAAAGGCTCAGCCGATAAAGGATTTCAGATATTGGGAATGCTGGAAACGCGCGTATTAGATTTTGAAACTATAATATTAACTGGGATTAATGAAGGTGTTTTACCATCAGGAAAATCTCAAAATTCGTATTTACCATTCGATTTAAAACAAAATTATGGCCTGCCAACTTATACAGAAAAAGACAATGTTTATGCGTATCACTTTTTCAGGTTATTACAGCGTACCAAAACAGCTCATTTACTTTTTAATGTAGAGGCTGAAGGTTTACAAAAAGCAGAACAAAGTCGATTTGTAACTCAACTAGAGATTTTTAGACAACCTAAGCATACTATTAAAAAATATAATGTGTCTGCTGATGCAACTATGCAAGAAAATAAACTGCAGGAAGTTCATAAAACACCTGAAATGATATCAGAATTAAACCGACTATTTAATAGCGGGATTTCACCTTCAGCTTTGACTACTTATATCAGAAATCCAATAGATTTCTACAAGCGCTACCTTTTAGGTATTAAGGACCAAAATGAAATTGAAGAAGAAGTTTCATATAAAACACATGGTACTATTGTACACAATACTTTAGAAAAACTCTATGAAAATCATATTGGGAAGCCAATTACGGTTAAAGATATTAAAGAGTTTCTAAATACATATGAGTCTGTTTTAATTCAGCAATTTTCAGAACAATTTGATGTCAACGCCATAAAACACGGCCAAAATAAACTCATATTTGAAATTGCCAAACAACAAACTAAACGCTTTTTGCAGCTCGAATTAACAGCAGCAAAAATGCAAGACATCAAATTAATAAAAGTTGAATCAACCAAAACAAAGGCTTTTCAACTTAAATCAGGACAAAAAATTAAATTAAAAGGAACTGTAGACCGTATAGATCAAATTAATGGGAAATATCGTACTTTAGACTATAAAACAGGTAAAGTAGAACCTTCACATTTAAAAGCTGAAAAAGATTGGGAAGGTTTTACAAGTGATTACAAATACAGTAAAGCTTTTCAGGTGTTATTTTATACCTTACTAGTTGAAGATGAAATCTCACTACCACTTACAGCAGGAATTATTTCATTTAAGAATTTGAAATCTGGTTTTATGGAATTTCAGCTCAAATACAATAAAACAAAAGGGAACTCTGATATTTCAGCTGAAGTTTTAGAGCAATTTAAGCTAGAGCTAGATCAACTCATATCTGAAATATTAAACCCAAAAGTTCCGTTTTTAGAAAAAATAGTCTAAGATGAAAAGATGGACACTACAACAAACTGAAAACCCAAAAATGTGCCAAAAATTAGCTCAAGAATTGGGTGTTCAGACAGAAATTGCTCAATTGCTTATAAATAGAGGTATTTCAACCTTTAATCAAGCTAAATCCTTTTTTCGTCCAGATTTAACTCAACTTCACGATCCATTTTTAATGCAAGACATGTTAAACGCAGTAGAGCGTATTGAACTTGCCATATCAAAAAACGAAAATATTCTTGTATATGGTGATTATGACGTAGACGGCACTACTTCAGTAACTTTAATGTATGAATATCTAACAGAGACTTACCCTAATGTTACAGCTTACATACCTGATCGTTATAAAGAAGGTTATGGCGTTTCTTATCAAGGTATCGATTATGCGAGTGACAACTCTATCACTTTAATTATTGCTTTAGATTGTGGCATTAAAGCAGTAGATAAAGTAAAATATGCTAAAGATAAAGGCATCGATTTTATTATTTGTGATCATCACAGACCAGGACAAAACATCCCAAATGCGGTAGCCGTTCTTGACCCTAAACGTAACGATTGTCAATACCCTTACAAAGAGTTATGTGGTTGTGGAGTAGGCTTTAAATTAATTCAAGCCTTACAAAAGCAACGCCAATTAAGTGAGAGAAAAATATTTAAATACCTTGACTTAGTTGCAATTGCCATAGGTTCAGACATTGTTCCAATTACAGGAGAAAACCGTATTTTATGTTTCTACGGTCTAAAGTTAGTTAATGCTCGTAAACGATTAGGTATTAAAGCACTGTTAGGTCAAAATAATAAAAAAGTATTTTCAATTACAGATTTAGTATTTGGTGTTGGTCCCAGAATAAATGCTGCCGGCCGAATGAAGCATGGCTTGCATGCTGTTGAATTATTAAGTGAAAAAAACGAAGAAAAAGCCAAGCAACAAGCTTTTAAAATTGAAGAATATAATACAAATCGACAAACTGAAGACCGACAAACAACCATTGAAGCATTAGCCCAAATTGAAGCCCATAAAGAAGCAAATAATTTTACCAGTGTTGTTTATCAAGACAACTGGCATAAAGGAGTTATTGGTATTGTGGCATCCAGGCTTACAGAGACTTATTATCGTCCAACCCTAGTTTTCACAAAAAGTGGCAATAAATTAGCGGCTTCAGCTAGGAGCGTTTCTGGTTTTGATGTTTATAACGCTCTAGAGCAATGTAACGAATTTATTGAACAATTTGGTGGACACAAATATGCCGCTGGTTTGACTTTAAAGCAAGAAAATTATCAAAAGTTTAAGCAGAAATTCGAAGACGTCGTTAAGTCAACAATAGATAAAACCTTATTAACACCTCAGATTAACTTTGAGCAAGAAATTAAACTTAAAGCAATTAATTTCAAACTTATTCGTATCTTAAAACAATTTGCACCATTTGGTCCAGGTAACATGAAGCCAACATTTTATGCAAGAAATTTAAAGATCGACCAATATGCTAAAACTGTTGGTGCTGAAAACAAACACTTAAAATGTAAACTTATTCAAGATGAAATAGCTATAGATGCTATAGGCTTCAATTTAGGAGTTCATTTATCCAATTTGAAAGCAGCTAAACAAGTTGAAGCTGTTTTTACAGTTGAAGAAAATGAATGGAATAATCAAGTGTCCATTCAGTTAAACATTAAAGATATAAGGCCTCAGTAGCCTTGTTAAATCTAGATTTATTAACTTTGAGCTAACAATCTAAGTTGATGCTTGAAGATATAATTTCTGCAATACCATTAGGTGTTTTTTTAGCCTTTATGGTTGGTCCTGTTTTTTTTGTGCTTTTAGAAACGGCTGCTTTACGTGGTTTTAGAGCAGCATTTACCTTTGATTTAGGCGTTATTTTAGCAGATGTATTTTTTCTTTGTATTGCTTATTTTAGTACATCTCAACTTTTAAAAAGCATAAAAGACGATCCTGCACTATTTATTTTTGGCGGTTCTGTTTTGGTTGTTTATGCTGTAATAAGTTACTTGAAAGTTAAAAAAGCAACTTATACTACTGCTGATTTTGAAGCTCAGAAGCTAAAACGTAAAGATTACATAAGCATTTTTATTAAAGGCTTTTTACTTAACTTTATAAACATAGGTGTTTTAGGGTTTTGGTTAGGTTTGCTTATCATTTTTGGCCCAACACTCAATATGGAGCCTTCACGTATGCTTACTTTTTTTAGTGCAATTTTAATTACCTATTTAGCTATAGATATTTTAAAAATTTTACTTGCCAAACGTTTAAAAAATTCACTTACACCAAAACGCGTTGTTATCGTTAAAAAATTAATTAGCTTAGTATTGCTAATTTTTGGAATAATTTTAGTTATTCGAGGCTTATTTCCCGATGATGTAAAAAAGATAGAGACACAGTTTGAAAAATCACCTTTAGCACCAATTTCTGCATTAAATGACAAAAATCATTAAAGTCTATTCTCGGTTTTAGTATTATCGTGTTCTAGTAATTTACTTAAAAATAACAAATTGCAGTATTTCAAAAACGCTTTAAGTCGTAAAAACTTAATGGCTTTAACGGGTCTTTTTTTAAGTTTCTTCTTAATTATTCACTTAGTAGGTAACCTTCAATTGCTTCTGCCAGAAGAAGATGCGCAGCTTCAATATAATTGGTATAGTGAATTGCTATCTGGAAGTTGGTTCATTAAAATTATATCTTATGGTTTATATGCGAGTATTTTACTACACGCTTTAGATGCTTTATATCTTACCATAAAAGCTCGTATTGTTTCTGGTCGTTATATTAAAGATAGAAGAAATCGAGCTAGTCGCTGGTATGCCAGACATATGATGTTTTTAGGTGTAATTATATTTGCTTTTTTGGTAATTCATTTTAAAGATTTTTGGTACCCTTATAAATTTGGAGAAATCGGGCTAGATGCTGATGGTCAAAAAGATTTGTATAGTTTAGTAATTATAGCTTTTAAAGACTGGTGGTATGTTGTTTTATACGCAGTCGCTATTTTAGCTCTTGGCTTTCATTTAATTCATGGTGTTTTTAGTGCTACAAGAACTTTAGGCTTATATAATCCATTTTACACTAAAATTGTTAAAGTTATAAGTTTAGTATTTGCAATATTATTAAGTTTAGGTTACCTCATTATCCCTATTTATCTTTTTATAAATAATTGATTATGGCAAAAACAATTAAGGCAAATATACCAGCAGGAGAATTAAATCAGAAGTGGGAAAATTATAAAGCTCAAGCTAAATTAGTAAGCCCTAACAATCGTAAAAAATTAGAGGTGATAGTTGTAGGAACTGGCTTGGCAGGAGCATCTGCTGCCGCTTCCTTAGCTGAAATGGGTTATAATGTAAAAAGCTTTTGCTTTCAAGATTCACCAAGACGTGCACATTCTGTTGCTGCTCAAGGTGGCGTCAATGCGATGAAGAATTACCAAAACGACGGAGATAGCATTCATCGAATGTTTATAGATACTTTAAAAGGTGGTGATTTTAGGTCACGAGAAGCAAATACTTATCGTTTGGCAGAGTGTTCGGCAAGTTTGATTGATCAAGCTGTTGCACAAGGCGTTCCTTTTGGGCGTGAATATAGTGGGTATTTAAAAAATAGATCTTTTGGTGGCGTGCAAGTTTCAAGAACTTTTTATGCTCGTGGTCAAACAGGACAACAGTTACTTTTAGGCGCTTATCAAGCTTTAATGCGACAAACTGAAATAGGGAAAATTAAATTATACAGTCGCCATGAAATGTTAGACTTAGTTTTAATTGATGGCAAAGCTAAAGGTATAATCACAAGACATCTTGATACAGGAAAGATAGAACGCCACGGAGCACATTTAGTCGTGCTTGCAACAGGTGGTTTTGGCAAAATTTATTATTTGTCAACTTTAGCTATGGGTTGTAATGCTTCAGCTATTTGGCGGGCTCATAAAAAAGGAGCTTATATGGCTAACCCTAGTTGGACACAAATTCACCCTACAAGTTTACCACAGAGTGGTCCTTATCAATCTAAACTCACTTTGATGTCAGAATCACTTCGTAATGATGGTCGAATTTGGGTGCCTAAAACAAAAAATGATCAACGCTCACCAAACCAAATTCCCGAAAATGAAAGAGATTATTATTTAGAACGCAAATATCCTTCGTTTGGAAATTTAGCACCAAGAGATATTGCTTCAAGATCGGCAAAAGAACAAATAGATGCTGGAAAAGGAGTAGGACCACTACAAAATGCTGTATATCTTGATTTTGCTCATGCAATAGCTGAATATGGTAAAAATGTAATAGAACAGCGTTATGGAAACTTATTCAAAATGTATCAAAAAATTACAGGGATTAATGCTTATCAAGAACCCATGAAAATTTCGCCTTCAGCCCACTTTTCTATGGGTGGACTTTGGGTGGATTATGATTTAATGACTAGTATACCGGGTTTATTTGCAATTGGAGAATCTAATTTCTCAGATCATGGAGCAAATCGTCTTGGGGCAAACTCTTTATTACAAGCTTGTGTTGATGGTTATTACATTGCGCCTTATACGATTCAAAATTATTTAGCAGATGAGATTAATACGCCTAAAACTAATGTTAATCATCCCGCTTTTGAGAAAGCTGAATTGAATGCTAGACTACAATTAGAGCAATTTGTTAATTGTAAAGGCGATAAAACAGCCGAAGAATTTCATAAAGAATTAGGAAAAATACTTTATGATAAATGTGGTCTTTCTCGTTCAGAAGTCGGTTTAAAACAAGCTATTGAGACTATTCAGGAGCTCAGAGGCGAATTTAAGAAAAACTTATTAGTGCCAGGTGATGTTGATGACATCAATAGCGAACTTGAAAAAGCCGGTCGAGTTTATGACTATATGGAATTAGCAGAGTTAATGTGTCAAGATGCATTGAGTCGGGAAGAGTCTTGTGGTGCTCATTTTAGAGAAGAATACCAGACTAAAGATGGTGAGGCACTTCGCAACGATGACAATTATGCTTATACTTCTGCGTGGGAGTGGACAGGAAATCCATCTAAACCCATATTAAATAAAGAGGAATTGATTTTTGAATTTGTAAAGCCAACACAAAGAAGCTATAAATAAAAAAATGATGAAAATATATTTAAAAGTCTGGCGACAACAACATAAAGATAGTAAAGGAATGCTTGTGGAATACAGCTTAAATGAGGTTGATCCTGAAATGTCATTTTTAGAAATGCTTGACATGTTGAATTTGAAACTAGCAAAAAAAGGAGAACGTCCCATCGAGTTTGACCATGATTGTAGAGAAGGTATTTGCGGACAATGCGGTGTGATGATTAATGGGATCGCCCATGGACCTTTAAAGAATACAACTACTTGCCAATTACATATGCGATCTTTTAAAAACGGCGATACCATTTATATTGAACCCTTTAAAGCCAAGGCATTTCCTATAATTCGTGATTTAAAAGTAGACCGTTCAGCTTTTGATGCGATAATAGCAGCTGGCGGCTATGTCTCTGTAAATACAGGTCAAGCACCCGAAGCCAATAGTATTATGGTTACTCATGATGAAGCTGAGTCAGCCTTCGACTCTGCAGCTTGTATAGGTTGTGGAGCTTGTGTGGCAACCTGTAAAAATGCAAGCGCTGCATTATTTACTTCAGCCAAAATTTCTCATCTAGCAAAACTTCCTCAAGGACAAAAAGAAAGCGAACAGCGAACCCTTAAAATGGTAGATCGTATGGAAGATCTAGATTTTGGTCATTGTACTAATACCGAAGCCTGTGAGGTTGAATGTCCTCAAGAAATTTCTGTACTTAACATCGCGAGGATGAATTATGAATATAACAAGGCTAAACTATAGCTTTAGGCTGAAGTTAAGCTTAACACATTAAAGCCTAACTACTAAATAGTGATTATAACATTTTAAGCTTAAAACAAAAAACCTCTAATAGGCTAAATATTAGAGGTTTTTTTTGAGGTGTCGAGCGGATTCGAACCGCTGTAGATGGTTTTGCAGACCACTGCCTAGCCACTCGGCCACGACACCATTATTAATAGGATTGCAAATTTAATAAAACTCTTTAAAACTAAAGCAAATTATCTGTGTTTTGTCATTAAAATTGTTACACCTTCAACATCACCACCAATTGGTGGGTTAAGCTTGCAAACTTTCACTTCAGCAAAATTAACCATGTCAAGTTCGTTAAAAATTCGATCTAAAATACGTTTACCAACATGCTCAAGAAGTTTAGAGCGTATTGCCATTTCTTGTTTTATAATGGCGTTTAGATGAACATAATCTACCGTATCTTCCAATTGATCACTTTCAGCTGAAGTTGATAGGTCTGCTTCAACCTTTAAATCTACACGATAGTTGCTGCCAATCTTAGACTCTTCAGTCAAGCAACCGTGGTTAGTATATATTCTAATATTTTCTAAAATTATAGCATCCATAGATTTTTTAATGCAAATATAAACTTATTTAAGGCGGTAAATATGTTTGTAACTCATCAATTCACTACATAAAAATTCAGTAAATTTGTAGACTTAATTAATTACTATGTCTGAAGAAAAAAAGTCATTAAATTTTATTGAGCAAATTATAGAAGACGATTTGAGTAACGGCTATAATAAAGAGCAACTCAAATTTCGTTTTCCACCAGAACCAAATGGTTTTTTACATATTGGTCATGCATCATCTATTTGTTTAAATTTTGGTTTAGGATTAAAATATAATGCACCTGTCAATTTAAGGTTCGACGACACTAACCCAATTAAAGAAGAAAAAGCTTACGTTAATGCTATTAAAAAAGACGTCGAATGGCTTGGTTTTAAATGGGCTAAAGAATGCTATGCTTCAGATTATTTTCAACAGCTTTATGATTGGGCTGTAGAATTAATTAAACAAGGTAGTGCATATGTCGATAGCCAATCTTCTGAAGCTATTGCAGCTCAAAAAGGAACACCAACTGAACCTGGACAAGCAAGTCCTTATCGTGAGCGACCTATATCTGAAAATTTAGAGCTGTTTGAAGCCATGAAAAATGGTGAAACACCACCAAGAGCCCACGTTTTAAGAGCTAAAATAGATATGTCTTCGCCAAATATGTTAATGCGGGATCCTGTCATGTACCGTTGTTTACACGAATCACATCATCGTACAGGAAACGATTGGCACATTTACCCAATGTACGATTGGGCACATGGCGAATCTGATTTTATAGAACAAGTGTCGCATTCATTTTGTACGCTCGAATTTCAACCACATCGTGAGTTATACAATTGGTTTGTTGAAAAAGTTAGTCACGAAGGAGAATTACTCCCAAAACAGCGTGAATTTGCTAGACGTAATCTAAGCCATACCGTAGTTAGTAAACGAAAATTACTTCGATTAGTAGAAGAAAACATAGTAAATTCTTGGGATGATCCGCGAATGCCAACTATTTCAGGTCTTAGACGTCGTGGTTTTACGGCTGCATCAATTCGTAATTTTGCCAACGATATTGGTATTGGTAAACGTGAAAATATGATTGATGTTTCTCGTCTTGAATTTTCAGCTAGGGAAGACCTTAATAAAAAGACATCACGTGTAATGGCAGTTTTAAATCCTCTAAAACTGATTATTACCAATTATCCTGAAGATAAAACAGAGCAACTTACTGCTGAAAATAATCCAGAAGACCCGGAATCGGGTAGTCGTCAAGTACCTTTTTCTCGTGAAATTTATATTGAAAAAGAAGATTTTAGAGAAGAAGCCAATAGAAAGTTTTTTAGATTAAAATTAGGTAAGGAAGTTCGACTAAAAAATGCTTATATCATTAAAGCTGAGAAAGCGATTAAAGATGATAACGGTAACATTATAGAAGTTCATTGCACTTATGACGAAGATAGCAGAAGTGGTAGTGGTACCGAAGCTTCAAAACGTAAAGTGAAAGGAACTTTACATTGGGTTTCTGTTTCGCATGCTATCCCTGCTGAAGTAAGGCTTTACGACCGTTTGTTTACTGTAGAAGACCCAACAGCTCACAAAGAAAAAGATTTTCTTGACTTTGTAAATCCAAAAAGTCTCGAAGTTATTACAGCACAAGTTGAACCGAGTTTAAAATCAGCTAAAGCACTAGACAAATTTCAATTTCAACGTATCGGCTATTTTTGTGTTGATCAAGATTCAAGCGAATCTAATTTAGTTTTTAATAGAACAGTTACGCTCAGGGATTCCTGGAAAAATAAATAGCATATGTACCCACTTAATCGTTTCAGAAGATTACGTCAGAATGATAGTATTCGTCAACTAGTACAAGAAAATCAGCTTAGTATAAATGATTTTATTGTACCTCTTTTTATAGTTGAAGGTTATAATATTAGGGAAGAAATTCCATCTATGCCAAATTACTTCAGGCAAAGTTTAGACCATATTCCCGCTGAAGTTAATACCTTATGGGAACTCGGTTTAAAAGCTGTACTCTTGTTTGTAAAGGTTAGCGAATCCCAAAAAGACAATACAGGAAAAGCAGCAACTAATCCTAAAGGTTTAATGCAAAAAGCCATTAAGCTAATTAAAAAAACAAGACCTGAAATGCTTGTAATGACAGACGTGGCGCTTGATCCATTTTCAAGTTTAGGTCATGATGGGATTGTTGAAGACGGTGAAATTGTTAATGATAAGACGGTCGAAAAACTCGCTGAAATGGCATTAAGCCATGCTCAAGCAGGAGCCGATTTTGTAGCTCCAAGCGATATGATGGATGGCCGAATTTTAGCAATGCGTTCGAAATTAGAAGATGCAGGTTTTCATCATACAGGAATCATGAGTTATTCTGCGAAATATGCATCAGCATTTTATGGGCCATTTCGAGATGCGCTAGATTCAGCACCAGTTGATGTTAAAAATGTTCCTAAAGATAAAAAGACTTATCAAATGAATCCGGCTAACCGACAAGAAGCAGTGGCCGAAACATTGGCTGATATCGATGAAGGTGCAGATATTGTTATGGTAAAACCAGGTTTATGTTACTTAGATATTGTAAGAGATCTTGCCAATCATGTAGATGTTCCGATTGCAGTTTACCAAGTTAGTGGAGAATACGCTATGTTAAAAGCTGCTGCAGAAAAAGGTTGGTTAAATCATGATGAGGTTATGCTAGAACAGCTAATAGCGATTAAACGTGCAGGAGCAAAATTAATTGCTACTTATTTTGCAAAAGATGCTGCGCGACTCTTAAACTCAATGTAAATTTTAAGTTTGAAGTTTTAAGAGGTATCCTAAAGGCTCAATTATTACCCAGCATTTATTGTCTTTAACGTACTTGACGGTTCCTTTAATGTTTTTGAAGCCTTTCTCGGTTAAATCAACTTTATAACCAGGCTTTAAATCCTTTATGTCATGAGATTTAAAGCCACTTTTGAAGTTGATAGATTGCTTTAAAATTTCAACCTCATTGTCACTAATTACAGCAGGTTGCTTTTCCCAAAACAAATACCTTACAACATTAGGTACTTCAAAAACTCGGTCACGTAAATGATTTTCAATGTAAACAAATAGCATAGAAGGTAATACAGGCGTGTCAACTTTCTTTTTTCTATCAGTCCATTGCTTTATAATTTTAATAGTAGGACAGTATACTTGAATGCCTATTTTTTCAAGCTGTTGAGCTGTTTTCTTTTCTGCATTTGGTTTTGTGTAAATGACAAACCAATTTTTTAGAGTTGTAGTCATGTTAATGTGCTTCTAACCAGTTTTGACCAATTCCGATTTCAACATCTAATGGAACATCAAGCTTAAAAGCATTTTCCATATGGTTTTTGATGAGAGGTTTAAGTTTCTCCAGCTCATCTTTATGTGCATCAAATACTAATTCGTCATGGACTTGTAGCAACATTTTAGACTTATAATTGCCTTCTGTTAGTGCTTTATGTATATTAATCATGGCGACTTTAATGATGTCAGCAGCGCTACCTTGTACAGGTGCGTTGACTGCGTTTCTCTCAGCCGCATTTTTTACAACATGGTTTCGCGCATTAATATCTTTTAAGTAGCGTCGGCGACCCATAACTGTTTTTACATAGCCATGTTCACGTGCAAAATCAACTTGGTCATCAATGTAATCACGTAACTTAGGGTAGGTTTTGTAGTATGTTTCAATAAGTTCTTTAGATTCGTTCCGGCTGAGTTCTGTTTGGTTGCTTAATCCAAAAGCTGAAACACCATAAATAATACCGAAATTTACTGTTTTAGCATTGCTGCGTTGTTGTCGCGTCACCTCTTCAATTGGGACGTTAAATACCTTAGCAGCTGTTGAGGCGTGTATATCTTCACCATTTTTGAAGGCATTTAACATGGTTTCTTCTTGACTTAATGCCGCTATGATGCGTAGTTCAATTTGTGAATAATCGGCCGCTAGCAAAACGTAATTTTCATCTCTTGGGACAAAAGCTTTTCTAACTTCTCGTCCACGTTCTGTCCTGATCGGAATGTTTTGGAGGTTTGGGTTGTTAGAGCTTAACCTGCCTGTTGCAGCAACGGTTTGCATAAATTCAGTATGAACACGTTTTGTTTTTGAATGAATTTGTTTTGGTAAAGCATCTACATAAGTGCTTTTTAGTTTTGAAAGCTGACGCCACTCTAAGACATCTTTTACAATTTGATGGTCGTTTGCATGATAAGACAAAACATCTTCGGCAGTTGAATATTGTCCTGATTTTGTTTTTTTGGGCTTATCTGCAATTTGAAGTTTTCCAAATAAAATATCTCCAAGTTGCTTAGGTGAGCCAATGTTAAATTCTTCATCGGCGGCTTCAAATATGTTAGATTCTAAGCGCTTTAGGTCACTATCCAGTTCTGTAGATAGGTTTTCAAGCGCTGTTTTATCAAGCTTAATTCCTTCAATTTCCATTGCCGCTAAAACACGTAATAATGGAATTTCAATATCGCTGTAAAGTGGTTTATTGTGAGCATCATCTAGCTCTTTTTCAAAATAATTTTTGAGTTGAAAGGTAATATCTGCATCTTCAACGGCATATTGTGTTTGAGCATCAAGCTCAACTTCTCTAAAACTTTTTTGGTGTTTACCTTTTTTACCTATTAAATCTTTAATGGGTTTTGGTGAATACATTAAGTAAGTTTCGGCTAGGACATCCATGTTATGGCGCATATCTGGGTTAATGATGTAGTGTGCGAGCATTGTGTCAAATAGCGGTCCTTTAACCGAGATGTTGTAATTGGCTAAAACTTTGATATCGTATTTTAGATTTTGTCCTATTTTTTCTATTGTTTCAGCTTCAAAAAAAGGTTTAAGATGCTCTAAAATTTCTTGAGCTTCAGCATCATTCTCGGGAATACTTAAATAATAGCCTTTTTGTTTTTCCCACGAAAAGGCAATGCCTACTAATTTTGCGTCAAGTGTTTTTAAACTAGTGGTTTCGGTATCAAAGCAAACAGAGTTTTGCTGCATTAATTTTTTAAGAAATAATTTATAGGCTGTTTTACTATTGATGAGCTGGTAAAAGTGTGGTGTGTTTTCAAGCGATTTATAGCCTTGGAAGTCAGCTGCGTTAGCATCTTTAGAAGAAGTGTCATTGCCAAAAAGCGAAAACTGACCAGCTCCAGCTGTTTGGGTGTCTTCTTCAGTTGAAGTTGGTGCGTCTGCCGATTGGTTATACATTTTCATAAATTGCTCGGTTAAACGTCTAAACTCCAATTCTTTGAAGATTGAAACTACTTTTTCGACATCTGGCGGTGAGAGTTCATAACTTTTTTCGTCAAAAGTAACTTCACATTCGGTAAATATGGTGGCTAATTTTTTAGACATTAGCCCTAACTCTTGATTGGCTTCAATTTTTTCCTTGGTTTTACCTTTAAGGTCGTCAATATTTTCAAACAAACCTTCCATACTACCATATTTGGCAATAAATTTCTTGGCTGTTTTATCACCAACACCAGGTAAGCCAGGAATGTTGTCAGCCGAATCACCCATCATACCAAGATAGTCGATCACTTGCTCAGGACGTTCTACCCCAAAGCGCTTTTGAACTTCAGGAATACCCCATTTTTCAATTCCATTACCCATTCGCGCTGGGCGATACATAAAAATATGTTCTGAGACAAGTTGAGCAAAATCTTTATCAGGAGTCACCATGTAAACTTCATAATCTTGCTGCTCTGCTTGTTTGGCTAGCGTGCCGATAATATCATCAGCTTCCATTCCTGAAATTTCTTCAATAGGAATATGCATCGCTTTGATAATTTGCTTAATCACAGGAATCGATTCACGAATGACTTGAGGTGTTTCATCACGATTAGCTTTATACTCACTATACATTTCAGTTCGTTCGGTACTACCGTCTTTATCAAAACAAACCGCAAGGTGGTCAGGCTTTTCACGCTTAATAACATCAAATAATGAATTCATAAACCCCATAATTGCTGAGGTATCTTGACCTTTAGAGTTAATTCTTGGATTTTTAATCAAAGCGTAATAACCTCTAAAAATTAAGGCATAAGCATCGATTAAAAACAAACGTTTTTTGGCTCCCATAACAGTAAGATTAAATGAAATGTAAATGTAATAATAAAGCGATTAAGGTCTAATAAATACAATAGAAACTTCAATTTCTACTTCAAAATTTTAAACATGAGTAAATAACTTGAGGCTGATATTCAGTATTCAAATTGCATCGCTTATATTTGTTGCTTTTATAAAGTATGAAACTTCACGACTTAACATTTGAACCTTATATTTCAGCTGAAAAAATTCAAAACGTTGTTAAATCTTTAGCAGCCGCAATAGAAAAAGATTACACTACAAAAACTCCCATTTTTATAGGCGTTTTAAATGGTGCATTTATGTTTTTAGGCGATTTAATGAAGTATTATCAGCAACCTTGCGAAATTAACTTTACTAAATTAGCATCTTATCAAGGTACTAACTCAACCGGAAATGTACAAACCTTAATCGGCTTAAATTCGCTTGAAGATCGGGATGTTATTATTGTAGAAGACATTGTCGATACCGGTCATACGCTTGCAAAAATTATCGATTTGTTATCTGAAGCTAAGGTTAATACATACAAAATTGCAAGTTTATTTTACAAGCCAAAAGCTTATGAATATGACTTTAAAATCGATTATATTGGACTTGAAATTCCACCAAAATTTATTGTAGGATACGGCTTAGATTATGACGGTTTAGGTCGAAATTTACCAGAAATATATCAACTAAAATCATAACAATGACTAATATTGTTTTATTTGGCCCACCAGGCGCAGGAAAAGGCACACAAGCCGAACGTTTAAAAGAAAATTTTAAGTTGAAACACATTTCAACAGGAGACATATTTAGAAAAAATATTAAAAACCAAACACAACTTGGCACCGAAGCAAAAACTTACATTGATAAAGGTGAGCTTGTGCCAGATGAAGTGACCATTGGTATGTTAAAGGCAGCAGTTGAAGAAGATAAATATGGTAAGGGTTTTATCTTCGATGGTTTTCCTCGAACAGTTGCTCAAGCTGAAGCTTTAGATAAATTGTTGGCAGATTTAGATACTGAAGTTCATGGAATGTTAGCACTTGAAGTTCCAGACCAAGTTCTTGTAGATCGACTTCTAGAACGTGGCAAAACTTCAGGTAGAGCTGATGATGCAAATGAAGATATTATTAAAAATCGTGTTAGCGTTTATTATAAAGAAACTTCTGTTTTAAAAGATTACTACAAATCAAAAGAAAAGCTACATACTGTAAATGGAGTTGGCAGTATCGAAGAAATTGCTAAACGTTTAGCTGACATTGTAAAGACATTATAAAAAATGACCGAAGGTAATTTTGTTGACTACATTAAAATCTTTATTAAATCTGGAAAAGGTGGTAAAGGTTCTACGCATTTAAGACGTGAAAAAGCTGTAGCAAAAGGTGGCCCAGATGGTGGTGATGGCGGTCGAGGTGGACATGTTATTGTTAGAGGCAATAAAAATTACTGGACACTATTTCATTTAAAATTTAAACAGCACGTTCGTGCGTCTCATGGCGGTGACGGAGGAAAGCAAACTAGTACTGGTCATGATGGTGAAGATGCGATTATTGAAGTGCCTTTGGGTACAATTATTCGCGATACTGAAACTAACGAGATTCTAAAAGAAATTACCGAAGATCAACAAGAGTACATAGCTGCAAAAGGTGGGCAAGGAGGAAAAGGTAACGCACATTTTAAGACATCTACTAACCAAACGCCACGATATGCTCAGCCAGGAATTGATAGTGAAGAAAAACAAATTACTTTAGAGTTAAAAGTATTGGCAGATGTTGGTTTAGTAGGTTTTCCTAATGCAGGAAAATCTACTTTACTTTCTGTTATTACAGCAGCTAAACCTAAAATTGCCGATTATGAATTTACAACTTTAAAGCCTAATTTAGGTATCGTAAAATACCGTGATTTTAAATCATTTGTGGTGGCCGACATTCCAGGTATAATTGAAGGTGCTGCAGAAGGCAAAGGTTTAGGTTATCGGTTTTTAAGGCATATCGAACGTAATTCAACTTTGTTGTTTTTAATTCCTGCAGATGCCGATGATGTTGTTAAATCTTATAAGATTTTACTCGACGAACTCAAACGCTACAACCCTGAATTATTAGACAAGTCTCGTCTAATAGCAATCTCAAAGTCAGATATGTTAGATGATGAACTCAAAACCGAGTTAAATAAGGAGTTACAAACAGGATTTGAAAACACACCTTATTTATTTATTTCATCTGTAGCTCAAGAAGGTCTACAAGAATTAAAAGATAAACTTTGGGAATCTGTAACTGCAGACAAGGCCAAAGTGAATTAGCGACATCTATTTTAAATTTTCAAGTGTTTATACAATTTGTAATCTAATTTCAAAACAAGCGCCCTGATTAATATCACTTTGTTTTACACGTATTTTGCCTTTATGATAATCTTCAATAATTCTTTTAGATAAAGATAAGCCTAGTCCCCAACCACGCTTTTTTGAGGTGTAACCAGCTTCAAAAATTTGTTTATGGCGGTGTTTAGGAATACCTTTTCCTTGATCACTAATCAATATTGAGACCCAGTTTTTAGTAATTTCGCTGGTAATTTTAATTTTGCCTTTGCCTTTCATAGCATCAACAGCATTTTTTATGATATTTTCTATTGTCCAACTGTACAAAACAGTATTCAACTTAACGTCGATAGACTGTTCACCTAATTGAACATCAAACTCGATTAACTTGCTGTGTTTATTTCGTAAATAGTCGACAGCAGATTTAGTTTCTTTAATTAAGTCTGTTTTTGCCAATACAATTTCAGAACCAATTTTTGAAAATCTATTTGTGATGGTCTGTAACCGATTAACATCTTTTGTCATTTCATCAATATAGCTTTGATCGACTGAAGGATTTGTTTTTAAAATTTCTATCCAACCGACCAAAGATGATAAAGGTGTACCAATTTGATGTGCTGTTTCTTTTGCCATTCCAGCCCACAGTTTGTTTTTTTCGCTGTATTTTGAAGTGCGAAAAAATAAAAAAATCAAGCCCGTAAAAAGGGCGAAAATGAGTAGTAAAATGATAGGATAATACTTGATTTTTTCAAGGATTTGAGAATTTCCATAATAAATGTATTGATAGTTTTCATTTCCTAAGTCAACTTTAATTGGCTTGTTTGTGCTTTTTAGTTCTTCAAGAAACTGATATAACTTTAATGAATCTTCTTCAACTTTAGGAGGAATATTGTTATATCGAAAAATCGTTCCTTGTGCATCTGTATTAATAATAGGTATTTCAAGGTCTGTACTTAATATATATAACTCTAAGCCTAAATCTACATCTTTAGTAGAGGCATTGTTAAAGGATTTTTGAGCTTCAGACCAAATGGCCATTTTTTGACGCTCATCTTTTTTAATTCGTTCGTAAAACAAGGCCACATTCCATGAAACTAGGATGACAATACTTAGCGATGAAAAAATAATAAACCATCGCGCAAAATCTTTATTTTTAAAAATTCGCATTGGTGCTTTTTTCAATATTACAAAAATAGAACGATAAAATGCTGATTATATTTAATCAAGAACACCTATTTTTACGCTGTAATATTTAAGGCTATGTATAATTACTTCTCTTCAAACTTTACACTTGGAATTTTAGGTGGTGGTCAGTTAGGAAAAATGTTGCTTTATGAGACCCGTAAATATGATATTAAAACTAAGGTTTTAGATCCAAACCCAGAAGCGCCAAGTGCTATCGCGTGTAATGAGTTTGTTTGTGGAAGCTTACTAGATTACGCTACAGTGATGAAGTTTGCTGAAGATGTAGATGTGCTAACTATTGAAATTGAAGCCGTCAATATTGATGCTTTACGAGATCTTGCTCAAAAAGGTATAAAGGTGTATCCTTCAGCTGAAACTTTAGCAGTTATTCAAAACAAGCAAACACAAAAAGATTTTTATAAAGCCAATCAAATTGCAACATCAAGGCATTTCAACTTAGCTTCAAAAATAGAATTGGTTAATCATCTTAGCGCTCATCCAAATTTATTTCCCCAAGTTTGGAAGGCTGCCACTGGCGGTTATGATGGTAAAGGTGTTCAAATAATTAAAAATTTAGACGCTGCAAAACAGTTGCCTGATGTTGCTTGCTTAATTGAAAATCTTGTTGATTTTAAAACAGAATTAGCTGTTATTGTTGCACGAAATGCTTCTGGCGAAGTTAAGTCTTATCCAGTTGTTGAAATGGAATTTCATCCAGAGGCTAACCAAGTTGAATATGTATTATGTCCTGCACGAATTTCGGATGAAATAGCTCAAAAGGCGAGAAATTTAGCGGAAGAAGTTTCATCTAAAATTAAGCATGTCGGCTTGTTAGCTGTCGAATTATTTCTGACACATTCAGATGATGTTTTGGTCAATGAAGTTGCGCCTAGACCGCATAACTCTGGACATTTTTCTATAGAAGGAAGCTATACCAATCAATTTGAACAGCATTTGCGTGCTGTATTAGATTTACCATTAGGAGATACATCTACAAAGCAAGCAGCGGTAATGGTAAATTTAGTTGGTGATGAAGCTTATGAAGGGAATGTACTCTATAAAAATATAGAACAGATAATGTCGCTTAAAGGTGTAACGCCTCATATTTATGGAAAAAAAATTACACGACCATTTCGTAAAATGGGTCATGTTACAATTATTAATCAATCTATAGCAAAAGCACGAGAAATCGCTGCTCAAGTTAAATCTCAATTAAAAGTTATTGCTCATGAAAACGCATAAAGTAGCTGTTGTAATGGGAAGCACAAGCGATCTTCCCGTCATGCAAGATGCAATTGATATTTTAAAACACTTCGGAATAGAAGTTGTTGTTGATGTGGTTTCTGCACATCGTACGCCTGAAAAAATGTTTGATTTTGGGAAAAGTGCACATCAAAATGATTTTAAAGTTATTATTGCTGGTGCTGGTGGTGCGGCACATTTACCTGGAATGTTAGCATCATTAACACCTTTGCCAGTAATTGGAGTTCCAGTAAAATCGAGTAATTCGATTGATGGCTGGGACTCAGTTTTATCAATTTTGCAAATGCCTAATGGTGTACCTGTGGCTACTGTAGCCTTAAATGCTGCTAAAAATGCTGGAATTTTAGCGACTCAAATAGCAGCGAGTAATGATAAAGTTTTACAAGAGAAATTAAATGCCTACAAACTTGAACTAGCAGAAAAAGTTTCTAAAATGTCATCTTCATTAAAAAACAATTAACTCAGCTGTTAAGCAATTGCCTTTTTAACCATAATTTCTTTTTGAATGCCATCCCACAGGATATGACGAAGTTTCAAGGCCTCAATAGCGCAATGCTCGGCTTCTTCCCAATATTGGGTGTTGTTGCCGCATAATTCAGAAATTAATTCTAATGCCATTGGTCCGTGTTCATCTTCATCTAATTCAATATGGCGATCAAAATAGTATTTGAATAAACTTAAGTCTTCTTCAGGAAACTTTTGTTGAATTTCTCCAATAATCGATGTAAACATGTCAGGGATTAGTTCTTCACGACCAAATGTGAAGGCTGCCGCTATTTTATGCGCTTTTCCTTCGCTGATTAGTTGAAATGTAAAATTCAAAAATTGCTTGACGTTTGTAGAAAGTTTACTGTCTTCAATTTGTTTACTAACCGAAGCTGAAGTAGAAAGTGATTCAATAAAACTTCTAACTTCATTAGTATTGGCCTTAGCTTTCTCCATCGCGTCTAAATACATTTCAAAATGACTTTGACGCTTACCTTCTTTGTTTAGATCGGTTTCTTCAGCTAATACAATTTCATTAATCAAATAGCGATGTTCTGGGTTTCCAATGGGTTTCCATGGTGTATTTACGCATGTAAGTTGTTGTTGCAGGGCTTTCAATAAAGACATGAAATCCCAGACGGCAAAAACATGATGTTGCATGAAAATTTGTAAATCTTGTGGCGATTCAATATGCTTGTATAATTCATGTTTTAATAGATTTTCTCTATATGATTTTGTATGGTTTTTAAGTCGTGAAATTGACATAGCAAATTTTTGGTTAAAAATAAAAAGCAGCTAACTAAAGCTGCTTTTTTGAGTTAAATAATTAGGAAAAAATTATAGGTTTATTTAAAAGCTGGAATTCCAGTAATATCCATTCCTGTTATAAGTAGGTGAATATCGTGTGTGCCTTCGTAAGTTATGACACTTTCTAAATTCATCATATGGCGCATGATACTGTAATCGCCTGTAATTCCCATGCCGCCTAAAATTTGTCTTGCTTCACGAGCAATGTTAATAGCCATTTCAACATTATTACGTTTAGCCATAGAAATTTGAGCTGTTGTAGCCTTTCCGTCATTTTTAAGTTGTCCTAATCTTAATGCCATCAATTGTGCTTTAGTGATTTCGGTAATCATTTCGGCTAATTTTTTTTGCTGTAATTGATAGCTAGCGATTGGCTTATCAAATTGAATACGTTCTTTCGCGTATCTTAAAGCTGTATCGTAGCAATCCATTGCTGCACCAATAGCGCCCCAAGCAATACCATAACGAGCAGAGTCTAAACAAGATAATGGCGCACCAAGTCCGCTTTTGCCAGTGAGTAAATTTTCTTTAGGAACTTTAACATCATCAAAAATAAGTTCACCAGTTGCTGAAGCTCTTAAAGACCACTTATTGTGGGTTTCTGGCGTTGTAAAACCTTCCATGCCGCGTTCAACAATGAGTCCGTGAATTCGGCCTTCTTCATTCTTTGCCCAAACAACGGCAATATCGCAAAAAGGTGCATTTGAAATCCACATTTTGGCACCGTTAAGTAAATAGTGGTCGCCTTTGTCTTTAAAATTAGTGGTCATGCCACCAGGATTTGAACCATGATTTGGTTCGGTAAGTCCAAATGAACCCATAAATTCGCCTGAAGCTAATTTTGGTAAATACTTTTTCTTTTGCGCTTCAGTACCATATGCGTAAATCGGAAACATAACAAGTGAAGATTGTACTGATGCTGTAGAGCGTACTCCGCTATCGCCACGTTCAATCTCTTGCATAATTAAACCATAAGAAATTTGATCTAAACCAGCGCCACCATATTCTTCAGGTATATAAGGACCAAAAGCTCCTATGTCTGATAAGCCTTTAATAATCGATTTAGGAAATTCAGCTTTTTGAGCCGCATCTTCAATAATTGGGCTTACATCACGCTTAACCCAATCACGAGCGGCTTCACGAATAAGTTTATGCTCTTCAGTTAATAAATCGTCTATATTGTAGTAATCTGGTGCTTGAAAAGTATCTTGTTTCATAATTTTATATTGAAATTCAAAATTAACTAATCTTACAGCATTGGTCAAGGTACAAGTGTTATATTTTTATTGAATTTGTAAATTTTAGGCTATGAAATTGAAAAACAATTAAGCAATACCAATATTAAGGTGCTCAAAATTGTAATTATAGAAGTTTTAAAGTTTAAGATAAAAGTCTTTAACTAAGTTGAAATACTCATTAGTGTATTGATGCCGCTCAATTTCAATTGTGAGTTCGGTAACTTCAACTGATGTTCTTAATTTGTGTTCTAGGCAAATCAAACTTCTTTTAATTGGAGCTTCTTTGTGGCCTTTAACGTGCAAAATTTCAGTAGGAAATAATTCAACACTTTGGGCAATGTCTAAGAATTTTGCTTCATTTTGATATGGAATAATCACGCAAAACTTTCCGTTTTGGTTGAGTAATTGTCTAACGCTTTGAAGTAATTCTTTATAATTTAAACTGTTTGTAAATCTTGCATTTGTTCTTGCACTAGACTTTATGCTGTTTTGTGGTTCAAAAAATGGAGGATTAGAAATAATTAAATCGTAAGATTCATCTATTTCATCAACAAATTCTTGTAAGCTAGCGTGGTAACAAAATAGTCGGTCATTCCAAATACTATTTTCGAAATTAGTAACGCAATCTTCATAGGCGTTATGATCAATTTCTATAGCATCTATGAGTTGTGCAGAGCTGCGTTGTGCGAGTTGAAGGCTAATTATTCCGGTGCCGGCGCCAATGTCTAAAATGCTGTTGGGCTGATGCTTAATGCTTGCCCAAGCACCTAATAAAACACCGTCTGTGCCAATTTTCATGGCGGTATTGGCTTGCGTGATGCTAAATTGCTTAAAATGAAATGGTTTTGACACGTTACTTTAAGTAGAGATCAAGTAGACCGTCAGGTAAGTTAAAATGAATTTCTTGATTAGCTTTATCAATTTTTTCAATAAATACATCGTTTACTGGGACCAAAATTTCGGTGTTGTCTTTATAGATGATAAATAAAGCTTGGGGCGATGTACTGTCTACAGATTTTATTTTACCAAACTCGCCATAGTGTTTGTCAAACACTTTATAATTTGTGACTTCGTGATAATAAAATTGATCGTCATCAAGTTCCGGTAATTCTGTGAGTGGCAGGTAAACATCTTTTTTTAATAATTCGAGCGCATCAGCTTCATCATCAACATCTTCAAACTTAACGCGAAGTAAATTGCTGCGTTGTAAGTTAGATTGTAAAATAAAAAAAGGAACCAGTTTTTGGTTGATTTCAACCAAAACTGATTCCAAATTTTTGTAAGTTTCAGGCTCGTCTGTATCTAATTTGATTTGGACTTCGCCTTTAAAACTAAATTTACTAACGATAGTACCAAGATAAAAACATTCATCTTTTGTCATCGTTAAAGTGCTTTTTAAGCTTTTTCTTCCTTAGATTCTTCTTCAGCAGATTCTGCTTCATTAGTTTCTTCAGTTGCATCATCGGCTTCTGCTTTGGCAGCCTCTTCTGCAGCTTTAGCTTCATCTTCAGCGGCTTTTGCTTCAGCTTCACGCTTAGCATTTACTTCTCTTTCGGCGTCTAATGCTTTTTGCTTAGCTTCTTCTTTTGCTTTCTGAGTTTTCTCAGAAGCGCTTTCAATAGATGCGTTTTTCTCTTCTAACCAAGCCTCAAATTTTTTGTTGGCTTCTTCTTCAGTTAAAGCACCTTTGTCAACACCTGCAAGCAAATGTTTTTTTAGTAATGCACCTTTGTAAGATAAAATACGTTTTGCTGTGTCAGTTGGTTGTGCACCATTACGCAGCCATTTAACAGCATTATCAACATCAAGTTCGATAATAGCTGGTTGAGTAGTTGGATTGTAAATTCCTAGTTTTTCTAAAAATTTACCATCTCTTTTCTCACGACTATCAGTAGCAACAATCCAATAAAATGGCTTTCCTTTTCTACCGTGTCTCTGTAATCTAATTTTAGTTGGCATATAAGATTAAATTTTAAGGTTCTCGACCTTAGTTATTAATAAGGCGCAAAGATAAGTTTTATTTTTGATACACAATCAATTATATTTTTAGAATTTTTATTTTACATTTGTTTACAAAATTTTAAGATAATGAGGATTTACTTTCTAGCTTTTTTAGCATTGATTCTTGGCAGTTGTTCAGATGATATTATTAAAGATGAGGCAACTGTTCAAGGCTTAGTTAATAACGATTTTTATAAGGCAGTTTCAGCAACAGCTTCAGTAGATGAAAATGGATTATTTTCTATAAGAAGTTCATCGACTGAAGTGATTAGTTTTAGAACAGAATCTATGAATCTTGGTACTTATACTGTAACACCAAACGGTTTAAACACGGCTAGTTATGAGAATGTAAATGGTGTTGTTTACACTAGTAATCACGACGATGTTGTTGGTGAAATTACCATTACTCAAGTTGATGAAAATGGCTTTGATGGTACGTTTTTCTTTAACTTAAAAAATGCTGAAGGCGACGAAGTTTTTATTAGAAGCGGCTCTTTTTTTAATGTACCTCTTCTAGATGCAGAAATTGATGACCCTACTGATCCTACAAACCCTGATGAATTTTTAAATGCAAATGTTAATGCAACTGCTTTTCAGTCTACTGTAGTTAATATTGAAGAAAATAGTGGTGTATTTACAGTTTTTGGCTCGGTTGATAATGCTGTTATTACCATTGTCTTTCCAAATACACTTGAGGCAGGTAATTATGATGTTTCAATAGAAGACAACATTCAATTAGGTTATTCTGAAAGTGAGACTGTCGAGTTTGCTCAGTCTGGAAGCTTAACGATTACAGAGATTACAGATACATCGATCTCAGGTTCATTTGAGTTTACAACAACTACAGGAATTGAAGTTTCTTCAGGTGAGTTTTCAGTGAATTTGTAGGAAAAAATGCAGATTTATTATCAGAAGAAGCGTTTTATAGGACTGATTCTGTCTTTTTTAGGTCTGTTAATAGTGGCGTTAGTCAATCTAAATAGCGAATTTTTATTTTTTCAAATAATAGGAGTACTTATCTTAGTAATAAATGTCTTATTAGGATTAACTTTATTAAGGCTTATTGCATTAAGGTTTAAGATAATTTCGCTTACTGAAAATGAATTTATCGACTACAGAGTTCTAAAATCATCAATTAATTTAAGCGATATAATAGACTTTAAGATTGATGAACGAAATTTATCATTACAGTTGAAATCAACTGCTCAACTACATTTTAAAACTTTTCATCGGCTATTTTCGTATCTGTTCTACAAAAACCATCAATTAAAATTATACCTTTCAAATTTATCGGTTAGTCAAATTAATCAGTTAAAACATCAACTTAAAGCAAATTGCTCATCATCTAGTCTATAACTAAATCATAACAACTGCTTAATTGTTTTACCGAATAGCGATAATAACTGTATTTTAGATTCAATTTAATTACTAAAGCTATGGAAACAGTTAAAGCTATAAAACCACTCGGTTTTCATTGGGAAACGATAAACCCTTTTATTTTTTGCGCTTACCATCAAGATGATTTTCCGCAAGGAAACGCTAATTTAGGACCAGATCATAAATATTTAAAAAACAGAATATTAGGTAACGATTTTACTAAGAAAGATGGTTTTAGGATGTATCATGGCCAAAAAGCACCAGGATTTCCCTACCATCCACATGCTGGTTTTGAAACCATTACTTTGGTTGAAGAAGGTTTTGCCGACCATACAGATTCATTGGGTTCCTGCGGACGTTTTGGTCATGGTGATGTGCAATGGATGACTGCAGGTAAAGGTGTTTTGCATTCTGAAATGTTTCCATTAATACATCAAAACAAGCCTAATCCATTAGTGCTATTTCAACTTTGGCTCAATCTACCAAAAGCTTCAAAACAGGTTAATCCACATTACAAAATGCTATGGAATGAAGAAATCCCCGTGATTTCTATACAACAAAACCAGCAAACAGTTGGTCAGCTAAAAATAATTGCTGGACAATATAATAACACCAAAGCTTTATCACCTACACCGAATTCATGGGCAGCAAACCCTGAAAACGAGGTTCAAATTTGGCGAATAACATTACAAGCCGGAGCAGAATTTGTAATACCAAAAGCAAACACATCAAAGCTTAATAGACAATTGTTTTTTTACAAAGGCGACTCTATTAGCATTGAAAATAAGTCGATTTCATCAGGTCATTCATTAGAGCTCTCACCACTTAAAAGCCCTAAGATTACAGTTAATTCTAAAACAGCAGAATTTTTGTTTCTACAAGCCAAACCGATTAATGAGCCTGTTGTTCAACGTGGACCATTTGTAGCAAATTCACCACAAGAAATCAATACAATCATCAATAATTATCAACAAACACAATTTGGTGGATGGCCTTGGCCAGAAGCCGAATTTACTCATGGTCTTAATCCGAGGCGATTTGCTAAATATCCTGATGGCTCAACCGAAGAAAAATCATAAATTTGAAGGCTAAGCTTTTAGTTTCTTTGCTAAACCCATTTTAATACTTTTACTATGTACATCATTTTTGATACCGAAACTACAGGTCTTCCAAAGCGTTGGGATGCACCTATTAGCGATGTTGAAAATTGGCCAAGAGCCATACAAATTGCCTGGCAAGTTCATGATCAATGGGGTGAATTAATTGAAGCAGAAGATTATTTAATTCAACCTGAAGGTTTTGATATTCCTTATGATGCAGAGCGTATTCATGGTATTTCTACAGCACTAGCAAAAACTGAAGGAGAAGAACTTAATTTAGTATTAGAGCGTTTTAATGAAGCCCTTGCAAAGGCAAAATTTGTAGTCGGGCAAAATGTCGGTTTTGATGTAAATATCATGGGAGCTGAGTTTTTTAGAGCTCAACTTGAAACACCATTGCTCAATATGTCCGTTTTGGACACTTGTACTGAAAAAACAGCAAAATTATGTCAAATTCCTGGAGGTCGTGGAGGAAAATATAAGCTACCAACTTTAACAGAATTACACGAACATCTATTTAATCAACCATTTGAAGAAGCTCACAACGCTACCGCCGATGTAGAAGCAACAACTCGGTGTTTTTTAGAGTTAATTAGAATTCATAACTACACTGAAGAAGAGTTAAAAGTTCAGCCTGGTTATTTAGACGAATTTAAGGCAAAACATTCTTCTCCAATTCAACCAATAGGTTTAAAGCATGTTAATTTAAAACAAGCTTCTGATAAATTAAAAGCTAGAGAAACTTCAACTGAAACACAACCTACAAAAGAAGAAATTCAACAAAACTTAGCAGAACTAGAAGCTAATCATTTTGTTCATCTTCATAATCACAGCCAATTTTCAGTGTTACAATCTACCAGTTCTGTAGCAGATTTAGTTGCTGCTGCTGCAAAACATCGCATGCCAGCTGTTGCCTTAACAGATCATGCCAATATGATGGGTGCATTTCATTTTGTAAATGCCATTAAAAAGCATAATAAATCTATCACTGAAGATAGTGACCTTGTACCGCTTAAACCTATTATCGGATGCGAATTTTTTGTTTGTGAAGATCACACCGATAAATCTCGAAAAGATAATGGCTATCAAATTGTCTTACTAGCAAAAAATAAAAACGGTTATCATAATCTTGCAAAATTATCTTCTATTGGTTTTACAAAAGGCTTTTATTATGTGCCAAGAATAGATAAGACTTTAATTGAGCAATATAAGGAAGACATTATCGCCCTAACAGGAAATATGTATGGTGAAGTACCAAGTAAAATTTTAAATCTTGGTGAAAAACAAGCTGAAGAAGCCTTAATATGGTGGAAAGAGACTTTTAAAGATGATTTTTATATCGAGCTGATGCGTCATCAACAAGAAGATGAAGATCGTGCCAATAACACTTTAATTGCAATGGCTAATAAGCATAATGTAAAGTTGTTGGCGACTAATAATACTTATTATATCAATCAGCAAGACGCCAACGCACACGATATTTTACTTTGTGTAAAAGATGGAGAAAAGCAATCTACACCTATCGGTCGTGGTCGAGGTTACCGTTATGGGTTACCTAATAATGAATACTATTTTAAGTCGGCTGATGAAATGAAATCTTTATTTAAGGATTTGCCAGAAGCCATTACTAATACAGAAGAAATAGCCGATAAAGTTGAAGCTTATGATCTTGCTAGAGACGTTTTGCTACCAGCATTTACTATACCAGAAGAGTTTCAAGATGCTAAAGATCTATCTGATAATGGTAAACGTGGCGAAAACGCTTACCTTAAGCATTTAACCTATGAAGGTGCTAAAGAACGTTACGGAGAATTATCAGAATCTATTAAAGAGCGTTTAGATTTTGAACTTTCGGTAATCGCTAATACAGGATATCCAGGATACTTTTTAATTGTTGAAGATTTTATTCGTGAAGCAAGAAAAATGGGAGTTTCAGTTGGGCCAGGACGAGGTTCAGCAGCAGGTAGTGCAGTAGCCTACTGCTTAAAAATCACCAACATAGATCCAATTAAATATGATTTACTGTTTGAGCGTTTTTTGAATCCTGAACGTGTAAGTATGCCTGATATTGATATTGATTTTGATGATGAAGGTCGAAGCAAAGTTATGCAGTATGTGATTGATAAATATGGCGAAAATCAGGTGGCACAAATTATAACTTATGGTACAATGGCAGCTAAATCTGCTATTCGCGATACAGCTCGAGCACTAGATTTACCACTATACGAAGCCGATCGCATAGCGAAGTTAGTACCCGACATGTCTAAGTTGAGTAAAATTTTTGGTAAAACTGATAAAGAACTTAAAGAAAAATTTAGAGCTGAAGACCTTGTAAAAGTGCAAGAACTTTTAGGTATATCAGAGCAAGATTCGCCAGAAGCCGATACCGTGAATCAAGCAAGAATATTAGAGGGCTCAGTTAGAAATACAGGTATTCATGCATGTGGCGTAATTATTACACCTGATGATATCACAAAGTTTGTTCCTGTTTCTTTAGCAAAAGATTCAGACTTATACGTGACGCAATTCGATAATTCAGTTGTTGAAGATGCTGGTTTACTTAAAATGGACTTCTTAGGTCTCAAAACCTTGACTTTAATTAAAGATACAGTTGAAATTGTAAAAGCACGTCATGGTGTAGAACTCGATCCTGAATCTTTTCCATTAGATGATCAAAAAACTTACGAACTTTTTCAACGAGGAGAAACTGTAGGGATTTTTCAGTATGAATCACCTGGCATGCAAAAACATATGAAAGATCTTAAGCCAACAGTTTTTGAAGATCTAATCGCTATGAATGCCTTGTACAGACCTGGACCGATGGAATATATTCCTAGTTTTATTAAGCGTAAACATGGTGGTGAAGAGATTTCGTATGATTTACCTGACATGCAAGAATATCTTGAAGAAACCTACGGAATTACTGTTTATCAAGAGCAAGTGATGTTACTTTCTCAAAAGCTAGCTAACTTTACTAAAGGTGAAGCTGATGTTTTGCGTAAAGCTATGGGTAAAAAGTTAAAGGATGTACTAGCTAAATTGAAACCAAAATTTATTAACCAAGCTAAAGATAATGGCCATCCTGAAGAAAAGTTAGAGAAAATATGGAAAGATTGGGAAGCATTTGCAAGTTACGCTTTCAATAAATCGCACTCAACTTGTTACGCATTTGTAGCTTATCAAACGGCTTACCTTAAAGCACATTATCCAGCCGAATATATGGCTGCTGTTTTATCTAACAACATGAATGATATTAAAAAAGTTACCTTTTTTATGGAAGAATGTCGGCGAATGGGACTAGATGTATTAGGTCCGGATGTAAACGAATCTTATTACAAGTTTTCAGTTAATAAAAATAATGCCATTCGATTTGGAATGGGTGCTGTAAAAGGTGTTGGTGGTGGAGCTGTTGATACAATTGTAAAACATAGAAAAAAAGATGGTAATTACAAATCTATTTTTGATCTTGCTAAACGCATAGATTTACGCGCTGCTAATAAAAAGGCTTTTGAGAGTTTAGCTTTAGCCGGTGCTTTCGATAGCTTGGGTGAAGTTCATAGGGCACAGTATTTTCATCAAACAGAAAGCGATCTTAACTTTTTGGAGAAAGTGCTCAAGTATGCTTCTAAATTTCAAGAAAATCAAAATTCTGCTCAAGTAAGTTTATTTGGAGAGGCTAGTGAAGTTCAAATTCCTGAACCTGAAGTGCCGCCTTGTGATCCTTGGCACACTATGAAAACGCTTAAAGCTGAAAAAGAAGTTATTGGTTTATTTTTGTCTGGTCATCCGCTTGATGATTTTAAACTTGAAATAAAACATTTTTGTAATACGGATATTAGATGTTTTAATTCTATTGAAAACTACCTTAATAAGGAATTACTCTTTGCTGGTGTAGTCACAGATGTTCAACATCGTGTGAGTAAAAATGGTAAAGGTTTTGCAACTTTTATTTTAGAAGACTATTATGAAAGCCATGAGTTTTGGATTTTTGGTGAAGACTATTTAAAGTTTAGACATTTTTTAGTGTTAGATAATTTTGTTCATGTTAAAACAACGGCAAGACAATTTATCAACAAAGAGACTGGTGAGCCAGGTCGAACACGTATTACCTTTAAAGCATTTAAACAGCTACAAGATGTCGTTAAAGAGTTTGCAACTAAACTTACGCTAACTTTAGATATAAAAGAATTAAATGATGATTTCGTAAAACAGCTAGAACAAGTAATTAGCCAGCACAAAGGCTCGAAGCATGTGAAATTTAAAATTAGAGATCATCAAGATAAAATTGAATTACAAATGCCAAGCAAAACTAAAAAAGTAGAAATTTCTAAAGAATTACTCCTGTCACTTCAAGATTTTAATTTAAGTTACAAACTCAACTAAATATATCAATTAAAACATGGTCAGGAAACTTCATCCTGACCGTATTTATATAACCACGGTTATTACGTATTAAAAGTAGTGAATTTCAATTATAAAACCTAAGTGAGCAAATAGGGGTTGATTCGCTTGTAGTCGAATCACCAGTAATTGCATTTATCCGGTGCTGTGCGTAGTGTTTTATTCCACGTATGCAGTTCTTTCGCCAATCGTATATTTCAGAATTTTATTTTTATTATTTCTTGAGATTTGAACTTTACCATCAAAAGTAAACTCATTCACACCGTAGGCTACAAGTCTATTTGTTTTTTTATTATACACTATTTTCTCAGCTCTAGTTAAATTCATTAAATCAGATTTAAAACTAACCTTACCTTTAAAAATCATAATATCAGAACTGTCATTAATTGTAACAGATTCTGATGAGAAATTCGGTTCAACAAGAGTTGTTTCTTCAATTTCATTTTGTGCAAGACTTACAAAGTTGATCAACAAAAACAGCATTAAAATGATATTTTTCATAAGTGTTATTTTAAGATTATGGATTTAAAATTATTAATTTTATCATTTATATTACAGACAACATGTTTTATAGAGTTTTTTGATAAGTTTTTTTATTATTTAGAGGAAATACCTCTTTAAACGCATATAAATTATTTTTCGGCTTGTTTCAATTGGGTGAAATGATTATAAAAAAATGGAATGGTTTCAATTCCTTTTAAAAAATTCCAAACTCCAAAATGCTCATTAGGCGAATGGATTGCATCAGAATTTAGCCCAAAGCCTAGTAAAATTGTTTTAGATTTAAGATAACCTTCAAACAAAGAAACAATTGGGATGCTGCCACCACTACGTTGAGGTATAGCCGGTTTGCCAAAAACGTCTTGGATAGCCTGGTCTGCAGCTTGATATTCGATGCCATCTATTGGAGTGACATAGGCTTGACCACCATGATGCGGTTTTACTTTCACAGTTACACTTTTTGGCGCTATCTTTTCAAAATGAGTTTTAAAAAGTTGTGTGATTTCTTCCCAATCTTGATTTGGAACTAATCGCATTGAAATTTTAGCAAATGCTTTACTAGGAATTACTGTTTTTGCACCCTCGCCAATGTATCCTCCCCAAATGCCATTGACATCAAGAGTTGGTCTAATTGAACCACGTTCTAGTGTTGAGTAGCCTTTTTCTCCGTGTATATCTTTAATATCAATATGCGCTTTGTATTCTTCTAAGTCAAATGGCGCTTCGCTCATTTTTTGACGTTCGGATTGGGATAAATTTTCAACTTTATCGTAAAATCCGGGTATAGTGATGTGATTATTTTCATCTTGAAGAGAAGCAATCATTTGACTTAAGATGTTAATTGGGTTAGCTACTGTCCCGCCATACAAGCCAGAATGTAAATCTCTATTTGGGCTGGTGACTTCAACTTCAAGGTAACTTAAACCTCTTAAGCCTGTTGTGATTGATGGTGCTTCTTTGCTAATCATGCCCGTGTCTGAAATAAGGATGACATCATTTTTAAGTTTTTCTTGATTGCGCTCTAAAAACCACTCTAAACTGACGCTGCCAACTTCTTCTTCACCTTCAATCATAAACTTTATATTACAAGGTAAGTTCTCGGTTTTAGTCATATATTCTAAGGCTTTAACATGCATAAACATTTGGCCTTTATCGTCACAAGCACCACGAGCGAAAATAGCGCCTTCAGGATGAATTTTCGTTGGTTTTATAACAGGTTTAAATGGTGGGCTGTCCCATAAATCTAAAGGGTCTGGCGGTTGCACATCATAATGACCATAAACTAAAACGGTTGGTAAATTTTTGTCGATTATTTTTTCACCATAAACAATAGGTAATCCTGGTGTTTCACAGATTTCGACAGAATCACAGCCAGCTTGACTCAAGGCTGTTTCAACAGCTTTAGCAGTCTTTATGGTATCTTTTTTATAATTAGAATCTGCACTGATTGAAGGTAGTTTTAATAGTTCAACCAGTTCATTTATAAAACGATCTTTATGTGAGTTAATGTATGATTTCGGATCCATAACAATGATTATTTTTTAAGAGTTACAATTTAAAAATAATTAAGGAACTAATGTTTGAAAATTTAGATTATTGTTTATATTTGCACTCCAATTTAAATGTCCGCGGATGTGGTGGAATTGGTAGACACGCTAGACTTAGGATCTAGTGCCGCGAGGCGTGAAGGTTCGACTCCTTTCATCCGCACTTTAAAAAAAAAGCTAAACAGTTGTTAATTAATTGTTTAGCTTTTTTGTTTACTATATCTTTAAATCAATTATTTATGCAAAGGTGTGATTAAACAAAGGTTTTTAACTCATTAAATATTTTAGTATAATATGTTATTCAATATCCTAAAATTATAATTTGTGCCTAGTTATTAGAAACTGTAAAGATTGATATAGATTTTTTTGGTGATATACTATTAAAAAAACCTATAACTTACCTTCAAATTGGTAGCCAATGCTTTCAATAGTAGATTTTATTTGATCTTCAGTTGCTTGACCTTCAACTTGGGCTGTACCCTTATCTAAATTAACATTTACTTCAGTGACTTGCTCTAAGCTACCTAAATTTTTTTCGACATTTGCAACACAGTGGTTACAAGTCATCCCTTTAATTTTATAAGTCGTCATATCTGTTGTTTTTGAGTTTTGTTTTTGTGGTATATACCGAATAACTTCGGCTTGGATAATCAAGTAAATAAGTATAATCCCGCTACCAATCATTAACCAATGTGGCAGGATATGTTGATGCTGTTCTGTGATCGTTGTGATGGGCAAAAAATAATTGTAAAGTGTCTCTGGCAAGGTGTAGTCTATTAAGAAACCAAAGAATAAAGCACCACCAATAATAGAGCTTAAATAGACTAAGGTTGTTTTTTTTCCGATAGTATTCCACAATACGGTAAAGGTGGCAATATTTGTTGCTGGTCCAGCCATTAAAAAAACAATCGCAGCTCCTGGTGAAATGCCTTTTAATAATAATGCAGCCGCAATCGGGACACTTGCTGTAGCACAGACATAAAGCGGAACACTTGCTATTAAAACAATAAGCATGTTTAACCAGGCTTGATCAACATACTCGGTAAATAAACTATCGGGTACAGCTACGGTTATCAGTGCGGCTAAAGCTAAGCCTAATACCAAATAGCGTGAAATATCTTGTAAAAATGTAACGAAGGCATATCTGAAAATACGGTTAAACCAAGTTTGTTTTTTTGAGGCTGAATCTTCAACCTCGCATGAGCTACATGAATTATCATCACACTTAGGTGCATTAATTTGTTCGCTCAAGACATAATTATCAGCTATAAATCCGCCAAAAACACCAGTAACAAATGCAATGACTGGTCGAATAATTGCGTAAGCCCAACCCATTAAAGCGTAAGTAATTAAAATGCTATCAACACCGGTTTGTGGTGTAGAAATTAAAAATGATGTTGTTGCGCCTTTTGAAGCTCCATTTTTGTGAAATGATACACCTGTAGGGATAACGCCACAAGAACAAAGCGGTAATGGAATTCCAAATAAAGCAGCTTTTATAGAAGAGGCAAAACCTGGTTTACCTAATTTACGCTGTAGCCAATTTTTTGTAAATACGCCATTTAAAAGACCTGCTATTAAAAAACCTAGCAATAGATATGGTGCCATTTCAATGGTTAAATCCCAAAGCGCCGAAAAATAATTGTTTATAAAATTCATATTACAAAATTACTTAATTTAGAATAGTTCTATGTAATATATGTTACCAATTTTATGCAAGTTTCTTCATTTTACAATTAGTAAAATAAAATTTTAAATTTTACAAATTTTTGATAGTCGACTTTCGATCTCATGTGTAGTTAAATTCTTTGCAATAGTCTAATTTTGTATTAAATAAAAGTAAATGTCTGAAATAATTGATTGTATTGTAATTGGTGGTGGTGCGAGTGGCTTTTTTTTCGCCATTAATTATGCTGAGAGGCATCCAGATCAATCGGTGATGATTTTAGAAAAGTCAAAACAAGTGCTACAAAAGGTAAAAATTTCTGGTGGTGGCCGATGTAATGTTACCCACGCGGAGTTTATTCCTAAAGATTTATCGAAGCATTACCCACGTGGTGAACGCGAATTAATCGGGCCATTTCATCGGTTTATGACAGGCGATATGATGGCATGGCTTGAACAACGCGGTGTAGCACTTAAAATTGAAGATGATGGTCGTATTTTTCCAAAGTCAGATTCATCTCAAAGTATTATTGATTGCTTTGTAAAAGAGGCGAATAGATTGCGAGTCTCCGTTAAAACATCTCAAGTAGTTACCGATTTTAATTATATCAATAACCACTGGCAGGTAACAACCAAAACCCATAATTTAGAAGCACAACAACTAGTAATTTCAACTGGAAGCAGTTTAAAAATTTGGAAAAAATTAGAGCAATTAGGGCATGAAATTGTAACTCCAATACCATCATTATTTACGTTTAATATTCATCATACAAAACTCACACAGTTACAAGGCTTAAGTTTACCAACGCACATTAAGTTATTCGAAACAACTTCAACTAAGGCGCCATTATTAGAGTCTACAGGCGCCACACTAATTACACATTGGGGTTTAAGCGGTCCTTGCATTTTAAAACTTTCGGCTTGGGGAGCTCAATTGCTTAATAAGATGAATTATCACTTTGTAATTAGCGTTAATTGGTTACCAGATTTAAGCGAAGATGAAGTTAACGAACAGCTTAAAAGAATGAAATTTGAACAATCAAAAAAACAATTAAATAAACAAATAGAATTTAATGTACCTAAACGTTTTTGGCTTTTTATATTAGAAGAAGCTGAAGTAAATAGCACTAAAAATTGGGGTGATCTTTCTAAATTAGAATTAAATAGAATTTCAACAGTATTACGGGCATTTACAGTTGAAGTTAACGGGAAAAGTACATTTAAAGATGAGTTTGTAACAGCTGGCGGTGTTCATTTAAAAGAAATTGATTTTAAGACTTTTAGAAGTAAACAACTACCACAACTAAAAATAATTGGCGAGGCATTAAATATTGATGCCATTACAGGTGGATTTAATTTTCAAAATACTTGGACAAGTGCTTACATTGCTGCAACGACTAATTAAGCCTCCAAATCTCAAAATTAAGTAACATAGCAAACGCAACCCAAACTAAATAAGGAATAATTAAATAGGAGGCTTTGCTAGAAACCACTTTAAACCATTTAAATGTAAGTAGAATTAAAATAAAAAGGGCTACAATAACAAACAGTGCAAGTAAGGGTTTTTGTAAACCAAAAAATACGATAGACCACAGAGCATTCAGTAATAATTGAAAACCAAAATGGTACAAAGCTGTTTTAACCCAAACATGATGAAAACCTCTGTGCCAAACCAATGCGGCAGAAATTCCCATTAAAATATACAAGGCTGTCCATACCGGTGCAAATAACCAATTTGGTGGATTAAATACAGGTTTATTTAGTGTTAAATACCAAGTATTAACACTAGTTTGAGTAGCAATAGAGCCAATAAAACCAATTGCTAAACAAACAAATACCGCAATTATTAATTTATAGATAAACTTTAACTTCATGAGTTCCGAATTTCGCAATCTAAAATAGACAATTTATATATGAACTGCAACTTGCGTATATTCTTAATTTAACTGCTTTTTAAATTATAATTTACTTACATATTTTAAATTATCTTTGTTAAAAAAATTTATGCAGGCCAAAGATTTTATCGCACCAAACTTTACGCATCAATTTGTAGGTAAAAAAGTCACATCAACTGCACCAAGTAATATTGCTTTGGTTAAATATTGGGGAAAATATGATCAACAATTACCTACCAATGCCTCCATAAGTTTTACGTTGAACAATTGTAAAACAATAACTGAAATTCATCTAGAAGAAACTAACACAACTAAAGACTTCAATTTTCAAGTGTATTTAGATGGAAAATTAAGACCAGAATTTAAACCTAAAATTGAAAGTTTTCTAAAAAAAATTGACGTTTACAGTCCTTTTTTAAAACACTATCAATTCTCAATACATACTAAAAATACCTTTCCACACAGTAGCGGCATAGCTTCTTCAGCTAGTGGTTTAGCAGCTTTAGCAAAGTGTATTGTCGATTTAGAACAATCTGCAAATCAATCACAATCAGTTGACTATTATAAGCTAAAAACTTCATTCCTGGCACGTTTAGGATCAGGCAGTGCTTGTAGGAGTACACATGGTGATTTAGTAGTTTGGGGAAAACATTCATCAATACCAGAAAGCTCAAACCTATACGGGATTGAGTTTCCATTTGAAGTTCATGAAAAATTTAAAAACTTCTGTGACAGTATATTATTAGTAGATAAAGGCCAAAAACAAGTCAGTAGTACAGTTGGTCATCAATTAATGCATCAACATCCTTTTGCAGAACAACGATTTAAGCAAGCTAATGATAATTTAACCCAGTTAACTTCAATTTTGCAAAATGGAACTTACGAAGACTTTTTTTCGCTCGTAGAAACTGAAGCTTTAAGTTTACATGCGATGATGATGACAAGCTCGCCTTATTTCATTTTAATGCGTCCAAATACTTTGCAAATTATAGAAGCGATTTGGGACTTTAGAAATTCAACTCAAATACCGCTTGGGTTTACTTTAGACGCAGGTGCTAATGTACATTTGTTATACCCTAAATCAGTCGAAAATGAAGTCAAATCTTTCATTAAAAATAGCTTAGCAAGTTATTGCGAGAATAAAGAATATATTCACGACCAAGTTACAATAGATTAAAACACTGTTAACAAGTCGCTTAAATGTTTGTTGTATCTTATTTTTTGTCTAATTTCGTAATGCCTAACCACAGAAACATTTAAAAAATGAAAGGACCATTATTTTATTCTAAAATTTTATTGTTTGGTGAGTATGGAATCATTAAAGATTCTAAAGGTCTATCAATACCATACAATTTTTACAATGGCGCTTTAAAAATTGATGATGAACTTAGTGAAACTGCTAAAGCATCAAATTTAGAGTTAAAGCGCTTTTCTGATTATTTAAAAACGCTAAATCAAAATCAAGATATCGAAGTTCAATTTGATGTTGACTCTCTTCAGCATGATATTGCTCAGGGTTTATATTTTGACAGTAGTATACCTCAAGGTTATGGTGTTGGAAGTAGTGGTGCTTTGGTGGCAGCAATTTATGATAAGTATGCTATCGATAAAATTACAGTTCTTGAAAATTTAGGTCGAGAAAAACTACTGACTTTAAAATCAATTTTTGCTAAAATGGAATCTTTTTTTCATGGTAAATCTTCTGGACTCGACCCACTGAATAGTTATTTAAGTTTACCAATCCTTATTAACTCTAAAGAAGATTTAGAGCCAGCCGGGATACCTTCTCAAACATCGAGTGGTAAAGGAGCAGTGTTCTTATTAGATAGTGGTATTGTAGGAGAAACGGCACCAATGGTAAATATCTTTATGGAAAATATGAAGCAAGAAGGTTTTAAGAATATGATAAAAACCAAATTTGTTAAACATACTGATGCTTGCGTAGAAAATTTTTTAACAGGAGATTTCAAATCTTTATTTAAAAATATTAAAAGCCTATCAAATACAGTTTTAGATAATTTTAAACCTATGATTCCAGCTAAATTTCATGATTTATGGAAAAAAGGTATTGAAACAAATGATTATTATTTAAAGCTTTGCGGTTCTGGCGGCGGTGGATATATTTTAGGCTTCACCGAAGATTTTCAAAAAGCCAAAAAGGCATTATCGGGCCACAAGCTTGAAGTGGTTTACACCTTTTAAACACTTTTATGCCAACCGAGACTAATAAGTTTTTTTTAAAGTTATTCAGTTTATTTTCGGTAGTTCGTGGTTACAACTTATTAGTACTTGCTTTAGCAATATATTTTGCGTCTATTTTTATTATGGCTCACGATATAGCTGTTAAAGATGTTTTACTTGATTTAAACCTTCATCTGCTTGTTCTGTCAAGTTTGCTTGCAATTGCTTCAGGATACATCATTAATAATTTTTACGATTCTGAAAAAGACTTAATAAACAGGCCAGCTAAAACATTATTAGATAACTATGTAAGTCAAAATACCAAGTTAGGTGTTTACTTTGGCTTAAATTTTTTAAGCGTTATCGTTGCTAGTTACGTTTCTTTTAAAGCAGTTTTATTTTTTTCAGGTTATATATTTTTACTGTGGATTTACTCTCATAAATTAAAACGTAAAGTTGGCATTGCTACACTAATGGCAAGTATGCTAGCTGTTTTACCATTTTTTATAGTATTTGTCTATTATAAAAATCTTGATTTAGTCATTTTCGTACATGCGTTATATTTATTCTTACTTGTTAGCATTAGAGAGTTGATTAAAGATTTAGAAAATCTACGAGGCGATTTTGTTCAAGAATATAAAACATTACCTGTAGTTTACGGTATGCGATTGACTAAAAAAATAATTAGTGTATTGTGTGTTTCCTTAATTGTACCAGCTTTGGTGCTTATAAGCTTATTCGATATAGGTTATATGACTTACTATTTTGGATCGAGTGTATTATTTTTTATTTTTTTTATTTTGAAACTTTGGCAGTCACGTTCAAAAAAACACTATGTGTTACTTCATAATTTGCTTAAACTTGTGATTGTAATAGGAATCTTCAGTATTGTATTAATTGATTTACAGCAAGTTGTTGATCGAATATTCTAAAGTGAAAGGTTTTAATCTCAAATATTTAAACATATCTTTGCAAAAAATTAAAAATGCAAAAAAAATCATCAAATTCGAAGCAAAAGCCAAAAGGGAATAAGAAGAATTTGAAACAAGCGAAAGTAGATCAGCAAATAAAAGATCCTAATGCTGGTATGCGATTGAACAAATACATAGCTAATTCAGGTGTATGTTCAAGACGAGATGCCGATATATATATTAAATCTGGAAACGTTACAGTAAATGGTGAGGTTGTTACTGAAATGGGGCATAAAGTAAAACTCCAAGATGAAGTAAAGTTCGATGGTCGTAGAATAAATCCAGAACCTAAAGTTTATTATTTACTCAACAAACCTAAAGGCGTCTATTGCACAGGAAGTTATAAAAACAACAACACCACAGTTTTAGATATGGCTGCAAGAGTAACTAAAGCTGCTGTAAAACCTGTTGGTACATTAGAGAGTTCTGCGCTTGGTTTAATTTTACTAACTAATGATGGTACTTTAGCTAAAAAGCTTTCTAATTTAAAAAGTGGTATACATCAACTCTATGATGTTGAGCTTAAAAAGCCTTTAGATTATGTTCATCTCAATCAAATAAAAGATGGTATTATTATAGAAGGTCATAAAGTTTATGTAGATGATATTAGCTATGTTGAAAATAAATCTAAACATAATATTGGGTTAGAATTAAAAAGTCAGCGTCCTAAAATTGTTCAGAAAATTTTCAAGAAATTAGGTTATGAAATTTTAAAGCTGGATCGTGTGATGTATGGTAATTTAACTAAACGTGACTTACCTAGAGGTCGTATGCGCGAATTGAAAAAACAAGAAGTAATTAATTTAGGAATGTTGTAGTTTTTTACAAGCATCCTGATGTATAATAAATAAAAAAACCGCCTTAATCTAAGGCGGTTTTTTATTTGTAAATATTGTAAAAATTTAACTAGTCTTTAAAAACGCTTCTTGAAATAACTATTTTCTGTATTTCAGAAGTACCTTCATAAATTTGAGTAATCTTAGCATCTCTCATCAAACGTTCTACATGATATTCTTTAACATAGCCATTTCCGCCATGAACTTGAACGGCTTCAGTAGCTACTTCCATAGCTACTTGAGAAGCATATAGCTTTGCCATTGCACCAGATAAGTCGTAATTATTGCCTTGATCTTTATCCCAAGCGGCTTTCATAACCAAGTGTCTCGCTGCTTCAATTTGAGTATGCATATCGGCAATTTTAAAAGCGATGGCCTGATGATTCATGATTTCAGTACCAAATGCTTTACGTGTCTTAGCATATTCTTTTGCTAATTCATAAGCGCCAGAAGCAATACCTAAAGCTTGAGCCGCAATACCTATTCGTCCACCAGAAAGTGTTTTCATTGCAAATTTAAAACCAAAACCATCTTCACCAATTCGGTTTTCTTTTGGAACTTTTACGTCGTTGAAGTTTAAAGAATGTGTATCACTACCGCGAATTCCCATTTTTTGTTCTTTGGGACCGACTTCAAATCCTTCCATGCCTTTTTCAACGATAAAAGCATTAATACCTTTATGTTTTTTTTCACGGTCGGTTTGTGCAATCACTAAATAAATATCAGCAGAATTACCGTTAGTAATCCAGTTTTTGGTGCCATTAATTACATAATGATCACCTTTATCAATAGCAGTTGTTTTTTGAGATGTTGCGTCACTTCCAGCTTCAGGCTCACTTAAACAAAATGCACCAATTTTTTCGCCAGTGGTAAGTTGCGATAAATATTTTTCTTTTTGCTCAGGTGTGCCATAAGTGTCAAGTCCCCAGCATACTAGTGAATTGTTAACAGAGACAACAACAGAGGCAGAAGCATCTACTTTAGACAATTCTTCCATAGCAATTACATACGAAATTGTGTCCATTCCGCCACCGCCATATTCAGGTGATGCCATCATTCCCATAAAACCTAATTCGCCTAATTGTTTAATCTGCGCTTTTGGAAATTCTTGTTTCTCGTCACGTTCAATAACGCCAGGTAGTAATTCGTTTTTAGCAAAATCACGCGCCGCTTGACGTATCATTTCATGTTCTTCTGTTAATTTAAAATCCATCTGTATTAATCTCGTTTTGTTAATAGCACAAATATAATGAGAACTACCGAATTTTCAGTGTTTATTCATTATTTTTACGAATTGTTAAATGAAATTGATTTTTAATCAAAGATTTTGGAAATACCTCAAAATAATTATCATGTTCTAGGCTTGATGTCAGGAACTTCACTTGATGGTTTAGACATCGTTGAAGCTAAGTTTACAAAGGCAACAAAGTGGAATTTTGAAATTTTAAACGCTAAAACATATTCATATAATTTGTTTTGGCAAAGGCGATTAGCTGAAGCTCATAGAATACAACCCAAAAAACGACTTCAATTATCTAAAGATTTCGCAGAACTTTCAGCCAAATATTGTGTTGATTTTATAAATGAATTTAAATGCGATAAAATTGATTTTATATCAGCTCATGGTCACACGGTTTTCCATCAACCTGATAAGGGTATTACATTACAAATTGGTAATGAAGCTTTGTTGGCTCAATTAACACAATTGCCAGTGATTTGTGATTTTAGAGTTCAAGATGTGCAATTAGGAGGCCAAGGTGCACCACTAGTGCCAATTGGTGATCAATTACTGTTTCAAAACTATGGTGCTTGCCTAAATATTGGAGGCTTTGCAAATATTTCTTTTCAAAATGCTGGAAGGCGCATTGCTTATGATATTTGTGCTGCCAATAAAGTTACAAATTTTTATGCACAACAACTCAATTTAGATTATGATGTTGATGGGAAAATAGCCGAATCATCTCCTGTTAATTTAAACTTATTAGAGCAACTCAATCAGCTGAGTTATTTCAACCAATCGCCACCAAAATCTTTAGGTCTAGAATGGATAGAGTCAGAGGTTTTTCCTTTAATTAATTCGTTTGGGCTTCCACCAGAACATATTTTAGCCACTTTTACACATCATATTGCTCATCAAATCGCTTTAAACACAAAAGATTTTGACAATGTATTAATAACAGGCGGTGGTGCACATAATAAATATTTATTCAAATTACTTGAACAATTCCTAAAAGATAAATTAATTTTACCATCGCATAATTTAATCGCTTTTAAAGAAGCTTTAATTTTTGCGTTTTTAGGAGTTTTAAGACATAGAAATGAAATTAATGTCTTGGCGGATGTAACAGGAGCCAAACAAGACCATTCAAGTGGTGTTTTATTTTACCCTTAAAACTACTGTAGTTTAAATTAACCAATGTCAATAAATAAGGTTTGGCATGCTTAACTCAACAAAAATATTTACATGAAAGAATTACTAGAACAATATGAAAGTAAACTTCCAGAAATTGTTTTTCACTGGAAAGACTCAGAAACCGAAGCTGAAGGTTGGACGGTTATTAACTCACTTCGTGGTGGCGCTGCAGGCGGTGGAACTCGTATGCGTGAGGGATTAGATAAAAATGAAGTTTTATCACTCGCAAAAACCATGGAAATTAAATTTACGGTTTCTGGCCCTGCTATTGGCGGTGCTAAATCAGGAATAAATTTCGATCCAAGCGATCCTAGAAAAAAAGGGGTGCTTGAACGCTGGTATAAAGCCGTATCACCATTACTGAAAAGTTATTATGGTACAGGTGGCGACTTGAATGTTGATGAAATTCATGAGGTAATCCCTATCACCGAAAGTTGCGGTGTTTGGCATCCACAAGAAGGTGTGTTTAATGGTCATTTTCAACCCACTGAGGCCGATAAAATCAATCGAATTGGTCAATTACGTCATGGTGTGATTAAAGTTCTTGAAAACCCAGATTACACACCAGATTTACTTCGTAAATATACAGTTGCTGATATGATTACAGGCTTTGGTGTGTCCGAAGCTGTCAAGCATTACTACTCAATTTATGGTGGTGATGTTAAAGGAAAACGCGCCATTGTTCAAGGCTTTGGTAATGTAGGTTCAGCGGCAGCTTATTACTTAGCATCAATGGGCGCAAAAGTTGTCGGAATTTTAGATCGTGTAGGTGGTTTAATTAATGAAGATGGTTTTAGCTTTGAAGAAATTAAAGAACTCTTTTTAAACAAAAATGGAAATACTTTACATGCTGAAAATTTAATTCCGTTTGATGATGTTAATACTAAAATTTGGCGTCTCGGTGCTGAGGTTTTTGCACCATGTGCTGCCTCACGCTTAATTACTAAACAACAAGTTGACGCAATGATAGATTCTGGACTTGAAGTGATTTCATGTGGTGCTAATGTACCATTTGCAGATAAAGAAATATTCTTCGGTCCAATAATGGAGTATACTGATGCTAAAACAAGCTTAATTCCTGATTTTATTTCCAATTGTGGAATGGCTCGTGTTTTTGCTTACTTTATGGAGCGTAAAGTGCAAATGACCGATGAAGCAATTTTTAACGACACTTCAATTACTATTAAAAATGCAATTCAAAATACTTATGATAATAATAGCGATAAATTAAACATTAGTCGCACTGCTTTTGAAATTGCACTTAATCAACTTTTATGACTTATTAAATGACAACATTTATTATTTTAATTTTCGTGATTGGCTATTTAGCCATTACTCTTGAGCATCCACTCAAACTTGATAAAGCAGTTCCAGCTTTACTAATGGGAACTTTAATGTGGGCGCTTCTATCGATTGGTTTTAACCAATCCTGGTTTGATGTAATAAACTATAAAGGTGAAGTTTTTAGTCTAGCTGAAGGTTATAGCGAAACTGAAGCTTACGGTTTTAAGAAAAACCTCATGCACCATTTTAGTAAAATTGGTGAAATTCTCTTTTTTTTAATCGGCGCTATGACTATCGTTGAAATAGTTGATTTACACCGTGGATTTGGCATTATAAAAAAAGTTATTAAACCTAAAAGTAAACAGCGCTTACTATGGGTTCTCGGAATTTTAGCCTTTGTTCTCTCAGCGATTATAGATAACCTTACAGCCACTATAATTCTAATTACTTTATTACGAAAAATATTAGCAAAACATCAATATCGCGTTTGGTATGCTGCAATGATAATTATTGCCGCAAATGCTGGTGGCGCTTGGTCTCCAATCGGTGATGTAACTACGACTATGCTTTGGATTGGAGGTAAGGTCACAGCCGTAGGCCTATCTGAATACTTAATAATTCCTTCTTTAGCATGTTTTGTAGTTCCGTTTTTTATAGCGACTAAGTTAAAGCCATTTCGAGGAAGAGCTATCAGAAAAGAACTTATTATTGATGAAGACACAGAACGTTTATTGAGTAGTAAAACTATGCTTTATGTGGGTTTAGGCGCAATTGTATTTGTACCTGTTTTTAAAATGGTAACAGGTCTGCCACCTTATATAGGGATGATGTTCAGTCTTGGTTTAGTTTGGCTTGTTTCTGAATATGTTAAACCAGTTAAAAATTTACCTTCAAATCAGAAATACCGCTACTCAACTCATAAGGCATTGTCTAAAATTGAGTTTTCAAGTATTTTATTTTTTCTAGGAATTTTATTGGCAGTTGCAGCGCTTGAAAGCTTAGTCTTTGGAAGTATAAGTGGTGTTGAGGTTGGTACGCTTCGCTATGCAGCTGAAAGTATTTCAAATGCAATTCCTAATATGGATGTTGTAGTAATTTTGCTAGGTATGCTTTCAGCTTTGATTGACAATGTACCAATGGTTGCAGCAACAATGGGTATGTATACCTTCGAGGTAGATAGCCCTGTATGGCATTTTATCGCTTACTCAGCAGGCACAGGCGGAAGCTTGCTTGTAATTGGTTCAGCTGCAGGTGTGGCTGCCATGGGAATAGAAAAAATTGACTTTATTTGGTACCTAAAAAAAATCACTTGGTTAGCTTTGGTTGGTTTTTTAGCAGGTGCAGGTATTTTTGTTTTTATTGAATATTTTTTCTACAACTAAGATAAAAATCTAAAAGTTAACAATTAAATTTTAAATTTGACGTTATTACACAGAAGCTATTACTTATGGTTTATACAATATTACAAGAAGTTTCTCCAGAACAAACTGAAGGTGTTTCCGAAGAGAAAACCCTTTCAGTTATTGATTTAATCTTTAGTGGTGGTGCCGGTGGTACAATCATCATAGCCATACTTGCAGTGTTACTTTTTGTAGCGCTTTATATCTATTTTGAAAGATTGTTTGCTATCAAAGCAGCTTCAAAAACAGATAAAGATTTTATGAATAAAATTAAAGATAACGTTTCTAACGGGAATATTGAAGCGGCTAAAATGTATTGTGCTCAAGAAAATTCACCTGTAGCTAGATTAACAGCTAAAGGTATTTCCCGTATTGGCACACCGCTAGAAGATATTAATACAGCTATAGAAAATGCCGGTCGTTTAGAAGTGTACAAATTAGAAAAAAACGTAAGTGTTCTTGCAACTATTGCTGGTGCAGCACCAATGATAGGTTTTTTAGGAACTGTTATCGGTATGGTTCTAGCCTTTTACGAATTAGCCACAAGTAGCGGGCAAGCTGAGATGGGCTCACTAGCAGAAGGAATATACACAGCCATGACAACAACAGTTGCGGGTTTAATTGTCGGTATTATTGCTTATATTGCTTATAATCACTTAGTGGTTAAAACTGATAAAGTTGTGCACCAAATGGAAGCTACTGCAGTCGATTTCTTAGACCTACTTAATGAGCCAACTTAATTCTAAATTATGAATTTACGCGGAAGAAATAAAGTTAGCCCAGAATTTAGCATGTCGTCTATGACAGATATCGTGTTTTTATTACTGATATTTTTTATGCTTACTTCGCCAGTAATTACACCAGAAGCTCTTGATTTAATTTTACCGAAAGCTAAAGGTAAAACTACCAATAAGCAAAATGTATCTGTGAGTATTACTAAAGATTTAAAATATTACGTAGACGGAGAACAAGTACCGCTCAAAAATTTAGAAACAGCTTTACAATCTAAATTAAGTAGTGTAGAACAACCTACAGTTATTCTAAGAGCTGAAAAAGATGTAATTCTACAAAAAGCAGTCGACGTAATGTCTATTGCTAATGATAATAAGTACAAACTCGTTTTAGCCGTAAAACCAAATTAAGTTGAAGTTTCTTAAAACAAAATACGAGCGCAAATCTTTTATTATTACCAGTGTAATATATGCTATTATTTTGGTTCTAATGTTTATGTTTGGTTTCAAATATTTCGACCCGCCAAAAGAAAAAGGAATTGCAGTTAACTTTGGGACAACCGATTTCGGAGCTGGAGAAGTTCAGCCTAACGAACCTATTAAAACAGCACCAAAACAAGTTACTCCTGAAGCAACACCTGTTGAAGAGGCAGCATCAGCTGTAGAAGAGGAAGATGTGATTAATCAAACTACTGAAGATGCTCCTGTTATTAAGGACGACAAAAAGGAAAAACCTAAGGAAGTTCAAAAAGAAAAACCTGAAAAGCAACCAGAAGAGGTACAACCCCAAAAAAAACCTAAAGAGCAAGAAGAACCCAAAAAGCCCGAACCAAAACCAGAACCAAAACCTGATAAATCGGTAACAGATGCTATGGAAAGTTTGATGAATGGTCCTGAAAATAATGGTCAAGAAACCAATGGTGAAGGAAATGATACTTCTGGCGGAGATAAAGGTAATCCTAATGGAGATCCTAAGGCTAAAAACTACTATGGTACTGGTAAAGGTTTAGATGGCGATGGTAATTACAGACTTGGCGGTCGTAAAGCCTTAAATAAAGAAAAATACATTCAAGATTGTAATGAATCTGGCGAGGTTGTAGTTAGAATTGAAGTTGATCGCAATGGTAACGTAATCCGGGCTATTCCAGGGCAAAAAGGAACTACAAATGCTAGTCCATGTTTACTAGAGCCAGCAAAGCGTGCTGCATTAGATACTAAATTTAATAGTGATTCTAATGCACCAAATAAGCAAGTTGGTTTTATAACTTACGTCTTCAAACTTTCTGAATAATTGTTATGACTTATCAATCCTGTATAGATTGGCTATTTCAACAATTACCAATGTATCAATCTAAAGGTGCTTCAGCCTATAAAGCTGATCTGAATAATAGTCTAAAACTGGATAACTATCTGAATAATCCACATCGTTCTTTTAAATCAATTCACGTTGGTGGTACTAATGGTAAGGGTTCTGTAAGTCATATGCTAGCTTCAGTTTTACAAACTCAAGGTTATAAAGTAGGACTTTACACATCACCCCATTTAAAAGATTTTAGAGAACGGATCAAGGTTAATGGTAAATGTATCTCAAAAAAAGCTGTTGTTGAGTTTGTAAAGCAGCATCAAGCTTACTTTGAAAAACAATCGCTTTCTTTTTTTGAGATGACAGTTGGCCTAGCTTTCACTTATTTTAATCAACAAAAGGTTGATATTGCAATTATTGAAGTCGGTTTAGGAGGTCGTTTAGATTCTACAAACATTATTTCTCCTGTTTTATCGATAATAACTAACATTGGTTTAGATCATACGCAGTTTTTAGGCGATACACATGCTCAGATTGCATCAGAAAAAGCAGGAATTATTAAACCAAAAACACCAATTGTTATTGGAGAAACTCAACTTGAAACTGAAACTATTTTTAAAGCCAAAGCCAAAGCCGAAGACGCACCAATATATCTTGCCAACCGGTTGAAGTTAAAAGTTCCAACAACAGATTTACGTGGTTCTTATCAATATCATAATGCAAAAACAGCGGTTTGTGCCCTAAAGGTATTGCAAGAACTTTTAGGTTATAAAATTTCAAAAGAGAACATAACGCATGGCTTTTTAAATGTCATTAAAAACACTGGTTTATTAGGACGTTGGCAAATTTTAGGTGAAAGTCCTAAAATTATAGCAGACACCGCACATAATTTTGAGGGTTTAAGTTATGTTATTCCACAATTGCAAAAGCTAAATGCAAAACGGCTACATATAGTTATTGGAGTTGTTAATGATAAAGATTTGTCTCGTATTTTGCCTTTATTTCCACGTGATGCAGAATATTACTTTGTTAGTCCAAAAATTCAACGTGCTTTAGTAGCTCGGCAACTTCAATTAAAGGCTAAGGCGTATAAATTGCTTGGGAAGACCTACTCAAGTGTTCAATCTGGGTTTTTAGCCGCTCAATTAAACGCTTCTTCAAGTGATGTTATTTATATTGGTGGCAGTACTTTTACAGTAGCAGAAGTTGTTTAAGGATTAGGCTAATTAAATCAGAAAAAACTTGAGTTTATATTTTGAGATATTAAAAATAGATTTATATTTGCATCCGCAATAGCAAGGGTGCGTAGCTCAGTTGGTTCAGAGCATCTGGTTTACACCCAGAAGGTCAGGGGTTCGAATCCCTTCGCACCCACAAAGCTCAAGCTTCGGTTTGAGCTTTTTTATTCTTATTGGGTCATTAACTCAGTTGGTTCAGAGTGTTACCTTGACAGGGTAGAAGTCACTGGTTCGAATCCAGTATGACCCACAAAAAACAGGCTCAAATGCCTGTTTTTTAATGCCTTAACTTTCCGTTGTTTTCATTTCTTTTCTGTAGATTTGTTACATATATGTTTTTTTGTTACTTATTTGTTACGCAAAAAAGCCTGTTTAAAACTTACTTATGAGTGTAAAACTAAGAAAGAGAAAACTCTCTAATAATAGGGAAAGCTTTTATTTAGATATTTATCATAAAGGTAAAAGATATTATGAAAATTTAGATATTGTTATTGATCCAAAAGAGCCCAAATCTTCACAGCATGATAAAAGGAATATTGCTAAGATTGCTAGAAGTGAAAGAGAAGTGCAATTAATTTCCTCAGGCTATGAATATATGCCTAGCCACAATAAAAAAATTAAATTCTTTGATTACGCTGAAGCTTATCTAGATAACTATACTAAAAAAGACGTGGCTATGATTGATGCTGCTATTAAGCGTTTTAAAGATTTTGTTTCTAATAATAATGTGAAGTTATCTAGTATTCAGAAGAATGATTTATTAAAGTTCACTAATTATCTTGCAAATGATTGCGGTTTAAAAGGAGAAACACCACAAAATTATTTTGCTAGGTTAAAGAAGATTTTCAAAGATGCCCATGAGCATGGTTTTATAGTTAAAAATCCAACAGTTGGAATTAAATTTAGTAAATCAAACACTTCGCATTCTATAAAAAAGAATGTGTTAAATGAGAAAGAACTTAAAATTCTTTATAATACACCCTGTGAATATCCAGAACTTAAACGTGCTTTTTTGTTTGCATGTAATACTGGTCTTGGTTTAGCTGAAATTCATAAGCTCAAATGGGAAAACTTAAAAAATGGTAGTCTCAATACTAAAAGAGAAAAAACAGGAAATCTTATTCAATTTAGAATGAATGAGTCAATTTTAAGTCTTGTAGGTGAGCCAAAAGAAAAAAATCAATCTGTGTTTAACTTATTAAATGATAAACAAAAACCCTTAACTAATAACGGCGCTAACTTCAGACTTAAAGTATGGTTGAGATCAACAAATATTGATAAAGACATTACTTTTTATTGTGCAAGACATACATTTGCTACACAACTCTTACTAAATAATGTTGATTTAAAAACAGTATCTGATTTGTTAGGCCATTCTGATTTAAGAAGTACTACAAAATATCTTAATTTTATAGGTGAGTTAAAAAATAAAGCCATAGATAAACTACCAAACATAAAATATGAAATCTAAATATTCAGAATACTTTCAAAATAGCTTTGAAACTCAGGTCAAAGAACATTCAACAAATTTTAAAGATGAAATCTTAACTCAAAAGTCTAAAAATTTAGGTCTAAATTCAAAATTTAATCAGCTAACAAATCAATACTATAAAGAGGTCAATAGCCTAAAGAGTAAGGATGATATGACCCAGAAGCTCTGTAAAGTTTACGACAATAGGGATAAGTATGATGATCAAACGGAAGGGTTAATATTTAATATAATACTTCTTGAAGAGTTTGATAAACTTAAAGTTAGTGGCATTCCAAACCCTTATAAGGATTATATGCATTTTTTAGAGTTCTTAGCAGTAATAGAAGCTTTAAACTTCTGTAAGGTTAAACTAAGGAATCATTATATTATAATTCAAAATATGTTTAAGATAGGTAGATTAGATGGTTACGATAATATGCCTGTATTTAATTTGTTAAAATTCATATATCCAACAGACAATAAAATTGCCAGTGAGGTTAGAAAAATTTCATACCCTGAAACTGAGGTTTATAACTTTAATTTAAAAAGGAAATATATTGATTTATTTTTAACTGATAAGTTTTATTATTTTATTACTGAGGAATTTATTGACCAATCAACACTTACTCAGCATGAATTTATTAGATTTTTCGTTTATTCCGAGCATGTTTCTAAATTAGTTAATTTTAAGTGCCAAACTTTTGAACTGGCTTATTTTTTTGAAATCTTAAAAGAATATTTTTATGATAATTTAACTTACGAAGAAATATCAAAGTCTGGCATATTTAGAACTTCAAACAAAACAGTTGTAAAAAGTGGTACAGTTCGCTCTAACCTTCATCGTTTGGATAGGAGTAAACAAGATAAAAAGGACAAATTTTTAGAACTTAAATCTTTTATTTTATAGACTGTGACGCAGTTATTGGCTCTTAATGTCACACATTTTAATTTTCTTTTTCTTACTAATGGTTACTTTGTGACAGCTAGCAATAGCGAATATGGCCATGTTCATTTTATTAATTATTAATCATTTTTAAAATGAATTTATCAAATAAACAAAAAAGAGAGAGAAAGTTGTGTTTCTCAAAAAAGGTATTGACTTTTAAAGAAGCTTGCTTGTATAGTGGTATTTCTGAAAGCAGTATGTATAAACATACGCATAATAGAACAGTGCCTTTTTACAAGCCAAACGGGAAATTAATTTATTTTAAGCGAAGTGAACTCGAAAATTGGATGTTGCAAAATAGGCATTCAACTGTTGCTGAATTAGAAACAGAAGCAGTTTCTAAAAACTTAAAAGCAGACTGGAGAACAAGGTTTAACTCTAAAAAATTAAAGTTATGAAAAGCACCTTGCTATCAGTTCGGATTAGTAGTGACCTCAGGCAGAAACTTGAAGAGCAAAGTGACTTAGAGAATAGATCTATTTCTAAGGTTGCTAGAGATATATTGGAACATGAGTTTAATACAACATTTCAACCAGAGCATAGCTTTGATGTAGAAGTTATAGGAGAATATTCGGATAATTCCATTGAAGAGCTATTAACAAGTTTTCGATTTGCGGAATTTATGTTTTGGCTTCAGCAAGTAAGGTATAGTCCAGATAAAAATCGTCACAACCAATACTACATTCAATTTTCTAAAACAATAGACGATATATGCTGTACAAACTTGTTTCCACAAACTATAGTTGATGATCTTCATAAAGTTAAGAAAGAGTTGATTTATTGCATAGACTTTAAATTATATACATTCTCATTTCCTAAGAATTATGATGGGTTCGATTATAATTTATTAAATGATTTTATGGATAATATCAGGTATGATGTTAACGGCAATGATCAACTTAATATTTTTTAGTCATGGAGCATTTAAAAATTAAACGCTTGACTGAAGATTTAAGCGAAAAAACGGGTCATACTAAAGAAGCTCTAACAAGCCAATTAGAAAGTATCATTGATTCATTACCTGATACTTACTCTAATCTTATTAATGAGGCTTTTGATAAGAAGCGTGTACCAAAGGAGTATATGCTAAGCGCAATACTATTTTCAGTTAGTTCAGCAGCAGGATGTACTTTTTATACCTATCAAAATAATTATGAAAATTATGCTAATGCTTATTTTTTAGTAGTAGGTTCACGAGGTGATGCAAAAAGTGAAGCCTTAAAATTAGCAACAAAGCCAATAATGGATTTTGATAATAAGTCTTTTGATACTTTTCAAAATGATTTGCAACAAAATCAAGATGTTAAGCAGAAGCAGGTCTTACTTCAAAAGGCCTCCATCGAAAAAGCCTACACTATTATGGATTATAACTCTTCAGGAATTGGTATTCGATTAGATGAAGTAAGAAGTACATTTGAGAAGATAAAAAACCCAAATAGTAGAGATGGTCTTGAATGGGAGAGAGTACTTTTAAGTGCTTTTAGTAATGATACTTTAAGTTACACGACTAAGACAAGTGGTGTTTACAGAATAAAGAATAGTTATGTTACTTTTTTTGGTGGAATACAAAATCAACTTTTAAACTCTTTTTTTGATAGGAGCTTAATAAATTCTGGCTTAACTGATAGGTTTCTTTTAACTCCTAACATCACCTCTAATAAACATATTTCAAGAGAGTTGATTGATCATCAAGTTATAGATAGATTTAATAAAACCATTAATAGCTTATTAAATTATAGATCTGATTTTGAGGATAACAATCAAGAAGTTGATGCGACAAGAGTGTATTATAGTGATGATGCTGACGATTTATTCTTTGAATATAGTCAAAAGTTATTAGACCTTAAATATCAATCGACTTCACCACTTTCTGAGTATTATGCAAAAATGATGATATACTTGCATAAGTTAGCATTATTATGTTATCTACTTAAAAGTTCGTCAATAAGGACATATGAACAACATATTACAGTTGAAGATTTTCAATTGGCAAAAAAGCTACTTAGTTTTTACATTAATTGCTTTAAGTCTTGCGTAAAGTCCAATGCTTATTCCGAAATAGATTTAAAGAAGTTAATTAGCTATGCTAAGAAAAACAACGCTACTCAAAAATCAGTTGTAGAAATTTCAGGTTATTCTAAATCCCAAGTGTCAAAAGTCTGGAGTAAAATTAAATAACTCGAAACAGGAAACTTGAATTCTTAAGCTTTTTGATTTTAAAATGCTGATATTTAATACAATAGGAGATTTTTTTTAAAAGTTTCTAGTTTCCTGTTTTTTTCATAAAAACAACTTATGCTTTCAAAAATAAATTATGAATTAAAGTTTTCTAATAAAAGAAATAGTAAGATTATAACGCCTTGTTGTCAAAAATCAAATAAAGATTTAAAGTTTGTCAACTTTGTAGGATTACCCAATAATTATGGTTATTGTCATGCTTGCGGTGAGAGTACATTACCTCAATCACTATATGAAAATGAAAAAGGAGAGCTATTTAAATGGAATAAAACACTTAATAAGCTTGAAAAAACAGTCATACAAAATTGTCATACAGAAAGTCATACAAACTGTATGACAGACATAAAAAAACACGATTTAACTACAAAAGTACACGGATTTGATACAAATTACGGAGTATTTAGTGAAAACCATTACTTAAGTAGCCCAAAATCAAGTAAAATAATTGATAAAACTGTCATACAAAAGTCATTAAAGCAGCCAGCATCTAATAATTTTTGTAAGTACTTATATTCTAATTTTAAAGCAAAAAGAGTAGAGCAAGTTATTAAAGATTATCGCATTGGTACAACTGCAAATGGATTTACTATTTTTTGGTTTATCAATTTATTAGGAAACGCACAAAAATCAAAAGCCATCTTGTATCAAAACAATGGCAATCGAACAAACCAAATTAGAGTTAATTTTAAAAATGAACAAGGCTATTATTTTTGCTTATATGGAGAACACTTACTAAAAAATCAAAGCAAACCTATTATTCTTGTAGAAAGTGAGAAAACTGCTGTTATCTGTAGCATTAAATTACCTCAATATAATTGGCTTGCCTATTCGGGTATAAATGGTTTAACTTTAGACAAAATGCACGTTTTAAAGAATAGGGAAATTCTTATCATCCCAGATATAAGTCAAAAAGCTGTAAATGTTATGAGAAAAAAATCTGAAGATTTTAAACGTTTAAATATTGATTTTCAAATTTATGATCTAACGAATGGAAAAACAGATGAAGAACTTCAAGAAAAAGAAATTTACAATAAAGATATTTCAGATTTAATTGTCTCACCTTAGTAACTTCTTATTATTTAAATAATCTGTTATATGAATTTTAAGCTAACAAATTTTCAAGCTTGTTTTTCCATTTTTCCCAGTCGGGCATCATTTTGGTTTGAAGCTCAAAAAAGGCTTTGGTATGATCATGATGAATTAGGTGACAAAGTTCATGAACAATAACATATTCAATGCAAGCTTTCGGGGCTTTAATCAGTTCGGGGTTTAGTAAAATCCTTCCTTTTGCAGAACACGAACCCCAACGATATTTCATTTGTTTGATCTCAAGTTTATTAGGCTGTACATTAAATTTTTTAAACTTTTCAATCCATGGAGATGCAATTTCAAAAAACCATTTATCAGCCTTATTTCTATACCATTGATAAACAAGTAATTTTACTTCTTCACGACTTTGGTCTGGTGAGTAAACTTCAATAAATCGTCCTTCGTATTTTACTTTTTTATAGTCAGCCTTGATCAATCTTAATTGATATTGTCTTCCTAAATATAATATACTTTCACCAGTAACATATTTTCGTTTGGTAATTCTGGGTTCAAAAGACAAAAAGTATTGTTTTTGACGTAAAATCCAGGGAGCTTTTTTCCTGATTTTATGTTCAATTTTATCAAAAGCTGCATCTTCTGGGGCTTTTACTAAAACAGATTTATCAGGCTTCACGGTTATACCAAGTGTTTTTCGTTTAGCATATACCAATTCATAATTGATGGTTACTGAACCAAATTGAATTTCTTTTCTCATTAGGTGTATCTTCTTTTAGCAATTTCTACTATTCGTTCTGCTATTGAATCAATTTGTTCAAAGCCTAATTTTAAGTCATACTTATCTCGAACTTCATCGATGATATAGTCGCCAATTTGAAAAACCATTTTCTTAGGAATATCCACGCTTTTTTCCCAATCTACTTTTTTCAATTGCAATATAATTTCATCAGACTGTAATGCTAAATCTTCTGAAATAGAAGTCAGCGTGACTTCATCATTAATTAGCTCCTTAAATTCTTCTTTAGCTACGCCATAAAAAGCTGCTGCAACTGGTTTAGATTTCAATTTTTCAGGTAATTCAGAATCTTCATGCGATAATACCTTTTGCATGTAGGTTTTCATTCTTTCAAGGTATTCTTTATCGTTTATCCTTTTTTGTAGATAGTCGTCTATCGTTTCTTTTATGAGTTGTGAAAAACGCTTATAAAAGGCAGGATCTTCGTCCATTTTCTCGGTGATGTGTTTTTCTGTTCGTGAAGCAATCTTATCGGCTTTAGCAACTTCTCCAGTTGTTTTTTCAACTTCGGCTTCAAAGGCTTCTTTGTCAAAAATATTTACTAGCTCATTCATTTGAATAATTTCATCAGCTGGAATATGGGTGTCTATTAACTTTTGAATTTGGCCTTCATATTTTCGATAATCGATTTTATCTGAATAACGACCTGAAACTGCATTTTTCAACTTTACAAAAAACTTCAAATCACTTTTATACTTCTGTACGAGTTGATCTTCTGTTTTTTTATGAAAATCTATGGATGATAAGGCTAATTTCAATAATCTAGCATAAGATGATAAGGCTTCATAAAACTTAACACGGATAGCTTCATCTCGTAAATATGATTGATAAGCTTCTAAGTCTTTTTTGTTTTTAATGCTTTTAAAAATCTGCTTTAAATCGCTGTGGGCTTGGGGTAACTTTTCAATTTCTTTATTGATGTTGGTCAATGTACCCGATAAATCTTCTTCATCAAACTCTTCAAAATTCGAATAGGTTTCTAATGCATTGTCTAATTCTTCAATTACGCCATAATAATCTATAATATAGCCGTAGTTTTTGTCTTTGGCTACTCGATTAACTCTTGCTATTGCCTGTAAAAGCGTATGCCCAACCAATTTTCTTGTTAAATATAAAACGGTGTTATTAGGTGCATCAAAGCCTGTAAGTAATTTATCTACCACAATAATAATTTCAGGTTCTTCGCTATGTTTAAAAGCCGAAACTATATTTTCTTGATAAGATTTAGCATTGCCATGTTGGTCTTTCATTTTATGCCAAAATTGCTTTACTTCTTCTTGATTTTTCCCATAAGCTGTTTCTTCGCCTTCTCTTTCATCCGGTGGAGAAATCACTAATTCAGAACTTACAATTCCTATCTCGTCTAAATATTTTTTATAGCGAACTGCTGATAGCTTATTTTGACAAACCAATTGACCTTTAAATCCCGTTCCTTGAAAATTGGCTTTATAATGCTTAGATATGTCCCATGCAATGGCATAAATTTTTTGATCTGCAATATTGATTTGATCTGCCCTGCTAAATTTCTTTTTTAAATCTGCTTTTTCATAATCTGAAAGTGATTCAGAGACCATGTTGAAAAAGTTATCTAATGGTGAAGCATTGACATCTTGCATTACATGTCTGCCTTCATATAATAATGGAACAACCGCTTTGTCTTTTACGGCTTGGTCAACAGTGTAGGTGTCGATTAATGTACCAAATTTCCCCAAGGTGTTTTTGTCTTTTTTAAATAACGGAGTGCCTGTAAAAGCAATGAAACAGGCATTGGGTATTGCTTTTTGCATTTCTATGTTAAACGTACCATGTTGAGTTCGGTGACCTTCATCTACCAGTACAAATATATTATTGCTCTCTAAAGGTGGATTAATTTTCTTAACTGCTGTTTCAAATTTGTTGATAATAGTTGTAATTACTGCATCAGTTTCTTTTTTGAGCAAGTTACCTAATTCTTTACCCGATTTAGCATTCTTTACTGGCATACCACATTTTTCAAAAGTGCTTGTAATTTGCCTATCTAAGTCAGTTCTATCGGTTACCAAAACAATTCTAGGATTTTTAATGCTTGGTTGCATGGCGATGGCTTGCGCCAACATGACCATTGTTAAGGATTTTCCACTTCCTTGTGTATGCCAAACTACACCGCCTAGTCGTTGCTGATTTTGAGAAGTTGTTGGTTTAGAGATTTGTTTTATGGCTTTTTTGATCGCGAAAAATTGCTGATAACGAGCTATTTTTTTACTGCCATTATCAAATAAAACAAAATTAAAACTCAAATTGAGCAAACGTTCAGGACGACATAAATTATATAGATATTCATCTTGAATTGTGGGTTGTACTTCTTCTAGCTCTAATTCATCAAAGAATTTTCTTACGTAGTAGTAGCGATCAGCGAATAAAGCTTTTTTGTTTTCATCGGATAGCTTTTGATTTTTTAAGGTGAATAAATCACTTTTATGCTTTTCTTCTTTTTGCTTACTATTAAATTTCTCTTCCCATTTTGCCCAAAATTTCTCAGGCGTTCCTGTTGTTGCATAACTTCCTTCATTTCCACTAATTGCCATGACCAATTGCGCATACATGTACAATTGCCTTATTCCATCTTGTTTTTGATTGCGTAAATTTTGTGAAATAGCTTCACTAAGCGCATCTTTTTTATCGGGACGTTTACATTCAATGACCACCATAGGAATGCCATTGACAAATAAAATAATGTCTGGGCGTTGGTGTTCATTTAAACCTGTGCGCAATACAGAAAATTCTTCGGTAACATGAAATACATTGTTGTTTATGTTCTTCCAGTCGATAAAATTGATGTCAAAAGTTTTAATGTTTCCCCCAACATTTTGTTCTACCGAAAAACCCAATGTAAGCAATTCATATATTTTTTGTGCGGTTGCTTGATAACCATCCACTAAAGCCACATTCTTTAAAGCCAAAACCGCTTGCTCAATATTTCCATCAGTAAATGGTACAGCTTCATGGCTAGAAAGCTTTGCAGAATTAATATGTTTAAGCTGTTTTTTAAGCACATCTTCCAACAATACGTTTGCGGTTTTGTTTCCCCTTGCTTCTAAGGCCTGGTGTGGGTTAAGATAGTTATAGCCCATATTAATCAGCAATTGCAAAGCTGGAATTTGCGAGCTATGGTCTTCTTGAAATGATGGGTTTTGCATGTTTATTTATTAGTCTGTTTGATGAAGTAGATTTTATCTTTCATTCAAAAATAGTAAAAAGAAACTTCTTATTTATTTCTGAGCCTTCTTCGTATATTTGGCTCATGAGATAGAATTTGTTGTTAATACTAAATGTGAATTTTAGACTTTTAATTATAATTAAAATATAAAAATAAACCTACAGGTTGATTTAATGAAAATAATTGATACATTTGCAGTAATTACAGACAGCCTGTACTCAGTACAATATGATGATGAATCTTTGCATGAATTTGAAAAGTATTTTGACTTATGGAATAATCCAATGTATCTTCGAGAGTTTTTTGAAGAACACGAAAAGGACTTAAAAAGTGGTTTTTGGAGTGATATAACCATTGAAGAAGCCATAATTAGAACAAGAAAAGAAGCAAAATCACTTGAAAAGAAAATAAAGCAACTTGCAGAATATGGAAAAGTTGATCCTGATGAAACCTTATCTACTTTTTTTGAACCTTTATCTGTAGGGAAAATAGAAAAATTTGAAAAAGATAAAGCAAAAGGTTTGTCAAGAAAAAGTTGGTTAAGAATTTATGCTATAAGAATAGATGTAAATTTCTTTGTGGTTTGTGGTGGAGCTATAAAACTCACAAAAACAATGAACACCAGAATACATCTTCTTAAAGAGCTCGAAAAACTTGAATTTACTAGAAATTATTTGATGGAAAATGAAGAAGATAATTTAGATTTTGTAGAATTAACTTAAAAGAAACTATGAGTATCGAGAATATAAAAAACAGATTAAAGACAAATTCAATACAAGATAAATCTTGGATTGAAAGTGCTAAAAATCGTGAAAAAAACGAAGCTTGGTTAGATATTTCTTTTGCTATTGCAGTTAAAATAATGTCACAGGTTAAAGCTAATAAGATAGCTGATAAGTTTCCTAAAACTCAAAAAGAGCTTGCTTCTGCAATGGAATGTTCACCACAGTATATAAACAAATTATTGAAAGGAACTGAAAATCTACAATTAGAGACTATCACTAAATTAGAAGCAATACTAAATATTAGTTTAATAAAAGTTCCAAATTTTGAAACTAGTTTTAAATTAGATACTCAAACTACCAAAACAATGGTGAAGTCTACAACTGATGTTTACCAAGAAAGCAATACACTAAGTTATGAGTCACTCATATCTAGTATTTTTGAATCTGATGAGCACGATAATCATTTAAAACCTGTTGCGTAATGTCTAAAAACCAAAGTATAGGGTTTTCTTTAAAAAAGATTACTACAGACCAATTTGCAATCATTGAATCTGCTTTTTCTAAAAATGAAGAAGTGGACGTTAATGTAGGCTTTAAGTTTGGAGTTGATCAAGACAATAAGTATATCTCTATCTCATTTTCAACAAGCTTTTTACAAGCTAAATCTCCATTTTTAGTCTTAGAAATAAGTTGTATTTTTCAAATAACAAAAAAAGCTTGGGATGATTTTTTATCTAAAGAAAAAACAGAACTGTGTATACCAAAAGGCTTTGTTGCTCACATAGCCATGATCACCGTTGGAACATTACGTGGCGTATTGCATGCAAAAACAGAGAATACTGTATTTAATGAGTTTTTATTACCAACAATTAACGTTGCAGAACTGATAAAAGAAGATATACGCTTTGATTTGGAGAAGCAAAAAAATGAATAATTCGCTATATTTCTCTATAACCCATTTTACAGCTAAATAATTACCTTTTGTCCGATAGAATGGGTGATAGGTTTTTTATGTTGCTCATTACCCAAGTTATGAATATTTTCTGATGTCTGTTATTACGTTTTTCTAATTCAAAATATCGACTTCTAACTCATTTAAATTTTTCACAAATTCACTTTCATTATCTTTCATGTGAGAAATAAAATTTTCAAATTTTTTAGCCTTTTGTGGTATTGGTAGAGACCAAACTTTAACACACCCGCCATATCCTTCTAATATTCCAATATCAGTACATTCCAAATTTTGCATGTTTTTTATTGGGTGAATAAATCCACCAATTTGAGCCTTTTTAACGTACATATACGAAATTATTTGATTCATATCATTTCTGTCCAAAGGTTCTATCATCCTTTTATACTTAGCATCAAGAATAATATCATTTTTCCAAAAGTCAGGATAACGTTTATATCGTTTTGGTTTTGAAAATAAATATATTGCACCGCTAGATGTTTTATTAGATGGGTGCTTAAATCCATATTTGCTTAAAATAGTATTTAAATACTCTTCCCAAAGCCATGCTCCATCAAACAGCAAACCGTATACCTTATCTTTTTCATTTCCAAAGGTTATTTTTTCATGTCTTAAGATTTTTAAACATATCTTTTGCAATATTCTATATTCTGTATAATAGGGATGGGAAATAGATTGTAAATTAGATGATATTACTTTTAGACGATAATTTTTATTATAATTTTTTTGAGTTACAAAAATAAATTTGTTGACAATTTCGCGTGTAGTTTTATCTGTATTTAAGACACCATTTCCATAGGGGTGAGCTTTAATATACTCAATTGTATGTCTAATAAGTTGGGTTATGTTATTATCATAACTGTGTTCTCTATTAGAGTAGGCTACCTTACCCATGAATGGAATATTTCTTTTGATATGTCTTTTGACTTCTATTGTCCCTTTTACGTTTGCATCGTTATAATTCTTTCGCATGTAAGATTTATATATACCTTGCGAATAAGCTTTTTTTAAATAAAAAGGAAAAAGGTAGAGTAAAAAGTCCCAAATATTCTCATTATCAGGAGTTTGGTCGAAATTTAAAATGTTAATCGAGAACACTTTTTGTAACATATAATGCAAAAAATAATCATTGTGGTCATCTTTTGCAAAACGAGAAGAAATGGTAAGTTGTGTAGAATTTCTGCCTATAAATCCCATTAAATTAAATGTTGTTAACTTATCTCCATTTAGAGAAAAAATATGAGATTTTTCAACGTCATCATTATATTCTCCAAGTTTACTCGGAAAAACCAATAAGTCAGGATTTTCTTTTTGTAAATCATTTAGATTTCGATTTGCAATACCATTCAAATCACTTAGAGTATAATCATCGAAATCAACTAAACTCTTACCACCATTATTATCTGTTGTTCTCATCATGAATTATAAGCTATTTTAAGCTTGTCAATTTTATCTTCATTTTCAGGGATGCCACGTAAATACTCTTTTATTAATGGTTCAATTCTTAACTCCCAAATTTTATCATAGTCTTCTCTAGGGATACCTTCAGCATTTAGAAAATAAGCTGCTCCGATATGATATGAAGAGTTGAGTCCATCAGTTTTTGATATTTGATTATTTAAGCTTTGTATTTTGTTTTTCAATTCGGCTGAAAGATTCATATTAATAGCACTTTGCTCAGCAGTAATCTCCAACCAAGTAAATCGTCTTCGCATGGCAAAATCAAAACTTTCTACACTTCTATCAATATCATTCATTGTGCCTATAATGAATACGTTTTCAGGTATATAAAACACTTCATTTTCGTTTTCATGAAGATTTGAGTATTGTGTTTTTACAGCACCTTTCTTACCACGATAACTTGGATCTATTGCAAAAAATAATTCTCCAAATATTTTTGATATTTCGCCCCTATTAATTTCATCTATTATAAAAACATAATTATTATTTGAGTTACTCTTATTTATCTTCGTTTTTTTATAATCAATTAAATTATGTTTATCTTTCATATAATCTACAACGTCTTCCATATCTTTTTTAAATGCACCAGAAGGTCTCGCTAATTTACCTTGATAGGTATCTAGTACATTTTGTTTGTTTATGGTAAAGGAATACTTTGATGGTGAAGTCTCAGAAACGTATTTTAAAGAGTTTACACTTGATAAGCTATATTCCCAATTACCAATTTTAGTAAGTTTATTTTCTGATATATTTTTTCTTACTTCATTTAGAAGACCTAACCAAGACTCATCAAAATTATCTGTCTTTATTTCTGTTTTGGTTTCGATAGCTTTTTCACAAAAAGCCTTAAAAATTCCATTTTTAATTTCGAAACCTATATTTCCATTTTCATCAGGTTTTGTAGGTCGTAAGCCTTCTACAAAATCTGTATAATCATAAGAAGGATGAAATTGAACAAAATCGAAATGTTTACTTTTTTCAAGCTCTTCATCATTTTCAATTCCAATCATTTGTTTAGCAATTTGCTTTGCTAGATAGGTTTTGCCAGTTCCTGGAGCACCAGTTAGTATTATGTTTTTTGAATTATCAAGCAAGTCAATGTATGGTTTTATTATTTCCAAGTTTTTTTGTTTTTCAGTTTTTTTGTTCCAGTTAATCTTTAAACCGTAAAATTCATTAAAAAAAAATTTGAGTTTCTAATTTGCGTGTTTACCATCAAATAAGCTTAAACTTTCTAAACTTTCAGTTTTTATATCTTTTGCGTTTGCTGGTGGATATGAATCTTTTACGATTTTTAGTTTTTTAATAGAATCATCTTCCCATAAAGCATTTACATTTATGGCTGTATCTAACCAGTTTAAATAGCATCCAACTGTTTTGTAACCAGTTGGATTAACATTAATACATATTCTTTCATCATCATAAGTGTCCCAACTTTCAATTTGTTTTTGAATTTTTTGTCCCTTGTGTCCTTGTCCAGATTTTAAAAACGGTTTAATGTTTTTAATGTATTTTTTATATCTATCATTTTTTTTATCTTTATTAACACAATACTCAAGGTGCGAAACAAAATACTCAAGTAAGTTTTTAAATTTTTGATAATTGTCCATAATAATTTTTTTAACTCACCAATCGCTTCTCCCCACTCAGCAACACCTGCATTAAACCTTTTTTTTGCAATTGGAGTTGGTGGCGTTGTTCTTGTAATAATTCTATCTCGTTGCTCGAAGTTTCTAAAACTTCGGCAATAGCAGTCTGTTCTTTTAAGTTTGGTGTTTCTATTTTTATGTTTTTTATAATTCCACCACTCAAATTTGGTTGACCACCTTGTGTAAGGCGATGAACCATCGACGGCATTATCATTTTAAGTTTGTAAAATAAAAATGAATTGTTTGTCATTTTATTAGGAATAATCGCAAGTACAGCTTGATTTATTGCTCCTTTTATTTTTGTAATAGCACAAACTCCAGCTGTCGCTCCATACATAGCAACTAAAAGAGTATTTAGGTTTACTATTTTTGCAGAAGAGTTTTTTATACCCAACTCAGCTACAAAACCACTTGTATTATTTATCTGACCTTGATTTAGTTCACCTGATTTAATCCAATGTATATTACCATTCCAATATTCTTTTACATTACTAGATGGTGTTCCACCAGAAAATGATGTCGATATTTCCCCAATTCGTATCTCCACCCATTCATCATCAAACACTTTCCCAGTTTCAGGATTGGTGAGGCGTTTTTTGCCGGTGAGTAAGAGTTGGCGCAAACCTTTATGTTGTTCTTGCTTGGCTTTAATGAGTTGGCCTTGCTTCTCTATGGCTTCATCCCAAGTGCTTAAACAATCGGCTATGGCTTGTTGCTCGGGTAGTGGTGGGAGTTTTAGTTTTATTTTTTTTATAGTTCCTGCACTAAAATTTGGTTGTCCGCCTTGGGTTAGCCGATGAACTAGTGATGGCATATTTACTCTTAAATTAAAGAACAAAAATTTATTGTCATTTTCTTCATTTGGAGATAATGCTAATACTGCCTGATTTATTGCTCCTTCAATTCTTGATATAGCGCATACTCCAGCTGTAGCTCCATACATTGCTAACAATAAAGTCATGGGTGTTATAATTTTTGCGGATGAGTTTTTTAGTCCCAAATCGCTAATCATAACTTTTGTTTTTACTATGTTGATTTGATTTAATTCTCCAGACTTTATAAAAGGTAAATTACCATTATAATATTCAGGGTTTTTGGTATTAGGAGTGCCACCAGAAAATGAGTTTATTAATATTTCCCCTAACTTTTTCACTTCCCAATCCTTAGGAATCCAACCTAATTCGGTGTGTTTAAAGTCAGGTTTTGGTGGCGTTGTGGTGGTCTTGTCTTTTGTTTGGCTGGGCATTACTTTTTCTTTTTTAATTGAGCTAAGTGTTTGTTTATCAATCTTGTTTTAAAACAGGTCGATCCAGTAAATCAAATACTTGGGTACTATACTTGACTTCAAAATAGGCAGTAAAGCGTTTCCAAGTTCTGTTTTTTGGCCATTCGTTTTCATCGGTACAAATGCCAAAAAGTTCATTTTCAAAAATGTATTCCCAGTGATTTTTTAAGGCTTTTTTGGGTTCATCAGGATCAATTTCATTTTCAATTAAATACGTGCTGAACTCACTTCTGTCTGCTGTTGTAGCATCATCTGGAAAAACTTGCTTTTCCCATTCGTAAAATTTTGGTTTGGGTATAATCATTACCACCGTTCGATTGATGGTTTGGGGTTCGAATTCTACATACATATGACAATTTATAAATCTAGTTTTTCTAAGTACATATTCATTTTCTCCTGAACACTTGCTAGTTCGGTTTGAAGCTTATTAATTTCAGTTTTTACCGCTGGCATATCTACAGGCTCTTCTTCTTCAAAGGTATCTACATATCTTGGAATGTTGAGATTAAATTCATTTTCTTCTAACTCTTTAAAAGTGGCTACATAGCTAAATTTTTCTTTATCAACGCCTGTTGCTAATTCGTTGTTGGTAAATTGTTGGTAGGTAGCAACAATGTTTTCGATATGTTCATTTTTGAGTTTGTTTTGGTTTTTGCTGCTTTCAAACTCTTGGCTCGCATCTATAAATAGCGTATCGGTTTTTTGGTCTCTTCCTTTATTAAAAATTAAAATAGCAGCAGGAATACCTGTTCCAAAAAACAAATTAGCAGGTAAACCAACAACGGCATCTAATAAATTGTCTTCAATCACTTGTTTTCGAATTCTGCCTTCGGCACTTCCCCGAAACAAAACGCCATGCGGTACAATTACGCCAACTTTTCCTGTGTCTTCGTAAGCACTTTCTATCATGTGCAAAATAAACGCCCAATCGCCTTTGCTTTTGGGTGGTAAACCACGGTAAAAACGATTATATTGGTCGTCTTTTAAATCGTCTGAGCCCCATTTATCTAATGAAAATGGTGGGTTAGCAACCACAGTATCAAACTTCATGAGCTGGTCGCCTTCGGTATGTTTGGGATTGCGTAAAGTATCGCCCCAACGTATAGACGCATTATCAAAACCATGTAAAAACATATTCATTACTGCCAATGCCCAAGTGCTTCCGTTGGCTTCTTGTCCATAAAGGGAAAAATCATTCGAGCCAACTTCTTTAGCAGCTTTTATTAATAGAGAAGCTGAGCCACAAGTTGGGTCATAAATACGCGCACCTGATTTATACTTGGTTAATTTGGCTAATAAAGTTGAAACTTCAGATGGTGTGTAAAACTCGCCAGCTTTTTTACCTGCATCACTAGCAAAATTGGCAATTAAATATTCGTAAGCATCACCAATAATGTCCTTTGCTTCAAGATGAGCAGGGTTTAAATCTAAGTCATTAAAATCTTGCAATAAGTTTTTAAGTCGGCTGTTTTTCTGTTTTTTGTCTCCCAGATTGTTGCTATTAAAACTTATATTTCTAAAAATTCCAGCACCATCTTGCGAAGTCAGTTTTTCTCGATTGGCATCTTCTAGATCAGCTAAAGCAATATCGATTAATTCACCAAGATTACTTTCGTTTCGGTTTTCGTATAAATGGTCAAAATGTGAATTTTTGGGCACATTAAAACGTTCATGCGCCATGGCACGTTCTGCTCTTGCTTTATTATTGTCGTATTTATCTAAGTAGGTTTTGTATTTGTGTGAATATACATCAGAAACATATTTAAGAAACAACATGACTAAAATATAGTCTTTGTATTGTGATGGATCAATTACCCCACGAAAGGTATCACAGGCATTCCAAACGGTAGAATTGATGTCTTGGGTTTTGATGGTATTAGGCATATTATATATTTGTAATTTAAGAAAATATATTAGATAAAATTGATGAGTTTAAAATTATAAAAAACTAAGCTTTTTAATTGCTTTATTTTCTTTTTTTACAAATAACTAAATAAAAGAATTTATATAACTATGATTTAAATTTAAAATGGTTGTATAAGGTTAGAGCTGTTCTTTTATCACGAATATTTAAACCAGAATTATGTTAAATTTTACTAGTTGATTATTTTCTTTTATTGCCGTTTTGTTGATAAAAACTTGTTACTCATTCGTTACTTTATATTTTTAAATATCATAAAATCAAACACTTACGACTATTAAATTAACCTTGACAGGGTAGAAGTCACTGGTTCGAATCCAGTATGACCCACAAAAATTTAAATCCAACGCCGATCGGTGTTGGATTTTTTAGTGAAAAAGTTGAAAGATTTTCTGGTTAAGCATGGTTTTTTAGCATTTTGTAATCACTAGGTTGATGTATTTAATGTATATTTAAACCTTTACACTTTTTGAGTAATTTTATGTTGCGAATCCTTTTATTTGTCATTAATCAGTAGTAATCAATCAAATTATAGGCTTCATAAGGTCTTAGCATAGCTAATTGTAAATGAATGGTAAGTCATAAAATTATCACACTAGATTTATTAGATTTTTTCGAGTTTTCAACCTAATATCAACAAATGTTAATAAGTATTTACTATTGAAATGACTTTCATTAAATTTGTTGCTATAGATTTAGATATATGACATTATTACTAGTTTACCTTTCTGTAGTTTTAGTGATTTCTTTTTTATGTTCCGTAATGGAATCAGTTTTATTATCTACACCGCTATCATTCTTAAAATCTCAGTTTGAGAATGGTAACAAAAGTGCTCAATTAATGCTGAAGCAAAAAGAAGATATAGACCAACCTTTATCTGCCATTTTATCTCTTAACACAATAGCGCATACAGTTGGAGCTGCTGGTGTTGGTGCACAAGCTACCATAGTATTTGGAGATGCTTATTTTGGTTTAGTTTCTGCTATTCTTACCATTTTGATATTAGTGGTTACTGAAATTATACCTAAAACTATCGGTGCCAATTATAGTAAAGAACTAGTTAGTATTTCTGCTAAAATCATCAACTTAATGGTCTTTATCACCTTTCCATTTGTCTTAGCATCTTCGTTTTTGACACGTTTGCTTGCTCGTGATAAAAACGAATTAACAACTAGTAGAGAAGAAGTCTCAGCCTTAACAACAATAGGGAAGGAAGAGGGCATTTTTAATGACAATGAAAATACCATTATTCAAAACTTGATACGATTAAAAGATATTAAAGTGTCAAAAATTATGACACCGCGCGTTGTTGTAGTTACGGCTAGCGAAGATATGACATTGAAAGACTTTATGAAAAATAAAGAGTTTTTTCATTTCTCTAGAATCCCAATATACAAAGATCAAAAAGACCATATAACAGGCTATATTTTACGCTCAAAAGTATTTGAAAAACTTGCTGAAGATCAATTTAACCTAAAGTTGAAAGACTTAAAACGTGAAATTCTTACATTTCCAAAGAACCTTACACTTTTTAAAGCCTGGGACCAAATGTTATCTAAGCGAGAGCACTTATCACTAATAATAGATGAATATGGCGGTATGGATGGTATTACTACACTTGAGGATATTATAGAATCACTTTTAGGTTTTGAAATTGTTGATGAAAAAGATAAAACTCATGACATGCAAGAATATGCTTTAAGTAAATGGAAAGACCGTCAAGCTAAGATTAAACAACAAAAACAAAACAAAGCTTAAATAGATATTATTTTAGGTTGAAGCTATTCGTTTTATTAAATATCATAACTTATCTCTAACACTTCAACAGGTCGTGACTTTTCACCTATATTAAATGTAAAACAGTCTCCTTCTTTTTTTGAAGTCAGCGCTTTAGCTAATGGAGAAGTAAAAGCTATTTTCTGATCTTTAACACTAGCTTCATCTACACCAACAATTTGAAATTTTAAAGTTTTACCATTCATTTTAAATTTAACTTGAGCACCAAAGCGAACAAAGTCTTTCGGTTGTTGTTCAAGATTAATTACATGTGCCGAATTCAACCGTTCAAAAAGTAAATGTAATAGGCCATCTATTTTTGCCACTTCTCGTCGGCGTTCGGTATCATCTTTTATATCTATATTGGCAAGCTGCAATTCTAATTGTTGTTTTTCCTTTTCTAATAAACGCTTACCTTCAGGAGTAACATAATTGGTTTGTCCTTCAGGTAATGATGCTCTTGGTGGTATTATAATTGGCTCTTCTTGGTCACTTTCTTTAACAAATCCTCTACTCATGTTTATACTTTAACTTTTAAATTACTAAATAATAGTTTCATGAGATGGTTTTTAACAAAAAATCTTTACTTATCAATAAGCCGAATTTGTAACGAATTTAATTTTAAGATGACTAATTAAAAAAACATAAATTATGATAGTAACAACAACTCAAACCGTAGAAGGTCAACCAGTAAAGGAATATATTGATTTAGTAACTGGCGAAACTATTATTGGAGCTAATGTTTTTAAAGACTTTTTTGCTAGTATTACCGATTTAGTTGGTGGTAGATCATCTTCTTATGAAAAGGTATTACGTGAAGCTAAAGAAACAGCTGTTCAAGAAATGAAGCAGAAAGCGGCTAGTCTTGGAGCAAATGCTGTTTTAGGGGTTGATTTAGATTATGAAACTTTAGGTAGTGGCAATGGCATGCTTATGGTAACAGCTTCAGGAACTGCTGTCAAAATTTAAACTTGTGGTCTTGTTAATTTTTAGTCCAGTTTTTTTGGATGGCTTTTTGGTAACTTTTGTATAGTTGATTGGGCGGCTGTTTTAAAATGTAACGTTTGATATATAACTTGGCAAAAATAACCTGTAATCTAAAAATACCATATTGTCTAAATAAGCGTGAAGATGTAATCATGTAATCAGGCATCACTTTAAATGTAAAGCGATGTTTTTTAAGTTGCTTTACAATTTCATGATCTTCAAAAACAATATAATCTTCATTGAAGCCTCCAATTTTTTCAAAGGCATTTTTGGTAATAAACAAGCCTTGATCACCACCACGACATACAGTAAAGTTGAATTGAGTGAACCAACAAATAAAACTTAACCACCAATGCCGATCGTTAAATTTCAACCGAAAACTACCGGCTTGTGTATTGTTATTTATGGTGTTTATAATTTGCTTATCAAAATGCAAAGGCGGTTGAGAATCAATATGTAAGAAAAAAAGTAAGTCTTGTGATGCTGCTTTAGCACCAGTATTCATTTGTTTAGCTCTACCTTTTTCACTTTTAATTGACTTTATGCCTTCAAGCTTTTGAATAATAGTCCAAGTGTTATCACTGCTTTGGCCATCAACTACTAGAATTTCGGTAGAAGAAAAGTAAAGCTGTTGTTTAATAAATTCAATAGTCTTTTTTAAAATTTTTGCTTCATTGTAAACCGGTATGATAAGACTTAACATAACTAGTTTATTGTTTGTTTAATTTCCAAGAATAGTCCATATATTCAATGTCAATATCAGATGATATTCGGCCAGTATAATAGTTTTGTATAAACTGTTTAACCGAACCAGAATAAGCTTCAAAATCAGATGAATACCATTTGAAAATTTTCGAAAGTTTCAGTTGGTTTTGTTTGATGCTATTTTTATCAGAATTGATAAATTTTCGGCTAGCAAGCTCTAATTGAAGGTTTAATTGATCAGCAATATAGGCTTTATTACTTAATGCAGGACAAGAAAATGAAGCACAATTAATAGCAAAATGTACACGTGCATCGCCCATTTCTAAAAGCATTTCTTTTTCAATTTGATCTAAATTATAAGTTTTTCCTCCAAGTTTTACAAACTTCAGTTTAAACGGACTTTCTAAAAACCCACCGATTGCTTTAATGCTTTTTACTGGATAATGTTTTAAAATTAGTTTTACTGTATAGGCATTATAAGCATTTATAAGGTAAGCTTTTTTTTGGGCTTCTGTAAATTGCGTTGGTTGATATTGCTTGTTAAGTCGTGAAAGGTACTGATCAAGCTCAGCTTCTTTTGACTTAAACGCGGCATAATTAACTAAGCCATCATCATTTACAAAGGCTTGAAGTAAATCATTCCAAGGCTTATGTTTGTGAATGTCTTGACTTTGTATCGCTAGTGTTACTAAAAAAACTGAAATGAGTAAAACACTTTTCATAATCATATTTTAATGTTGAAAATACACTTATTTGTTTTTTAAACCTAAATAAAAACAAGTGATTTAAAATTTAACACTGTCATAAAGTGATATCTATTTTATTAGTCTACTAATTTAATAGAAATTATATACTTTTGTCTCCAAAATGAAGTTAACTAGCTCAATGAATAAACTACACCACTTGGCAATAACAGCAGCTATAGACGCTGGAGAAGAAATCATGAAGATTTACGCCACTGATTTTGAGGTTGCCTACAAGTCAGATGATTCACCTTTAACAATCGCCGATCAAGAATCAAATCGGGTAATTATGTCTTACCTTTCTAAAACTGAGATACCAATTATTAGTGAAGAGAATAAAGCCATTGATTACAAAACACGCCAGAATTGGAACTCTTGCTGGATTGTTGACCCTATTGATGGTACTAAAGAATTTGTTAAGAAAAACGGTGAATTTACCGTAAATATCGCTTTAGTAGAAAATCAAAAACCAATTTTTGGTGTTATTTATGTGCCTGCAACACGTGAATTATATGTTGGTGATGCTGAACAACAAAAATCAATTAAGGTAGAAATCCCAAAAAGCAACTTCAATTTAGATGTAGTTTTAAGCAAAGCTGAAGTTTTAAAACCAAAAACTGGAGCTTCGACTATTCAAGTTGTAGGAAGTCGTTCTCACATGAATGATGATACAAAACAATTTATCAATACTTTAGAAGAAAAGTATCAAAAACCAGTTGAAATTGTTTCAAAAGGGAGCTCTTTAAAATTCTGTCTTGTTGCAGAAGGTAAAGCCGATGTATATCCGCGCTATGCTCCTACAATGGAATGGGATACAGCAGCTGGGCAAGCTATTTGTAGTGGCGTTGGCCTAAAGGTGATAAGCCTTGATACCAACGAAGAAATGCTGTATAACCGCGAAAATTTGCTAAATGGCTATTTTCATGTAACCACACTATCATGAGCGATAACATTGTCATACACGATTACGATTTAAGTCGAAATGACCGTAATAAACGCAATAATCATAAATCCTTTGTGCTTTGGTTTACCGGCTTGTCAGGTTCAGGAAAATCGACTATTGCCAACCAAGTTGAAGTAGAGTTGTTTAAACAAAAATATCAAGTTTATAGCTTAGATGGAGACAACATTAGAAGCGGAATTAACAAAGGGCTTGGTTTTACAAAAGAAGACCGTTTAGAGAATCTTAGGCGAATAGCTGAGGTTTCAAAACTATTTGTAGATGCTGGACATATTACAATTGCCGCTTTTGTATCTCCATTAAAATCAGACCGAGAACAAGTCAAAAAAATAGTTGGTGAAGCCGACTTTGTAGAAGTATTTGTAGATACGAGTCTAGAAGAGTGTGAACGTCGCGATGTTAAAGGTTTGTATAAAAAAGCGCGTGCCGGTGAAATAAAAAACTTTACAGGGATTGATGCGCCTTACGAAGCACCTGTCAATCCAGATATACATATTAAAACAGAACAAGTATCGGTTGCTGAAGCAGTTAAAACCATTACAAACTACCTAAACAATAAATTTTAAGAAACAGACATTATGAACTCATATTATTTAAATTATTTAGAAGAATTAGAATCTGAAGCCATCTTCATTTTACGTGAAGTTTGGGCACAGTTTCAAAATCCTGTAATATTATTTTCTGGTGGTAAAGATTCTATTTTGGTAACTCATTTAGCTAAAAAAGCATTTTATCCAGCCAAAATTCCGTTTGCTTTAATGCATGTTGATACAGGCCATAATTTCCCTGAAACTATTCAATTTAGAGATCAGTTAGTCGAAAAGTTAGGCGTTCGTTTAATTGTGGGTTCTGTACAAGAATCAATAGACCAAGGTCGCGTTGCTGAAGAAAAAGGCAAAAATGCCACAAGAAATGCCTTGCAAATTACTACATTATTAGACGCTATAGAAACAAATAAGATTGACTGCGCCATTGGTGGAGGCCGTCGTGATGAAGAAAAAGCACGTGCTAAAGAACGATTTTTTTCACATCGTGACGAGTTTGGGCAATGGGACCCTAAAAACCAAAGACCGGAATTATGGAATTTGTTAAATGGGAAATATTTTGAAGGTGAGCACTTTAGAGCTTTTCCAATTAGTAATTGGACAGAAATGGATGTTTGGAATTACCTTTTAAAAGAAAATATTGAAATCCCATCACTTTACATAGCTCACGAACGAGAAGTAGTGAGACGTAACGGCTCTTGGATTCCTAATTCTGAGTTTTTAAAATTAGAACCAAATGAAGAGGTGGTTACCAAAAAAATTAGATTTAGAACCTTAGGTGACATCACGATTACTGGCGGTATTGAATCAGATGCCGATACGATGGAAAAAATTGTAGAAGAAGTTTCAACTATGCGCGAAACTGAACGAGGTAATAGAACTGATGATAAACGTTCTGAAACCGCAATGGAAGACCGTAAAAAAGAAGGTTATTTCTAAAAAAAATCAACCAATTACTAACATAAGACTTTAATTCAATATGAAAATAGATCAAAACCAATTATTAAGATTTACCACAGCCGGAAGTGTAGATGATGGTAAAAGTACCTTAATCGGGCGTTTACTCTACGATTCAAAATCAATTTTTGAAGACCAATTAGCTTCAGTAGAGCAAACGAGTAAACAAAAGGGAATTGAAGGCGTTGATTTAGCCTTATTTACAGATGGCTTAAAAGATGAACGCGAGCAAGGTATTACCATTGACGTTGCTTATAGATACTTCACAACTCCAAAGCGTAAATTTATTATTGCTGATACGCCTGGTCACATACAATACACAAGAAATATGGTGACAGGCGCTTCAACAGCTAATGCAGCTGTTATTTTAATAGACGCACGTCATGGTGTTATAGAGCAAACTAAACGCCATACTTTTATTGCTTCATTACTCAATATACCACATGTTATCGTTTGTATTAATAAAATGGACTTGGTTGATTACAAGGAAGAGGTTTATAATAATATCGTTCAGCAGTTTGAAGAGTTTTCTTCAAAACTTCTTATTAAAGATGTTCGCTACATTCCGATCAGCGCACTATTAGGAGATAACGTTGTTAATCGCTCAGAGCAAATGACCTGGTTTCAAGGCTCACCTTTGTTACATGAATTAGAAACACTTCATATTAGTAGCGATATAAATAAAATTGATGCCCGTTTTGCGGTTCAAACAGTCATTAGACCACAACGTGAAGGTTTTATTGACTATCGAGGTTATGCGGGCAGAATTGCCGGCGGAATTTATCGCGTCGGAGATGAAATTACTGTTTTACCATCAGGCTTTACTTCAAAAATAAAATCAATTAATTCAGGTGAACGTGAAATTTCTGAAGCTTTTGCACCTATGTCAATTTCGATGACACTTGAAGATGATATTGACGTCAGCCGTGGAGATATGATTGTACGAACCAACAACCAACCTGAAATGCTTCAAGAGTTTGATGTAATGCTTTGCTGGTTAAATAATGATGCTGCAAAACCAAGAACTAAATATAGTATTATGCATACATCTAATGAACAGAAAGCAATTATTAAAGAAGTGGTTTATAAAATAAATATCAACACCTATGATCGTGTAACCGATGATAAATCACTTAAAATGAATGATATTGCACGTGTAAAGATTAGAACAACCCATCGCTTGATGTTAGATGCTTATCGAGATAATCGCAATACTGGAAGTATTATTTTGGTTGATGACTCTACTAAAGAAACCGTTGCTGCAGGAATGTTAGTTTAAAGATTAATTATTCTATTTTTTTTTATAATTTTAACCAAAATTTTAAATATGAAATCAATTTTAAAAATTACACTAGTTGTTTTTGCTTTTTTAGCAATGGGCTTAACTGCTAATGCACAAGAAATTAGCAACGAGGAAATTAAATCTACTGCAGAAATGCAAGCCAAAAAAATCGGCGACCAAATGGAGTTGTCTGAAAGTCATATAAATCAACTTGAAGCAAGTATCGTGAAATTTCACACAAGCATAGAGCGTGCTGAATCTTCAAACACTGATAAAAAAGGACTTTCAAATCTTAAAAGACGAGCTCATAATTCTTTTAAGAAAGAGGTTAAAGCGATCGTTTCACCAGAACGTTTCGCGTATTTTATGAAATTATACCAATCATTGAACTGATTTCATTTACTAACGACTTAATTAAAAAAGCCACATTACTGTGGCTTTTTTAATTATAAATGACATTTATTAAGTTTATGATTAATATATTTAATATAAATAAAGATTAATAAACTTTATGTTTTAAGTTTGCATTAAAAATTAAAATATGAAACGAATTACAATTGCAAAAGGTGACGGAATTGGTCCTGAAATTATGGATGCAACCCTAAAAGTTTTAAAAGCTACTAAAGCTGACTTGGCTTTTGATGAAGTTGAGATTGGAGAGAAAGTTTATCTTTCTGGTAATACTTCAGGTATTTCAAACGATGCTTGGGATGCAATCCGACAAAACAAAATTTTTTTAAAGGCGCCAATAACAACACCTCAAGGTGGTGGTTATAAAAGTCTTAATGTCACGACAAGAAAAACACTTAATCTATTTGCAAACGTAAGACCTTGTAGAAGTTTTGCACCTTTTATTGATACTAAACACCCAGAAATGGATGTTGTTATTATTCGAGAGAATGAAGAAGACTTATACGCAGGAATAGAACATCGCCAAACTGATGAGGTTGAGCAGTGTCTAAAACTAATTACAAGACCAGGTTGCGAAAAAATCATTAAATACGCATTCGAATATGCTGTTGCTAATAATCGTAAACGTGTTACTTGCTTCTCTAAAGATAACATCATGAAACAAACAGATGGTTTGTTTAGACGTGTTTTTAATGAAATTCGTGCAGACTATCCGCAAATAGAAAGTGATCATCATATTATAGACATTGCTTCTGCAAAACTTGCCAACAGACCACAAGATTTCGATGTTATTGTAACTGCTAATTTATATGGTGATATCATTTCAGATATCGCAGCTGAAATTTCAGGATCTGTAGGTTTGTGTGGCTCTAGTAATATAGGTGAAAAGTGTCAAATGTTTGAGGCTATTCATGGTTCAGCACCTGATATAGCTGGCAAAGGTATAGCAAATCCTACAGGTTTATTGATGGCTGCAGTACATATGCTTAATCATATTGGTTTTAACCAAGAAGCGAAAACGATTGAGGCAGCAATTTTAAAAACCATAGAAGATGGTTTGCACACTGCAGATATCTATAGCGAGGCACACAGTAAAAAGAAACTGACCACAAGTGAATTTGCTGATGCAGTCATTTCAAATTTTGGTCATTTACCACAACAATTACCAATCACTTCAACCGGTGAAGAAAATAAACCTATTTCATTTCATGAATATAAAGTCAAAGAACATAAAAAAGAATTAGTTGGTGTCGATGTATTTTTGCATCATAAAGACAGAGATCCTAATGTATTAGGTGAAGCGCTTTCAAAAGTAAAAGCAGGAGATTTAAATCTAATCATGATTACCAATCGAGGTGTAAAAGTATGGCCGAATGCTCACGAAGAAACCTTCTCTACCGATCACTGGCGTTGCCGCTTTTATGCAGATGGAAATACTGTTGAAAAGCATTTGATTATTGAGTTACTTCAAAATTGTCTAGACGCTAATTTTGATGTAATAAAAACAGAAAACCTTTACACTTTTGATGGTAAAAGAGGCTTTTCTTTAGGGCAAGGACAATAATTAAATCATTGATAATAAGAACGATTAAATAATAAAAAGCAAATCAGATTTGCTATTAAAATTTATAATCGTAAATTTGCACGCCTGTTTCAAAACTGAAATAGGAAAATAGGAATGTTTAATTAAAAAAGTTAAGTGTGAACACATTAAGTTACAAAACAGTTTCTGCTAACAAAAACTCAGTTAATAAAGAGTGGGTTCTAGTAGATGCTGAAGGTCAGTCGCTTGGTCGTTTAGCTTCAGTAGTTGCCAAAATGCTACGAGGTAAACACAAGCCAGACTTTACACCTCACGTTGACTGTGGTGATAACGTTATTGTTATCAACGCTGCTAAAGTTAGCCTGACGGGTAAAAAGTGGGACGCTAAAGAGTATTTGAGACACACAGGTTATCCTGGTGGACAAAGAAGCTTGAAAGCGCAAGAGTTATTTGATAAGAATCCTGATAGACTTATCGAAAAATCTGTAAAAGGTATGTTGCCTAAAAATAAATTAGGTTCAGCATTGTTTAGAAATCTACGCGTTTTTACAGATGCAGAGCATAATTTAGAAGCTCAAAAGCCAAAACAAATTAACATAAACGAACTCGTGTAATGGAGACAATTCACAAAATAGGTCGTAGAAAAACCGCAGTTGCTAGAGTTTACCTTTCAGAAGGAAAAGGTGAGGTGACAATTAACAAGAAAAAAGTTAATGATTACTTTACAACTGGACCATTATTGTATAAAATTGGTCAGCCAATGGAGCTAACTGACAATACAGGGAAATTTGATATTAATGTTAATGTCTTTGGTGGTGGTATCACTGGTCAAGCTGAAGCAATTAGGCTAGCAATATCAAGAGCATTATGCGAAATCAACCCTGAATACAGAAGCATTCTTAAGCCTGAGGGTTTATTGATGAGAGATCCAAGAATGGTCGAAAGAAAGAAATTCGGTCAAAAGAAAGCAAGAAAGAAATACCAATTCTCAAAACGTTAATTGGTCGTCAGGCTGCATAGCCACTTAAAAATAAAATTAATTTTTTTTTGTTAAAAGGCTTTAATGCCAAAACAGTTTAGCATCTAAATAGATAAGGCCAAATAAAATTTGCCACTTATTTATTGCTACTAAAAAACAAGAACGTAAACTATTAAAACAATGGCAAAAGAAGTAGAAGTTAAAGAACTACTTGACGCGGGCGTTCATTTTGGACACCTCACAAGACGTTGGAACCCAAATATGGCACCATATATCTATATGGAGCGTAATGGGATTCACATTATCAATTTATATAAGACCGCTGCAAAAATGCAAGAAACTGCTGACGCACTTGCTAAAATAGCAGCGAGTGGTCGTAAAATATTATTTGTAGCGACAAAAAAACAAGCTAAAGAAATTGTAGCTGAAGAAGCAAAAAGAGCTAACATGCCATACATTACAGAAAGATGGCCTGGTGGTATGTTAACCAATTTCGTAACGATTAGAAAATCTGTTAAGAAAATGGCATCAGTAGACCGTATGAAAAAAGATGGTTCTTTTGATTCATTATCTAAAAAAGAGCAATTACAGGTTAATCGTATGCGTGCCAAATTAGAAAAGAACTTAGGTTCTATTTCTGACATGACTAGGCTTCCAGCAGCTTTATTTGTTGTTGATACACTTAGAGAGCACATTGCAGTTAAAGAAGCACAAAAATTAAACATTCCTATTTTTGCAATGATTGACACGAACTCTAACCCAAGAGATGTTGATTATGCTGTGCCAGCTAATGATGATGCTTCAAGATCTATCAAAAAAGTAGTCTCTTATATGTCAGACGCTATTATTGATGGTGTTAGTGCTAGACAAGAGGCTAAAGCAACTGAAAAGAAAGAAGCTGAGGCTAAAAAAGCTGCTGATGCTGAAGCCAAGAAAGCAGCTGAAGCTAAAAAAGCCGAAGTAGAAAAAGAAGAGGCAAAAAAAGAAGCTGCAAAGTCTGATGAAACTAAAGAATCTTAATTCTTTGTAAGTAAATTACTATCATATTATAAAGTCGTTTGATTTGTCAAAATTTCAAACGACTTTCACATTAAAATTAAAAATTACGTTATGTCAAAAATAACTGCTGCAGAAGTAAATAAATTAAGAAAAGCCACTGGCGCTGGTATGATGGACTGTAAAAAAGCTTTAGTTGAAGCTGAAGGTGACTTTGATACAGCAATCGAAGTGCTTCGTAAAAAAGGTCAAAAAGTTGCTGCTAAAAGAGCCGACAGAGATTCATCTGAAGGTGCTGTTATCGCCAAAGTTAATGCCGATGCATCTAAAGGTGTTATAGTTTCACTTAATTGCGAAACTGATTTTGTTGCAAAAAACGACAGCTTTGTTGAATTAGCTACAGAATTAGCTGAACTTGCATTGAATACATCTTCTAAAGAAGAGTTATTAAAACAAGATTTTAAAGGCTTAACAGTTGAAGAAAAATTAATTGAACAAACAGGTGTTATTGGAGAGAAACTTGAAATTGGTGCTTTCAAAACTTTAGAAGCTCCTTTTGTTGGTTCTTACATTCACGCTGGTAATAAAATTGCTGTTTTAACAGGCTTATCAACAGCTGGAGATCAGGCAGAGGAAGTTGCTAAGGATGTTTCTATGCAAGCAGCCGCTATGAACCCAGTTGCATTAAATCAAGATGGTGTTGATGAAGCAACAATCCAAAAAGAAATCGAAATAGCTAAAGACCAATTACGTCAGGAAGGTAAGCCTGAAGATATGTTAGACAAAATTGCTCAAGGAAAACTTAAACGTTTCTTTAAAGACAATACTTTAGTTAATCAAGCATTTATCAAAGATAACAAAATTTCTGTTTCAGATCACGTCAAAGCTAATCTTGGTAAAGATGCTGAGGTAGTTGCATTTGAGCGTGTTGCCTTAGGGTAAAATAATTTATAACTTAGTTTTAAAAGCCAATTAATTTTATTAGTTGGCTTTTTTGTTTCACTTAGTTATTCAAAAAGTAAACTTCGAATGTAAAATCAAATCCTATAATACCTATATTTGCAAAACAATATCCAGAATTATGCATTACAAACGAGTTTTACTTAAATTGTCAGGAGAAGCACTAATGGGAAATCGTCAATACGGTATTGATCCTGAACGTTTGAACGACTATGCAAAAGAAATTAAAACACTTGTAGAGAAAGGCGTAGAAGTAGCTATCGTTATAGGTGGTGGAAATATATTTAGAGGTGTTGCTGGTGCAAGTAAAGGAATGGATCGTGTTCAAGGCGATCATATGGGAATGTTAGCTACGGTTATTAATGGTTTAGCCTTGCAAAGTGCTTGCGAAAATAACGGGATTCAAACCCGATTACAATCTGCCATCAAAATTAATGAAGTTGCAGAACCTTTTATAAGACGTAAAGCTATGAGACATCTTGAAAAAGGCCGCGTAGTAATTTTCGGTGGAGGTACTGGAAATCCATATTTTACAACCGATTCAGCAGCTGTTTTACGGGCAATCGAAATTGAAGCTGATGTTATTTTAAAAGGAACACGTGTTGATGGTATTTACACTGAAGATCCCGAGCAGAATCAAAATGCTACAAAATTTGATTTTATCACTTTTGAAGATGTGCTCAAAAAAGGTCTTAAAGTAATGGATACGACAGCATTTACTTTAAGTCAAGAAAATGAATTACCAATTATCGTATTCGATATGAATACGAGAGGCAACCTATTTAAAGTTGTCTCAGGAGAAAACATAGGAACAAAAGTTAATCTATAATTTAATTATTACATATGAATGAAGATGTAGATTTTATTTTGGATAGCGCAGAAGAAGCTATGCAAAATGCTATAAAGCACTTAGAAAAGCAATTGATTAATATTAGAGCTGGAAAAGCAAACCCAACCATGCTAAATTCTGTAATGGTCGAGTATTATGGCTCGCAAACACCTTTAAGTCAGGTTAGTAATATTAACACACCTGATGCTAGAACATTGTCAATTCAGCCTTTTGAGAAAGGCTTAATTCCTGAAATAGAAAAAGGTATTCAAAATGCTAATTTAGGATTTAATCCCTCAAATAATGGTAACAACGTTATTATAAATGTACCGCCATTAACTGAGGAACGCCGTCAACAACTGGCTAAACAAGCTAAAGCTGAGGCCGAAGAAGCTAAGGTTGGTGTTAGGAATGACCGTCGAAGTGCTTTAGCTGATTTGAAAAAACTAGACCTACCTGAAGATACGCAAAAAGACTTAGAAGATGATGTTCAAAAGCTAACTGATAAGTTTGTCGCTAGAATAGATAATATCTATGCGGCTAAAGAAAAAGAAATCATGACAGTTTAACTGTTACTTAGTTTACTTTATTGAAAATAATTTGCTTCTTTATTGGTCTTTGTCAAGTAAGCTTAATGCTTGCTCAGCATAAAATAGATTCAATATGTGTTTTTAATGCTGAAGATCAATCAATATATAATGCAATTGCTTACAACCACCAACAGGTTTTTATACAAAATGCCAATGGTGGTTTTGTTTTTTCTAATACAACTGATTCGGTAGAAGTATTTGCACCTAATTTCCATTCAACTTCATTTTTACTGCATAAAAATGCTCAACTTCAACTTGAGCAGAAAGTTCAACTAAATCCAATATCGCTAACGCAAAAAAACCTATTAGATAGTATTATTAGTCAAACTCGTCTTAGAGGTTTTTCAGCTAAAACCTATGAACGAACCAAAATAATTCCCAATAACTCAACTACACCAAGCTTCGATTTACGAAAATCAAGCCGTTTAAACGTTTTTAAAAATTCAACTACAGTTGAAATTGAAGAGATTGATTTAAACGGTTTTGAAAAAGTTAACCAAAAAATGCTTAGTCGTGAAGTGTTGAGTTTTAATATGTTTAAAGCTTATTTAGAAGTTTTCTCTCAGCAGGTTTTTTCTCCGATTGGTAACAAGCGTTATAAAGGCTATGATTTTTTTCAAGTAGTCTCGAAGCCAAATTTTGTTGTGTTCTATTTTAAGTCAAGCCAGAAAATTTCTGACTGGGAAGGTTACGTTATTATTGATTTACAACATCATTCAATCTCAGATGTAGTTTTATTAAATCGCAGCAGCTATAAGGCTTGGACAAGAGTACAGTTTGATAGGGAAAAGAAATGGCCTGTGTCTCAAAATTTAAAAATTTCTGGTGGTGAAGGAGGTCAAAAACTTTCTTTTTTTGGTGGAGGTTTAAATTTTGGGTTAATTCAATCTAGGCTATCAGATTCATCAGAATATGCGCAACTTAATTTTTATAGGCTTTATACATCTCAGCTTGAGTTGCCTAACTCTCAAAATATGAAATTAGTAAACACTTACTATAGAGCCAAAAAAGCATTCCTTGATGAAACGAATTGGCAGAGTCTTGCAAATTTGTTTTTATCACAACCACCCAACCAACCATTGGCACTAAATCAATATATTGAAAATCAAAATTTAAATGGTCGAATAAGGCGAATCAACGCATTCGAACAAGGCTTTTTACCGATTGAATTTTTAGATGTTGATTTAACACGTTTAATTAAAGTTAATAATTATGAAGGCTTTAGATTAGGTTTAGGTTTGCAGACCAATCAACAATTTTCTGATTGGTTTAGGCTAGGAGCTTATTCTGCTTATGGTACTAAAGATACAAGCTTTAAGTATGGTTTTAGTGGTGGCCTAAATTTAAATAAACCTACTAATACATGGTTTAATTTACATTACGAGAATGATATTAAAGAAGTTGGCACAAATGCATATTTAACAGATCAGCGTGTGTATTCAATTTTTGAACCACGTTTAGTTAATATTACCTATTTCTATCAGTACGAAAAATTAGGCTTAAGTCTACAACATAATTTTACGCCACAGTTACTAAGTGAGTTGAGACTTGAAAAAACTGATATAGATCAAACACGTTCTTACTCATTTAGAACTTCCGACGGTATTTTTGAAAATTATAGTCTCTCTACAGCTAAATTAAGTTTACGCTGGATGCCTAACTCTAAAAATATAGCGCTTGATAATCGAATATATTTAGCACAAGAAAATTCGCCATCTATTAGTGCTCAAGTTGAACAAAGCTTTGCAAATTTGTTAGAAGGCGATTTCAATTTTACTAAAGTTAGCGCAAAAGCTAGCTTAAATCAAAGATATGTAAATGGACAACAAACAGAATTTACACTAGAAGGAAATATTGGTTTTGGAGACATTCCAATAACCCATGTTTTTCATGCATTTCCCAACAGCCCTAACAAAGAAAATATTATAAATCGATTTTCGGTAGCAGGTGTAAAAAGTTTTGAAACAATGTATTTTAACGAATTTTTCAATACACGACAAGCAACCTTACATGTTAAACATAGATTCAATAAATTTAAGTTCTCAAACTTATCGCAACCGCAATTAGTTTTGATAAGTCGGCATGCAATAGGTGGTTTTAGCGAAATAGAGCAACATCAACTCGTTAATTTTAATACACTAAACGAGCTGTATAACGAAGCTGGTTTTGAATTAAATAATATACTTTACGGTTTTGGTTTGAGTTTTGCTTATCGTTATGGTGCATATCACTTACCTGTTTTTGAAGACAACCTATCCTTTAAGTTTACCTTTTATCTAAAGCTTTGATTTTAAGTTTGAAATAAGCAATGGTTTTTTACATTTGCAAACTCTAAATATTGATTATGCAAAAGCTATTTAGCTTTGGGTTTTGGAATACAATTGCCGGTGCTATTTTAAGAAATCGTATCTTAATAATTAGCTTAATAACCATTTGTACTATTTTATTAGCTTTCCAGTGGAAAAATATGCGTTTTTCTTACACCGAAGCCAATTTACTTCCTGATGATGCTGAAATTAATTTACAGTATAAAAGCTTTGAAACCATTTTTGGAAATGATGGTAACCTAGTTACTATAGCAACACAAGATTCAAGCTTATTTACAGTTGAAGGTTTTACAAAATGGAGAAATCTTGCCTTAGAATTAGAAAGTTTCGATGAGGTTGAATCTGTCTTAGGGATTCATAACTTGATGACTTTATCTAAGAATGAAAACCCTAAGCGATTTGAATTTACGCCTATTTTAAGTGATAGCTTATCAAAACTATCAGCCGATCGACTTACTAAATACAGAAATCAATTATTTAATAACTATCCTTTTTATGAAGGTTTAGTGTTTAACTCCAAGACACAAACAGTTCAAACAGCTGTTTATTTGAAAGACAGCGTTGTTGATAATAAAGCTAGAAAAGAATTTATAATCCAAAAACTTCAACCTTTAATAGAACACTTTGAGACATCTAACAATAAAGATCTCAAAGTTTCAGGAATGCCATACATTAGAACCTTAAATTCTCAAAATATTGTTGATGAAATACAATGGTTTGTTCTTGCCGCTTTATTAGTAACTTCTTTTATATTCTTTTTCTTTTTCAGATCATTTAGAGCCACTTTAATAGCGATGTTTACAGTTGTAATTGGTGTTATGTGGGCTTTTGGTTTTATTGGTCTAATAGGATATGAAATTACCGTATTAACCGCTGTAATTCCGCCACTTATTATAATTATTGGCATACCAAATTGTATCTTCTTAATAAATAAATATCAGCAAGAAATCAAAAAACATGGTAATAAAGCCAAGTCACTTCAACGTGTTATTACCAAAGTGGGTAATGCAACCTTAATGACTAACTTGACAACAGCTTCTGGCTTTGCGACCTTTATTTTTACTCAAAGTGAGTTGTTAGTAGAGTTTGGTGTTTTAGCTTCTATAAATATTGTTGCTATATTTTTACTTAGTCTATTTATTATTCCTATTATTTATAGCTACATGCCTTCACCTAAAGAAAAGCATTTAAAACATTTAGGTAAACATTGGATTGAAGGTTTTGTAGAGTGGATGGTGAAAATGGTTAAACATCATAGAGTTGCCATTTATTTTATGGCTGTATTTATTTTAGTTTTAAGCATTATAGGAATTTACAAGATTCGCGTTTCTGGCAGTCTGCTTGAAGACATGCCGCAACAAGCTGAATTTTTTAAAGAAATTAAATTTTTTGAAAAAGAGTTTGATGGTGTTTTACCGCTTGAGATCCTAATCAATACGAATCGTAAAAATGGTGTTGTTAAGCTTTCAACTCTTCAAAAAATGGATGCTTTAGAGTCTGAAATTCTTGAGATTGAAGAATTATCAAAACCAATTTCGGTGGTTAATCTAGCCAAATTTGCCAAACAAGCTTATTATAATGGTAATGACAAATACTACCAATTGCCAACGCGAGCTGAACGAAATTTTATGATGCCATATTTTAAAAGCTTATCTAATTCAGAAGATGGTATTACTTCATATGTAGATTCAACAGGTCGATATGCTAGGATGACTATATTCATGAAAGATATTGGTACAGATGAAATTGAGCAAATTGAAAATCGCTTGCAACCTGAAATTGATAAGTTATTCCCTAAAGATCGTTATGAGGTGACATTAACCGGTAAAGCTCTCATCTATCAAAAAGGAACTTATTATTTAGTTAATAACTTAATATTATCTTTAGGTTTAGCTGTTGTGTTAATCGCCATATTCATGGCTTGGATGTTTAGATCGTTTAGAATGATTATTATTTCTTTAATTCCAAATTTATTGCCTTTAATCATGACAGCTGGAATGATGGGTTTTATAGGCATTCCTATAAAACCATCTACCATACTTGTATTTAGCATAGCATTTGGTATAAGTGTTGACGACACCATACACTTTTTAGCAAAGTATAGGCAAGAATTAAAAGCCAATAACTGGAAAATAAGACGTTCGGTTTATCCATCATTACGCGAAACAGCAGTTAGTATGTTTTACACATCTATTGTATTGTTTTTTGGATTTTCTGTTTTTATGATTTCTAGTTTTGGTGGTACAGTTGCCTTAGGTGGTTTAGTTTCTGCAACCTTGTTATTTGCGATGTTGGCAAATTTATTACTCTTGCCGTCGTTATTACTTTCTTTAGAGCGAAGTATAGCCAATAAAGAAACGATGAAGAAACCACACTTACAGATTATAGATGAAGATGACGATGATTAATTAATAAGTATATTAATTACTTATATCATTTAACTTTAGTGTTCAGTTTAAAATCTAAACGTCTGTAAAGTTTTGTATCCTTAAATAAAAACAAAATCCAGCCCGAAGGCTGGATTGTTGTTGTAAGCAATTCCCCAATTTACTTAACAACATGAAGTAATTTTAATGTACTAAAACAATTACTTGTTATAATACTACAGTAAGTTTTACCTCATTAATTTACAAAAGCTATTTCAAATTAGTTTGGTTAGAACTTTTAACTTTTATAAAAGTAAATACTAACCTTTTATAAATCAATACCTAGTATTAGGTATATTTTCCACTTTTTTTAAGTTTTTTTTCTTAAAATTTAAAAGACAGCTTCTAGTTTTTTAATTTGAAGGTAAATTTTAATCATTATTTAGATTTAAATTTGGTTTGATTATTCACAGCAAAAGTTTTAAAAGCCTACAATAAGATTTATATTTGCTTTCTCTAAAAAAATAGATATGAAGTCAACGATAGCAAGTATATTATCATCACCTAATTTACATCAAGATTATAATGTATATGGTTGGGTAAAATCATTTAGAAGTAATCGATTTATTGCATTAAATGATGGCTCAACACTTAAAAACTTGCAATGCGTTGTTGATTTTGAAAATTTTGATAAAACACTTTTAAGTCAAATTACAATTGGTTCTGCTATTAGAGTTTCTGGCGTTTTAAAAGAAAGCGAAGGCAAAGGTCAATCGGTAGAAGTTGAAGTTTCTGAGGTTGATATTTTAGGACTTGCAGATACTGATGAAGTTAAAAAAACCATACTACAGCCAAAGCGTCATAGTCTTGAAAAGCTAAGAGAACAAGCCCATCTTAGAGTTCGTACAAATACATTTGGAGCGATTATGCGAATAAGAGCCAAACTGTCTTATGCAGTGCACGATTACTTTAACTCTAATGGCTTTTTTTATGTTAATACACCAATTATTACAGGTAGTGATGCCGAAGGTGCTGGCGAAATGTTTAAAGTAACCAATTTAGACTTAAAAAATGCTCCTCAAACTAAAACAGGAGAGATTGATTATAAACAAGACTTTTTTGGAAAAGAAACCAACTTAACAGTTAGCGGCCAGCTTGAAGCTGAAACTTACGCTTTAGGTTTAGGGAATGTGTACACATTTGGGCCTACATTTAGAGCTGAAAATTCAAATACATCACGTCACTTAGCTGAATTTTGGATGATTGAACCAGAAATGGCCTTCTGTGATTTAGATGGTAATATGGACTTGGCAGAAGATTTTATTAAACACGTTTTAAAATATATTACTGAAAATTGCCAAGACGATTTAGAGTTTTTAGAACAGCGCCTTTTACAAGAAGAAAAATCTAAGCCTGAAAAAGATCGCTCACCAATGCCGTTGCGTGAAAAATTAGACTTTGTCATTAATAATCAATTTAAGCGAGTGAGTTATACTGAAGCGATCGATATTCTTAAAAACTCAAAACCTAATAAAAAGAAAAAATTCGATTACATTATTGAAGAATGGGGCGCAGATTTACAAAGTGAGCACGAGCGTTTTCTAGTTGAAAAACACTTTAAGTGTCCAGTAATTTTATTCGATTATCCAGCTAAAATAAAGGCCTTTTATATGCGACTAAACGATGATCAAAAAACAGTTCGTGCCATGGATATATTATTTCCTGGTATTGGTGAAATTGTTGGTGGCTCACAACGAGAAGAACGTTTTGATGTCCTAAAATCAAAAATGCAAGAACTCAATGTAGATCAAGATGAACTTTGGTGGTATCTAGAAACACGTAAGTTTGGCACATGCGTACATTCAGGTTTCGGTTTAGGTTTTGAACGACTCGTATTGTTTGCAACTGGTATGGGCAATATTCGTGATGTGATTCCTTATCCTAGAACCCCACAAAACGCTGATTTTTAGTTTGAATCTTATTGAAGAACATCAAGTTAAGTGCTTAAAATTACCAACGCGTTTACAAGATTATGCCTTAACAAACTTTAATTATATTTCAACAAAGTCGGCTTTAAAAAAAGCAATTAAACGCAAACAAATCCTGATTAATCATCAGCCAGCTTCAACAGCCACTTGGCTTGAAAATGGTATGCTGATTAGCTATATTTCTACAGAAAACGCTTCTCCAAAAGTCTTTAGGCTTAAAATAGAAGTTGTATATGAAGACCATTTTTTAGCGGTAATTAATAAGCCTGCTGGTTTTCCAACTAACGGGAATTATTTTAAAACTATAGAGCGTGCGTTGCCATTTAATCTTAAAAAAAGTGACTTACCAGATGCTCTAAATTTTCCTGTACCTGTTCATCGCTTAGATAATCAAACACAAGGTCTACTGCTTGTAGCTAAAACAATTCAAGCCAAATCACTACTGTCAAAAGCTTTTCAAAATCAAGAGATTAAAAAATGCTATAGGGCAATTTGTTTTGGTGGGTTTTCCGAAAAAACAATTGAAATTAATGAACCAATTGATACGCACCAAGCAAAAACCATCATTTCAGTTGAAGACTCTAGAGTAATACAATCTCAGTACTTTAGTTTATTACATCTCACCCCAATTACAGGTCGAACACATCAACTCAGGAAACACCTTCAATTCATACAACATCCCATACTTGGTGATCAGTTGTATCAAGGCGATTTTTGTACTAAATTAGCCCACCAAGGTTTATATTTACAGTCATTTCAATTAGAGTTTTTTCATCCATTCTGTAAGCAATTAAGAAAAATCAATATTGATTTACCTAAAAAATTCACTAAATTTATAGAACTAAATTAATCTTATAACATGCTCAAACAGCAACTCAATTTAAAATTATCTCAAAAGCTATCACCGCAACAAATTCAGTTGATGAAGTTGATACAGTTGCCTACAGTTGCCTTTGAACAGCGATTGCGAAACGAGTTAGAAGAGAATCCAGCGCTTGAATCTGGAAAAGATGAATATGAAGATGATGAGTTTAAAAATGAAGAATATGATAATGATTCTGAAGTTATAGAAACTGAATTTGATGTTGATGATTATTTAAGTGACGATGAAATTCCAAGTTACAAGTTAAAAGCTAACAATTACTCTAAAGATTCAGAAGACAACCAAATCCCTTATGCTTCAGGAATATCTTTTACACAATATCTCAAAAATCAGTTGCATACAATTAACTTAAATGAAGAAGATATGCTAATCGCTGAATTTCTCATAGGAAGTGTTGATAGTTCAGGATATTTGAGGCGTAAATTAATTGATATTGTAGATGATCTAGCCTTTACTCAAAATATTTTTACCAGTGAAAATCATGTTTTAAGCGTATTAAACATAGTACAAACGCTAGATCCAGCAGGTGTTTGTTCAAGAGATTTGCAAGAGTGCTTAAGTCTTCAGTTAGAGCGTAAAACATCTTCAAAAGAAGTTGATTTAGCTAAGCAAATTGTTAATGAAGCCTTCAATATGTTTTCGAAAAAGCACTATGAAAAATTGATAACTAAGTTTTCAGTTTCTGAAGAAGAGCTTAAATCTGCTATTGAAGTTATTGAACATTTAAACCCTAAGCCAGGCGCGTCTTACAGTTCAAACACACGAATAGTCGAACATGTTATACCAGATTTTACCATTCGAATTAAAAATGGTGAGTTAGAGCTTACTTTAAACGGTAGAAATGCACCAGAAATGCACGTTTCTCACGAATATGCAAATATGCTTAAAGCTTATAAAGAGTCTAACAATAAATCTAAATCTCAAAAAGAAGCGGTTTTGTTTATAAAACAAAAATTAGATTCGGCAAAGTGGTTTATAGATGCCATTAAGCAACGACAACATACCCTAATTTCTACCATGACTGCTATTATGAATTATCAAAAAGATTATTTTTTAAGTGGTGACGAGACAGATATAAAACCGATGATTCTTAAAGACATCGCTGAAAAAATTGATATGGATATCAGTACAGTTTCTCGTGTGGCAAACTCTAAGTACGTCGATACACCATATGGTACTTTTTTAATTAAAGAGTTTTTTTCTGAATCAATGAAAAATGATCAAGGTATTGACGTTTCAACGCGTGAAATTAAAAATATATTAGAGTCTGTTGTAGATAAAGAAAACAAGAAAAAGCCTTATACAGATGCAAAATTAACTGAATTGCTAAAAGAAAAAGGTTATCCTATAGCAAGACGAACTGTTGCTAAATATCGAGAACAATTAGATATTCCTGTGGCAAGATTGCGAAAAGAAATATGAGAAAATTTGCTTCAATTATTTCTGTTATTTGTCATCCTATTTTTATTCCTACATTAGCTGTTGCCTTATTTTTTTATTTATTCCCAGATTTTTATCAAAAACCAATTGTTTATGCTAAAATTCTAGCGACAGCTATTTTAACTATATTTATTCCGATAGTGTTTTTGTTCATTATGAAAAGCATAAAATTAATTTCATCTTTTAAGTTACCTACTTATAATGAACGTAAATTACCGTTGTTGTTTTTTTTAATGATAGATTTAATAGTGATAAATTATATTTTTGATATCTACAATTACAAGCATTTATTTTATTTTTTTTGGGCTTTATTATTTTCAGGAATTATTTGCTTTTTAGGTTTATTATTTAAGTTTAAAATTAGTTTGCATACATTAGGCTTAAGCTCTTTGTCTTTTTTTATGATATACCTCAGTCATAATTTTGAATTGCGTCTATCTTTTTACATAAGTGCTTTATTATTAGGTACAGGCATTGTTTCAAGTATGCGGTTATATTTAAAAGCACATACTTTTGCTGAAGTATTAATTGGAGTTTTACTAGGCTTAGCAACTCAACTTATAATTCCTTTATTTTACATTTATAAAATGTAAAATATAAAACCTAATCTAAGAGGGTTAATTCCAATTTTTGACTCTGAATCTGAAAATCTACCATCAAATAATGGATTCAAATCATATTGAATTTGAATGTTAACAATGTTATAACCAAATGAAAGAAATGCTGAAGTTCTAAACCTGTTGAGGGCATTTAAATCTGTTTGGATAACTGTGTTGTTTTCTTGCTCAAAAGTTGACTTAAAATAATAAACGTAACCAATTTTTGCTCCTGCGTAAATTCTCCAAAAGGCATAATCTTCACTGGTAGATGTTCTCCACCTTAATTGAATGGGAAACTCTAAAACATGTGTAGAAAACTTATTTGTAGAATAGTCTACAGATGTATTTAGTACTGTTATAATATCGTTACCGCTTGAAGTTTCACCAAAAAATACATTTTGGTTATAAGTATTGATGTTTATGCCTGCACCAAGTCCAAGTGCTAAAGTAGAGTTTTTATTTAATGGGAAATCGCGTATAAATCCTAAATCAAAACTTCCTGAAAAACCTGATTGGTTAACATCATTATTAAGTTTAGTTAACAAGTTAAAGCTAATGCCAGCATAAAATTGATCTTCTCTGTAAAACGATTTTTTATTTTCAGTAATTGAATCTGATTCTATATTTACCGTTTGAGCAATATTTTCTGCTGTTAACGATATGATTAATAACAAAAGCGCATATTTCATCAAACTAAAATAGGTTTAAATAAATAAAACATCCAAGTTACTGGATGTTTTATTTAATAATCTGACAAATAAATTTTATGATCTATTCTAAATTAAGTGATGCATCACCTTGTTTAGTTGTATAATTTATTTTTAAAGCTTCCGCTTTACGTAATTCTTGTTTAATATCAGAAACTAATCCCATATTGGTTTCCTTATCAACTTTTAGGGCAGTTATTAAGTATTTAACAAGCTCTTCTCGTTTGCTTTGTCTTTCTTGATAAATGAATTGCTGTATATCACTAATTTTTGCATAGTTGTCGTTTAGCTGTACTCTTGCCTCTGTACCGTATTGATCTTGATATCGAGGAGAAGGTTTCCCAGCATAGATATACATAACTAAATCTTTCTTTTCAAGTTTTTCAACTTGATCAGCAAATGGTAAAACATTTTTTACCTTCAGACTAGTATCACGCATAACAGTTACAACCATGAAAAAGAATAGTAGCATAAAAACAATATCAGGCAAAGATGCCGTCGAAATTCCAGGTGTTCCACCACCTTTATTTTTTTTAAATTTTGACATATTATATTATGTTTTTAGACTATTTTTTTGGTTCAGCCTCAGATAACTTTTGAGGGTACATGTCCTTAATCTTTTCGATTTTTTCCTTAAGCTTGTCTTTATCACCTGTATAGTTAGGATCTTTAAAGGCTTTTTCCATCTCAGTAAAGTCAACTTTATAGAGACGTTGAGCTTCTCGGTTTCTTAACTGATTATAAGCAGCAACAAGCTCATTTTGAACGGCAATGTAGGTTCCATACTCAGTTAATCTGTCATTTTGCAAAGATATGACCGCCTTTACGGGGTTATCTGATGAATCAGGATCACCAGAACCTTGACAATAGTTGCAAGCCTCGTCTCCGGTGCCACCACCATTGTCTAAAAACTCAACGGCTTTTGCACGTAAATCTTCTAACTTCATCGGATTTTCTTTAACGATGTGATGATCTACAAAAATTTCTTCATTAGCGTTAACTAAAACTATAAAGATATTTTTTTCTTTAAGTGGTGGCGGATCTTGTTTGTTCTCTTCAATTGGAGGAAGTTTTCTGCTAATACCACTATCTGTTTCTATAGTTGTTGTCACTAAGAAAAAGATAAGCAGTAAGAATGCGATGTCAGCCATCGATCCTGCATTAACTTCTGGTGCATTTCTTTTTGCCATAATTATCTAGTAATTAGTTTTTTAACACTTGAAACAAGCATAGCACCAACTGCTAAAACAGCTAATATATAAAATGCGTTTAAACCTGTGCCAACCCATCTAGAGCCACTTGTAGAAAGGACTTCACCATCTCGCATTGGTGTCTCAACACCATTAGCCATAGCGTATGAGATAATTAAAACTACAACTAATATACCTAAAGAAATTAGTGTTTTTACGACATTTCCAGTAAATAAGGATTTAATAGAGAAAAGCAGTGTAAATACAACTCCAAGGGCTAAAATAATGTAAGATACATACATTAGTGGTGCAAGAACAGAGTCTTGTAATGAAGCATCAGCTTCAATTACATCGTCACCAGTATAGAATACACGCAAAAATAAAATTGCGCCAACTACACCAACTATTATTTTAAATATGTTTGTGATTTTATTCATTGTTGATATTATTTATTTTTATGAGCTACTAGCATATCAATTAAAGTAATTGAAGCATCCTCCATGTCATTAACGATAGCATCAATTTTTGCGATGATATAGTTATAAAAAACTTGAAGTATAATAGCCACAATAAGACCAAATACAGTAGTTAAAAGTGCTACTTTAATACCACCTGCAACTAAAGATGGTTGCATATCACCAGCTGCTTCAATTTTATCGAAGGCTTGAATCATACCTATTACAGTACCCATGAATCCAAGCATCGGTGCAAGTGCAATAAATAAAGATACCCAAGAAACATTTTTCTCAAGTTGTCCCATTTGTACGCCACCATAAGCAACAACTGCTTTTTCAGCCGCTTCAACGCCTTCATCCATTCGGTCTAAACCTTGATAATAAATTGAAGCCACAGGACCGCTTGTATTTCTACAAACCTCTTTAGCTGCTTCAACACCACCGCTATTCATAGCATCCTCTACTTTTTGAGCTAATTTTTTAGTGTTTGTTGTTGCTAAGTTTAAATAAATAATACGTTCAAATGCAATAGCTAAACCAAGAATTAAACAAAGTAGTACGATGCCCATAAATGTTGGTCCACCTTCGATAAAACGTTTTTTAAGTTCTTGGTGAAATCCTACACTTTCTTCAGATGCACCTTCTTGTGTATCATCTTGAACAAAGTTTACAGTAATGTTTTCGGTTACAACATCACTTTGAGCAGCTTGTGCATTGAAATTACCTAAAGCCATTGCTGTACAGATGGCTAAAATTGAAAATAATCTTTTCATTGTTGTTTGTCTTAGAATTATTAAAATATATTGATTAAATTATATTACATATTTAGTTTTTTGCAGAGAAGAAGGGATTCGAACCCTCGGTTCTGATACAATCAGAACACACGCTTTCCAGGCGTGCACCTTCGACCGCTCGGTCACTTCTCTTTAAAACCTCAAATAAACAAATTTTGACAGCAAATAACAAAAAAAATTGTGAACTGCTTATTATTAAGACGTTAAATTATTTCATTTCACCTCTCAAACTAGTCTCAAAGATCGTCTTAAAAACATTTTTATCGAGTTTTTTAGGAAGCAAAAACATCATTTTGCCGACAGCTGCTTCAGTTGTCATGTCTTTCCCATCAATTAATCCAGCTTCTAAAAGATGTTTGCTTGTGGCGTATTTTCCCATTTCTACACTTCCACCGCTACATTGTGTAATATTTACCACATGAATACCATTGTCGATTGCTTTTTTAATCACTTTCAAAAACCAATCTTCTGTTTTGGTATTTCCACTACCAAAAGTTTCTAAAATAATGCCTTTAATGTTTGGAGTGTTTACTAAGTGATTAAATGTTGCCTCGTTTAACCCTGGAAAAACTTTTATGATAATAATGTTATTGTCAAGTTTTTTATGAACTTTAAGTTGTTTTGGTTTTTGTTGTATTAAACTAGAATGATTAATATTAAGATTAACTCCTGACTCTATAATCGCTGGAAAATTGAGTGATGAAAAGGCTTCAAAGTGTTCAGCGTTAATTTTAGTAGTGCGGTTAGCACGATATAGTTTATACTCAAAGTATAAGCCTACTTCCTGAATTAAGCTTTTACTTCCTTTTCTTAGCCCTGCAATTTGAATACTTGTAATTAAATTTTCTTTGGCATCAGTTCGTAAGTCACCTATCGGAAGTTGTGATCCTGTAAATATAACAGGCTTGGTAAGATTTTCTAGCATAAATGAAATAGCTGAAGCAGTGTAAGACATAGTGTCGCTACCATGTAAAACTACAAAACCATCATAATTTTCATAATTAGCTTCAATTATAGTTGCTAAGTTGATGTAGTCTTCACAGTTAAAATCAGAAGAGTCTTTTGGATTTTTAAAACTAAGGGTATTAATTTTGTGACTCAGTAATTTTAATTCAGGAATATTAGATAGCAGTTGGTCAAAGTTGAATGCCTTCAAGGAGTTCGTGACAGGATCTTTAATCATGCCAATTGTACCGCCTGTGTATATTAAAAGTATTTTAGTCGGTTGACTCATTATTTAAATTTTAAATATGGCTTCTGCATTTTGTGTTGTGATTTTAGCAATCTCTTCTAAACTTCTGTTATGAATTTCTGCTAGCTTTTCAGCAACTTTAATAAGATAACTACTTTCATTTCTTTTGCCTCTATAGGGTTTAGGCGCAAGATACGGCGCATCAGTTTCTAATACTATATGTTTTAAATCAATAAGATGCATGTATTGGTCAATCTTACCATTTTTAAAGGTCAGCACACCACCAAGACCTATTTTCATGTTTAAATCGATTGCTCGTTTAGCTTGTTCTAATGTTCCAGTAAAACAGTGAAAAATGCCAAATAAATCATCACTTTTTTCACTCTCTAGAACTTCAAAAACTTCGTCAAAAGCCTCTCTGCAATGTATTACGATAGGTAAGTTGTTTTGTTTTGCTAGTTTAATTTGCGCTTTAAATGCATCTTGTTGTTCACATAAAAAGCGCTGATCCCAATATAAATCAATGCCAATTTCGCCAACAGCAACACAGTTGTGTTTTTGAAGTTGTTGCTCAACATGCTCAAGTTCTTTGTTGTAATTTTTATTCACTGATGTAGGATGCAAGCCTGCCATGATGTGCATATTTTCTGGAAACTTCAATTGTAAATCAAGCATAGCTTTAGAAGTTTTTGAGTCTATAGCTGGTAGGCAAAATTTGGTAATGTTGTTTTTGAGCGCTCGGTTTACAACTGCTTCAATATCTTCATCAAAGTCTTCAACGTATAAGTGTGTGTGCGTGTCTATAAAATTCATGGCGCAAATTTATTGATTTTGAAAGTCTATATTTGTAAAAATTTCTAAAAATGCCATCATTACGTAAAATCCTTGAATCTAAAGGCTATTCAAGTGTTAAGCTCGGAGTTATTTCAACAGGTCATTTACATTGTAATGCTATAATTAACGGAATTCCAGGTGATTTTATTTTAGATACAGGCGCATCGAGTTCTTGCATAGATTTAGCTGTTGCTGATTACTTTTCACTACTGCCAGAAGACAGTGACATTAGGGCAGCTGGTGCAGGAGCAAGTAATATGTTAACAAAGTCGTCTCAAGATAATAAAATTGAAATAGGCGAGTGGACACAAAAGAAAATGAAATTAGTTATTTTTGATTTATCACATGTAAACACAGCTTTAGAGAATCACGATTCTGAAAAAGTTCATGGTATTTTGGGAGCAGATGTTTTAGAGAAGTCGAAAGCTGTTATCGATTATAAATCAAAGCGTTTGTATTTAAAGTAATTTGATTTTTTAGAGCTTTTTACTTTATTTTTTTATGCTAAAATCTTACTTTCGCAACTTAATTTTTTACTATGAGCGCTTCCCTAAAAATCAACTCGGCCTTAATATCAGTTTATCATAAAGATGGTTTAGAACCCATTGTAAAACTTTTAGATGAAATAGGTGTAAAAATCTATTCAACAGGCGGTACCGAAACCTTTATCAAATCTTTCGATATTGATGTTACACCTGTAGAGTCTGTGACCGAATATCCTTCAATTTTGGGTGGTCGCGTAAAAACTTTACATCCTAAGGTTTTTGGTGGAATTTTGAACCGACAGTCGGTTGAAAGTGATCAAGATGAAATGCAATCTTATGATATACCACAAATCGATTTAGTAATTGTAGATTTATACCCATTTGAGGCAACTGTGGCTTCTGGTGCTAATGAACAAGATATTATTGAAAAAATTGATATTGGCGGAATTTCTCTTATACGCGCGGCTGCTAAAAACTTTAAAGACACTTTGTGTGTGTCATCACGTAATGATTATGTAGAAATTTTAGAACTCCTACAAAGTCAAAATGGCGAAATTGATTTAGAAACAAGACAAAATTTTGCAGCCAAAGCTTTTAATATTTCCTCACATTACGACACTGCTATTTTTAATTACTTAAATAGAAACGGGCACGTTAACGCTTTTAAACAAAGTTATACAGATGGAAATACTTTGAGGTATGGTGAAAATCCACATCAAAAAGGCCAGTTTTTTGGTGAATTCAATTCGGTTTTTGATCAATTGCATGGTAAAGAATTGTCATATAATAACCTATTAGATGTTGATGCCGCAGTTAATTTAATGGCCGAATTTCAGAATGAAGCACCAACTTTTGCTATTTTAAAACATAATAACGCTTGTGGTTTAGCACAACGTTCAACTGTCGCTGAAGCATACAAAGATGCATTGGCTGGCGATCCTGTTTCAGCTTTTGGTGGAATATTGATTTCTAATACAGAAATCAATCAGGAAACCGCAAAAGAAATTCATCAACTATTTTGTGAGGTTGTTATTGCGCCGAGTTTTTCAACTGAAGCTTTATCAACATTAAAAGGCAAGAAAAATCGAATTATTTTAGTTCAAAAGCAATTTAATTTTAAGCAACCTACAGTTAGAACATGCTTAAATGGAGTTTTAGTACAAGATAAAGATTTAAAAACAGACGCTATTGAAGATTTGAATTGTGTGACTAATAAAGAAGCAACTCAGGAACAAATTACAGATTTATTATTTGCTTCAAAAATTTGTAAACACACTAAATCTAATACAATTGTGCTTGCCAAAAATAAACAACTTTTAGCTAGTGGGACAGGTCAAACTTCAAGAGTTGATGCCTTAAACCAAGCCATTCATAAAGCAATATCATTTAATTTCAGTCTTAAAGATGCCGTTATGGCAAGTGATGCTTTTTTTCCATTTCCAGATTGTGTAGAGATTGCTCATAAAGCAGGTATAACTTCAGTTATTCAGCCAGGTGGCTCAATTAAAGACCAGTTAAGCATTGATTATTGTAACGAGAATCATTTAACAATGTTAATGACTGGCACAAGACACTTTAAACATTAATACGTAACTTTACATTACACATAATTAGCACATGGGATTTTTTGATTTTTTAACTGAAGATATAGCCATTGATTTAGGAACAGCAAACACACTTATCATCCATAATGATAAAGTAGTTGTTGATAGCCCATCTATTGTTGCTCGTGACCGAATTTCTGGTAAAATTATTGCAGCAGGTAAAGAAGCTGCAATGATGCAAGGTAAAACCCATGAAAATATTAAAACCATAAGGCCTTTAAAAGACGGTGTTATAGCAGATTTTGAAGCGAGTGAACAAATGATTAGTATGTTCATTAAAGAAATACCTGCATTAAAAAAGCGTTTGTTTACACCTTCGTTACGTATGGTTATTTGTATTCCAAGTGGTATAACTGAGGTTGAAATGCGAGCCGTTAAAGATTCAGCTGAACGTGTAAATGGCAAAGAAGTTTATTTAATTCATGAACCTATGGCAGCTGCAATAGGTATTGGCGTAGATATCATGCAGCCAAAAGGGAATATGATTGTTGATATTGGTGGTGGTACCACCGAAATAGCTGTAATTGCTTTAGGTGGTATTGTTTGCGATAAATCGGTTAAGGTCGCTGGTGATGTGTTTACCAATGACATTATCTATTACATGAGGACACAACATAACTTGTTTATTGGTGAGCGTACTGCTGAAAAAATTAAAATTCAGATTGGATCTGCAACCGAAGATTTAGAAACTACTCCCGAAGATATGAATGTTCAAGGTCGTGATTTACTGACAGGAAAACCAAAACAAGTTGAAATTTCTTTTCGAGAAATAGCAAAAGCTCTAGATAAATCTATTTTAAGGATTGAAGACGCTGTTATGGAAACACTCTCTCAAACACCACCAGAACTTGCCGCTGATATTTACAATACGGGAATTTATTTAGCTGGCGGTGGTTCTATGTTAAGAGGTTTAGATAAGCGTCTATCTCAAAAAACAGATTTACCGGTTTATATTGCTGAAGACCCATTAAGAGCAATTGTTCGAGGAACAGGTATTACTTTGAAAAACTTAGAGCGTTTTAAGCCAGTGTTAATTCAAGAATAAGCCATTAGATGCAGCAAATACTTAATTTTCTTATTAAATATAAGGTGTTTTTAGTATTTCTGTTATTACTAGTTGCAGGTTTAAGGTTTACGTTTTACGCTCACACATATCAAAATACCAACTTTGTAAATTCAACCAACTTTATTAGTGCTAACATTTATAGCATACAGTCTTCGGTTAGCGAATACTTCAATTTAAAATCTCAAAATGAAGTTTTACACCAAGAAAACAAGTTGTTACGTGAACGGCTACTTAATTCAAAAGGATTACTTCCACTTGATACAATAAAGCCTAAAACAGCTCAAAATCTAAATTTAAACGATAGCCTTTATACAATTATACCAGCAGAAGTTGTTTCTAACAACTATAATAATCCAGATAATTACTTGCTGTTAAATAAAGGCACAAATGATAGTATAGACAATGAACTCGCTGTATTTTCAAGCTTAGGAATTATAGGTATTACAGAATATACTTCAGCTAATTTTTCACGAGTTATTTCAATCTTAAACCGTAATATTTCAATAAACGCTAAACTGAAAAAGTCTAATCATTTTGGAACTTTAACCTGGGATGCTGTTTCAGTTGAAGTTGCAAAATTAAAAGATGTTCCTCGATCAGCACCAATAGCTATAGGAGATACAATTATCACAGGTGGAAAATCGTTTATTTTTCCAGAAAACTTTCCCATTGGTACAATACAAGATTTTGAATTAATTCAAGGCTATTTTGAAATAGAGGTTAAACTCTTTAATGACATGACTAATTTAGGTAAAGTTTACATTTTAAAGCGAAACAACAAAACCGAAGCTATAAGTACTCTAAATAAAGACGACAATGAAAGCGAATAATCGGTTATATCATATCATTTTATTTCTCAGTGTTGTATTAGCTCAGGTCTTTATTTTTGATAAATTAATAATTCTAAATAATGTTGTTCCTTTTGTGTATCCTTTGTTTATTATTTTGCAGCCACCACATGCTAATCGAATACAGACTTTAATTCTCGCATTCTTATTAGGGCTAAGTATAGATATGTTTCAAAATACAGGTGGAATGCATGCAACGGCAAGCTTAGTTATTGCCTATTTTAGGCCTCAATTATTACATTTCAATTTTGGGTTAAGTTATGATTATCAAACCTTAAGCATTAACAATGCTGTCTTTTTAAAGAAAATAAGTTACGTCTTTTTAGTAATTTTATTACATCACGTCATTCTATTTTCACTCGAATTTTTTAATATTAACCTATGGCAATTGTTTCTTAAAAAATTAATAACATCAACCTTGTTAAGTGTTTTAGTTAATACTTTAATTCTTCAACTTCTGCAAAAGCAAATTAAGTGAGAAAAATACTACCTGTTTTACTAGTTTGCATTACGGCTTTAATATTTTTAGCACGTCTAGTTTATATTCAGTTAATAGACGATTCTTATGATGATGTTTCTAAAAATATTGCTATCAGAAAAGTTTTTGATTACCCGCAAAGAGGCTATATATATGATCGAAATGGTAAACTTTTAGTTGGTAATCAACCTGCTTACGACGTGATGGTTATACCAAATGAGTTAGAGTCATTTGATACACTTGAACTCGCGAATTTATTAAAATTAACACCTGAGCGGCTAAAAGAACAAATTAAAAAGGCTTTTATCTATTCACCTAAATTGGCTTCAGTCATTACACCGCAACTCACCAAAAGCGAGTACGCGTATGTTCAGGAAAAGATGTATAAATATAAAGGCTTCTTTATTCAAAAACGTTCTTTGCGTGATTATGATGTCAAACATAGTTCTAATATCTTAGGTTATATCGCTGAAGTTAACAATCGTGATATCTCAAAAAATCCTTATTATCAATCAGGTGATTTTATTGGTCGTCAAGGTGTTGAACAGCAATATGAAGAAGAATTGAGAGGCCAAAGAGGTGTTAAACACTTTTTGAGAGATCGGTTTAATAGAAATATTAAGTCGTTTAAAAACGGTGCTTTTGACACTTTACCTCAAAAAGGAAAGGATATTACTTTAACGATAGATTCAGAATTACAAGCTTATGGTGAGTTATTAATGAAAAATAAACGCGGTGGTATCGTGGCTATTCAACCTTCATCGGGTGAAATATTGAGTTTAGTAACCGCTCCATCTTATGATCCAGACTTGCTAGTTGGACGTAAACGCTCACGTAATTTTACCCGTTTATATTACGATTCAATTTCAAAACCACTTTATAATCGAGCTTTACAGGCGGTTTATCCTCCTGGATCTCCATTTAAAGCTTTGACAGGCTTGATTGCTTTACAAGAAAATGTTGTAGAAGTAGAAGAAAATTTTAAATGTTATGGTGGCTATACTTATGGTCGAGGTGCACGAATGGGCTGCCATGCACATTCTAGTCCAGTAGCCTTAATTTCAGGTATTGCCTATTCTTGTAATACCTATTTTGCTCAAATATACCGAAGAAGTATTGAAAAATTCGATACACCACAAGAAGGAATTGATGTGTGGGCTAAGCATTTAAGAAGTTTTGGCCTTGGTAATTTTCTTGGATATGATTTACCCGTTGGTAGAGCTGGATTAGTGCCAGATGCAGAATATTACAACCGAGCATATAATTACCCTAAATATAAATGGTACGCTACCGCTACACTTTCCAACGCTATTGGTCAAGGTGAAGTTTTAACAACACCAATTCAGTTGGCTAATGTTACAGCGGCTATCGCTAATCGGGGTTGGTTTTATAAACCTCATATCCTAAAAGAAATTGATGGTAAAACTATTACTGAACCTAAATATACCGAGAAGCAATTTACAACTATAAATCAAGAACATTTTGAGCCTATAATTGAAGGAATGCACGATGTGTATAATTACGGCACAGCTCGGTTTTTAAGAATTCCAGGTATTGAAGTTTGTGGAAAAACTGGAACAGCTCAAAATAAAGCAAAAATTAATGGAAAGATTGTCGAGTTAGAAGACCATTCTATTTTTGTTGCTTTTGCTCCCAAAGAAGATCCTAAAATTGCAATTGCAGTTTTCGTTGAAAATGGAGGATATGGCTCAACTTACGCTGGTCGTATTTCAAGCTTGATGATCGAAAAATATCTAAAAGATAAGATTGAACGAACCGATTTAGAGCAATGGATTTTAAACCAAAGCTTAGAAGAAGAATATGCAAAACCATATAAAACTAAAGAATTAGATACAATCAGTCAATAAAGTGAGTGCTCAAAAAACAATTTTACAGATAGACTGGTTAAGCATTATGCTTATAGCATTGCTTATAGGTTTTGGCTGGGGTAATATTTATTCTACGACATTAACTTCAGCCAATGCTCATATACTTGATTTTTCTGCTATTTACGGTAAACAAATTTTATTTATTGCTTTAGGCTTTTTGCTTGTTATTATTATCACTTCTATTGAAGTGAAATTCTATGAACGCTTTGCAAGTATTATTTACTTATTGGCTATACTATCTTTAGTTGGTGTTCTCTTTTTTGGTAAAACAATTGCTGGCCAGACTGCCTGGTATTCGTTTGGGTCGTTTAGTATTCAGCCTGCAGAATTTGTAAAAGCAGCTGTATCTTTAGCAATGGCAAAATATTTAAGCGAAATACAAGTAAGTTTAAAATTGTTTAAATACCAATTAAAGGCCTTTTTTATTATTGCCGTACCAGTAGGTCTAATTATGTTACAGCCAGATGCTGGCAGTGCGCTAATTTATGCTTCATTTATTTTGCCAATGTATCGTGAAGGTCTTCCGCATTGGTACTTAACTATTTCAATTTCAGCTGCAATACTATTTGTTCTAACGTTAAAGTTTGGAGGAATCATTGTATCAGTTGTGCTAGTTCTGATTTTAGTTTTAGCATATATTCTGAATAAAAATAAAAGAAAAAAACTTTGGAAGTATTTAGTTATCGGATTGTTAGGGGTTGGTTTTTCTTTTTCTGTAAGTTATATATTTAATAATGTTTTGTTGCCTCATCAGCAAGACCGATTTGAAGTTTTATTAAGTGATCAAGTTGATATTAAAGGCTCTGCATTTAATTTATATCAAAGTCAAGTTGCGATAGGTAGTGGTGGCTTAACTGGAAAAGGTTGGCTAAAAGGTACCCAAACACAAGGTAAATTTGTGCCAGAACAGCATACAGATTATATTTTTAGCACTGTTGGTGAAGAATGGGGATTTATTGGTTCAAGTATCATCATTCTTCTGTTTGCTTGTCTTATTTTAAGACTGTATTATCTTGCAGAACGACAAAAATCGCAATTCAACCGAGTTTTTGGTTATTCAGTTATTGGTATTTTATTTTTTCATTTCTTTGTTAACATTGCAATGGTAATTGGCTTATTTCCTACTGTCGGAATTCCTTTACCATTTTTTAGTTACGGAGGCTCAGGTTTGTGGGGATTTTTAATACTGATTTTTATTTTTCTAAAATTTGACGCCAAACGAAGCAGTTTAAATTAAAACTGAATTAAAAAGTTAATATTTAAACTGTATTAATAGTAGTGTTTTACATTTGTTATAAAAATTTAGTTTATCTGTTATTAAAAATGAAATATTTTTGGTTTGTAATCTTTATTATTATAAGCTTTCAAAGTTGGTCACAAAATCAATTATTTGAAGCTAAACAAGCTTATGATGAGGCTAATTATAAACAAGCTAAAACACTACTTATAGATTATTTGAAAAATAATCAAGATAATGTAGAAAGTCGAGTACTGCTTGGTCAAACTTATGCGAGGTTAGAGCAGTGGGAAAAAGCAGCTGAAATTAATAAGGTATTAGTTAAACAGTTTCCTAATAATGCCGAATATCATTTTAGATATGGTGGTGCTTTAGGTTTATACGCCAAATCAGTTAACCGTTTTAAGGCATTAACTTTGTTAGGTGATGTTAAGCTACATTTAAAAAAAGCTACCATACTCGACTCTAAACATATAGAATCACGTTGGGCATTGGTTCAACTTTATATGGAATTGCCAGGTATTATCGGTGGAAGCAAATCAACGGCCTATAAATATGCCAACCAGCTTGAAACTATAAGTCCTGTAGATGCCGCACTAGCAAAAGGTTATATTGAATCATATGACGGTAACTTCAGCCAAGCAGAAAAATATTACACCAAAGCAGTAGCTATCGGAAAATCAAAAACTTGTTTCGAAAAATTAATCGGGTTATATAAAGATTTCAACAAAACCAAACAACTAGTTTCAACTGCTATAAAGGCATACCATGTTACTAATCATTTAAATTTTATTTTTCAACTCAACTCAATTGAAGATTTAGCATCTTATCAAACTTCAGATTTGAAGTCAATTTTATCTCAAGTATCAGTTCAAAACTTATCATCTAAAGAAAAACTGAAATTAAATCAACTTAAGTCAAAATTAGCTTTATAAAATTTAACTTTGTAAATAAAATTATTCTATGCATATCCATTTTATAGCAATTGGCGGTAGTGCAATGCACAGTTTAGCTATTGCCTTACATCAAAAAGGCGATACAATTACCGGAAGCGATGACCAGATTTTTGAGCCATCAAGGTCAAAACTTAAAACAGTCGGACTTTTACCACAAGATGGCTGGTTTCCAGACAAAATTACCTCTGACATAGATATTGTTATTGTTGGAATGCATGCAAAACCTGATAATCCTGAACTTTTAAAAGCTAAAGATTTAGGTTTAAGTATAATGTCTTATCCTGAATTTTTATTTGAACATTCAAAACAAAAAACTAGAGTTGTAATTGGTGGTTCTCACGGTAAAACAACTATTACAGCCATGATTTTACATGTATTGCATTACCATAATAGAGAAGTAGATTACATGTTAGGTGCGCAACTAGATGGTTTTGAAAACTCTGTTCACTTAACTCAGGAAAATGATTTTATTTTGTTAGAAGGCGATGAGTATCTTTCTTCACCAATAGACTTACGGCCAAAATTTCACCTTTATCAACCCAATATTGCTTTGTTAAGTGGTATTGCTTGGGATCATATTAATGTATTCCCGACTTTTGAAGACTATGTTAAACAGTTTGAGGTTTTTTTAGAAACGATGACTAATGGCTCAACTTTAGTCTATAATGAAAACGATCCTGTTTTAGCCGAATTGGCTAAAAATGCCACTAAACCGACCCGAAAACATGCTTATACAATTCCAAATTATTCAATTGAAGATGGAGATACATTTATTGAAACCCCAGAAGGTGATTTACCGCTTGAAATTTTTGGTGAGCACAACTTAGAAAACTTAGCTGGAGCTAAATGGATTTGCCAACACATGGGCATTGATGAAGATGATTTTTATGAAGCCATAGCAAGCTTTAAAGGTGCTTCAAAACGTTTAGAGCTTTTATTTAAGAATGATAAAATTGCGTTGTACAAAGACTATGCGCATTCTCCATCTAAGGTAAAAGCTACAACAAGTGCAGTTAAAAAGCAATATCCTAAGCGCCATCTTATCGCTTGTTTAGAGTTACACACCTATAGTAGCCTGAATCAGAATTTTTTGGCCGAATATAAGCATGCCTTAGATCAAGCCGATGAGGCAGTTGTGTTTTACTCACCAAAGGCAGTTGAAATTAAACAGCTCGATACACTTGGTAAACAAGACATCCTAGAAGCTTTTGGGCGAGACGATTTACAGGTGTTTACATCCCCTGAAAATTTTAAGGCTTTTTTAGACTTAAAAGAATTTAAGCATGATGTCTTACTAATGATGAGTAGCGGGAATTATGGTGGTTTAGACCTCGATAAATTTACTAATCAACTGGAAAGTTAGATTTTAAAAAGCACTCTAAATATTTTTGAATAGCCTCAATTGAAGCTGTTTCTAGTTCATTTAAGGCAGTTAGCTGATGTTGCTTTGATTTGTCTTGACTTAATTTAAAGCGGAAATCAATAGATTTAATATCAATACTAAAACCTGTGATATATTGGCTAAGTTTATTAATCTTAGTTTGTTGTGATCGAAACAAGTCACTAGTTGAAGTGTCTAGATGTTGGTATAAAAGTTTAACATCTTGTAGCATACTTTCAGTTGATTTCAAATAAATATCTCCTTCAATATGAAGGCGTGCAAAATTGAAAGTTGGTAATTCTTCAGTCTGAAATAACTCAGGAGATATGTAAGCTTGTGGTCCACAAAAAATGACTTTCAATTTTTGATTCTGTTTAAAATGTTCAAGCTGCGGATTCGAGTTAGCAATATGGCCAATTAATTTATTTTTGGTGTATAAAAGTGGAATTTCTGATACTAAAATAGTATCTTTTCTAGCTGTAATTATTTCAGCTAACGGAAAGTAATTAATCATAGCTTCAACTTGTTTTGATGTTGCCTGTTGAAACTTCTTGTTGAGGTGGTTTAATTTTTTTTGCACAATTTATATTATCAGAATGAAAACAGCTAACCAAACTACAAATTTAAGCATCAAATCTTTATCTGCAGACGATCGTCCTCGAGAAAAACTGTTGGCAAAAGGAAAAACTAGTTTATCTGATGCTGAACTGCTCGCTATAATAATTGGCTCTGGCAATAGAAACGAATCGGCTGTTGTGCTTTGTCAGCGTATTTTGCAAAGTTATCAACATAAGTTACAGCATCTTTCTAAAGCCAGTGTTGAAGAGTTTATGCAATTTAAAGGAATCGGAGAAGCAAAAGCTATAAGTTTGATAGCAGCGATAGAATTGGGTAGGCGTCGACGTTTGGAAGATGCGCTTGAGTTAGAAAAAATCACCTCTAGTCAAGATGCTTTTGAAGTTATGCAACCGATTATTGGCGAGTTAAATTATGAAGAGTTTTGGGTGCTAATGCTAAATAATTCTAATAAAATTATTCATAAATATCATTTAAGTAAAGGTGGTATCACAGGTACAATGGTAGACACTCGTTTATTATTTAAAAAAGCGATAGCACAAAACACAACTAGTATTATTCTAGCTCATAATCATCCATCTGGTACGTTGAAGCCAAGTCAGTCTGATAAATCAATAACAGATAAAATAAAACAAGCTGGTAAAATTTTAGATATAAAACTACTTGACCACCTGATTATCACAGAAAAATCTTACTTTAGTTTCGCAGATGAAGCTTTGATTTAGTTTATGGAAATTCTAGTTTATGTTCCCCAAAATACATCACGATTGCATTACATTTTTGATCAAATTTGTGGTGAGCTGCTAGGTTTTAAAGTTAAATTTACATCAAAAGTCGAAAATTTTATTGCCTTTCAAGGCGTAAAGTTTTCTTATGCAAAAAATAGGTTGGGGAATGAAGTATTTATTCAACAATTTGGTTTGCTTGAAGAACAAGGTATCTCAGATGTTAGCATTATTGTAGAGACCTGGGAAGATCTAGATGTTCCATGCTTTTTTAGAGTTTCAAACGATAGTGATTTACCATTTGATATTTTTTCAGCAAGCTTTTATCTATTGAGTCGTTATGAAGAGTATCAACCACATGTTAAAAATGAGTTTTCATGTTATCCTTTTGAAGAGTCTTTAGCTTATCAAAAACAGTTTTTACATCTTCCAGTCGTTGAAATTTGGGCAGCACAATTTAAAGCAATTTTGTCTAAAAAATTTAATCTGCAAGCTACAACTTCTAAATACTCACTTCAACTAAATATTGCTATTGCTGAAGCTTTTGCCTACAATCATCGTGGATTTGTGAGGCTTGTTGGTGCTAGTTTTCGTGATATTTTCAACTTAAAATTTAAATCTATTTATTACCGCATAAAATCTATATTACGATTATCTAAAGACCCATATGATGTTTATGATGAATTAATTTTGTTTTCAAGAAAGCATCACATCTCAACCCATTTTTTCTTTCAGTTAAGTAATTATACTAGAAACTCTAAAAGTATCAGTCATCACAAGCGCATATATCACAAGTTAATAAAATCAATGGGAGATTATTCTCAATTAGGAATTTTACCGGGTTACGAAGCTATTCATGATATAAAAATACTTGGTAAAGAGAAAAAACGATGGCAAGCCATTGTAAATAGAAATTTAAATTCTTCACTCATTAAGAATTACGGTATTAATTTTCCTACTACTTTTGAATATTTAAATAAGCTTGAGATTCAGCGAGATTTCTCAATGGGTTATCCTAATCAACTTGGTTATCGAGCTGGTACAGCCACACCTTTTTATTTTTATGATTTGAGTTTAGAGCAAGTATCAAAGCTAAAACTCATACCTTATGTGATGAATAGTAAATTACTTGAAAAAGCTAACTTCAGTGGGCTTGAGGCGCAATTAATGAGATTAAAGCTGGTATTAAAAAAACATCGGTTACCACTATATCTAGTCGTATCAAATGCAGATTTTAGTCAAAATTACCTAAAAAATAAGTTATTTAAATTATTTGATAAACTTTCTTAATGAAACCTTTTAAACATATCTTTTTCGATTTAGACCACACACTTTGGGATTTTAATAAAAATTCAGGTTTAACTTTTGAGTCAATTTTTAAAAAACACAACATTGAACTTAATTTAAGTGAGTTTTTACCAGTATATGAGCCGATCAATGAAAAATATTGGAAGTTATTTAGAGAAAATAAAATTTCTAAGGAAGATTTACGGTATGCAAGATTAAATGAAGCTTTTAAAGTTTTAAATTTTAAAGCAGAGCCAAATTTAGTTATTGCACTTTCAGAGTCATACATCGAACATTTATCAGATTTTAATCATCTGTTTCCTTATGCCATTGAAGTTTTAGAGCATTTACAAGAAACTTATCACTTACATTTAATCACCAATGGTTTTAGAGGTGTTCAATACCGTAAAATGACATCTTCCCGAATTATAAATTTCTTTGAGACTGTTACAACTTCTGAAGATGTTGGCGTTAAAAAGCCCGATCCTGCAATCTTTAACTACGCATTAAAATTAGCTCAAGCATCAAGTAGTGAAAGTGTTATGATAGGTGATAATTTAGAAGCTGATATTGAAGGTGCCGAAAAAGTTGGTATGGCTAGTATTTTTTTCGGAAAAGATGATACCTTTGAAGGCGAGTCAGTACAGTGTTTGTCTGAATTAAAAAATATTTTATAATGAGAATATCCTTACTTATCATCTGTTTTATATCTCTATTAAGTTTTTCTGTAAACGCTCAGCCAAAAACAGATAATCATGCTTATAATTATGTTGAAGTTCCATACAAATTCAGTTTTTTTGAGGAAAACAACCAATTTCAACTAAATATCTTAGCGCGTGTACTACTTCAAGAAAAAGGATTTGAAGTTTATATGGATGTCGAAGACTTACCTTTAGAAGTTTTAAAATCACCCTGCCAGTTATTAAAATTTGAGCTTAATGAGATTGATTCATTTATGAGAAAGCGATTACAATTTAACTTGATAGATTGTTATGGGCAAGTGGTCTATACCTCAGAAGTAGGTGAAAGTCGAAAGAAAAAATTTAAGGATTCTTATACTGAAGCGTTAAAGAATTCATTTCTAGGTTTTACAAAACTCGACCTTAAACAATTGAGCTCAGAATCAACTCCTTCTAATTCAAGTCAAACTGAGACTTTATCTGATGAAATTACAGATATTACAAAAAAACTCAACTATAAGCATAAAGATCAAGTTTATTGGTTGATAGAAGATGGTAAAAATTATAAATTAGTTACTTCAACCGATCAGTCTGTATTTGCTACACTTGATAAAGCTGATCGAGGTACATATATATTTACTGCCAAAAGTTTTCTTGGAGCCGCCTTTTTTAAACCTAACGGAGACCTCATTGTTGAATATAGGGATAATAATCAAACAAATTCCTCAACCAAATCAATAGAATTTAAAAAGATTTAAAACTCATATTTATTTCCCCATTGTTGTTTTAACTTTTGCTTTAATTGTAGCTCTTTAGAGTTATTACCTGCTTTATAAAAGCCCTTACCTTTTAGCGACTCTGGCATAAACTCATGCTGTACAAAGTTATTTTTATAGTCATGAGCATATTTATAGTTATTGCTATAACCTAAATCCTTCATAAGTTTGGTAGGTGCATTTCTTAACGAAAGCGGGACTTCAGCATTTAAATATTCCTTTACTGCTTTCATTGCATTATTAATTGCTACATAACATGAATTACTTTTGGGCGAACTGGCTAAATAGATGACACATTGACTCAAGATAATTCGGCCTTCTGGCATTCCGACCGAGTTAACCGCCTGAAAAGTGTTGTTCGCCATTACTAATGCAGTAGGATTTGCTAATCCTATGTCTTCGCTGGCAAGAATAATTAACCTTCTTGCAATAAACTTAACATCTTCGCCACCATCTAACAAACGAGCTAGCCAATAAACACTCGCATTAACATCACTGCCACGTATAGATTTAATGAATGCTGATATTACATCATAATGTTGTTCACCATTTTTGTCGTATCGTGAACTGGTTTGTTGCAGTACATTATTAACCTTATTGTTAGTGATTTCTATTGTATGGTTTGAGTCAAGCGCACTGACTACAATTTCAAAATTATTTAAGAGCTTTCGAGCGTCAAAACCACTTAAACCTATTAAAGCTTCATATTCTTTTATGTAGATATCTTTTGTGTTTAAAACTTTATCCGTTTTAATTGCTTTATCAAGTAATTGCTTCAAGTTCTCTTGATTAAAAGCATTTAAAGTATAGACTTGGCATCTAGAGAGTAGTGCGGCATTAACTTCAAAGCTTGGATTTTCAGTTGTGGCACCAATCAGTGTAATCCAACCTTTTTCTACGGCTAATAACAATGAGTCTTGTTGCGATTTACTAAAACGATGAATTTCATCTATAAATAAAATAGGATTTTGACTCGAAGTAAACAATCCTGCATTTTGTTTAGCCTTATCAATGACCTCACGAACGTCTTTAACACCACTATTAATAGCTGAAAGCGTAAAAAATTGTCGTTGTGTTGTTTCAGCAATGATATTAGCTAATGTTGTTTTGCCAACACCTGGTGGACCCCAAAAAATTAATGATGGTAAAACCTTATTATCAAGCAATTTTTTAACAGAGCCATTTATGCCGACTAAATGCTCTTGGTTAAGAAAATCCTCTAACTTTTTTGGTCTAAGTCTTTCTGCTAACGGTGTATTGTTCATGCGATAAAATTACAATTTTACTGACAGATTTACATCCAATTCTGTTTGGATGATTTTTTGCTATATTAATGGTATGAATTTTTATTCAAGATATCGCTTTATTTTTTTACCAGTATTACTTTTATTAGCTATATGGTTTGTATACTGGATTGAAATACGATATCACCTAAATTTTAACAATTTCGGGATTTTACCAAGAAATTTTGACGGTTTAATAGGTATTTTAACTTCAGGGTTTATACATTCTGGCATTAATCATTTATATAGTAATAGCTTTCCAATTGTTATATTAAGCGCTGCTTTGGCCTTTTTTTATAAACAAAAGCATCTAGCAGTTTTGTTGTTAGGTTATCTTTGTTGTGGTATATTAACTTGGCTTATTGGTCGCGAATCTTATCATATAGGAGCAAGTGGGTTGATATATTTTTTAGCTAGTTTTCTTTTTTTTAACGGAATTAAATCTAAAAGTTATCGCTTAATTGCACTAGCTCTTACAGTTGTTTTTGTTTACGGTAGTTTAGTTTGGGGAACATTTCCTAAATATAAAACAGGCATATCATGGGAAGGTCATTTATCTGGTTTTATAATTGGATTTATCATCAGTTATTTCATCAAGCCAGAAGTGGTAAAAGTTGAATTACAAAAACCCAAACAAGTTGAAGAAACAGCTTTTGAAATCGAATTTATGCAGCAATTCGATGAGCATGGTAACTTTAACCCAATTGATTCAACTGAAAATAATCATACTTCGACTACACTTTTTGACGCCTCAACAGATATAGAGTGGCACTTTGACGACAGTACTACTAATTCACCTAGTAACAATTTAAATTAGCTTTTTTGTCTTAAATTTTCATATAGAAACATTCCACAAGCAACTGATACATTAAGTGAATTAATTTCGCCAGCCATAGGTATCTTAGCTGTAACATCCAACATTTTTAATACACTTGGTTGAATTCCTTTACCTTCACTACCCAAAATTATACCATTGGCTTTGTTAAAGTTAACTTTTGAAATTGATGTGTTAGACTTTTCGCTAGCACCAATTATTTCAACGCCAGAAGACTGTAAATAGAAAATGGCGTCCTTTATATGAGCAACTTTGATAATGGGCAACTTAAAAGCTGCTCCTGCTGATGTTTTAATTGTCTCTTTTGTGATTGTAGCGCTTCCTTGTGCAGGAATAATAATTGCATCAATTCCAGTGCATTCAGCTGTTCTTATAATTGCACCAAAATTTCTAACATCAGTAATTCCATCAAGGATTAAAAAGCTGGGTTTTGAATTAGATTTTAGGATGTCTTCAACAGTTTCCTCTAGCTTTTTATAGCTTATTGAAGATATGTAGCCTATTATTCCCTGATGATTAAGGTGTTCATATTTTTTGAACTTTTGATGTGGTACAAAGCTAACTTTTATATGTTGTGCTTTAGCTTTAGATATGATATCACTGTATTTACCTTTTGTGGCTAGGTTAATTTGTATTTTATCAATATCAACAGCTTGGTTTAGTGCTTCATTAATGCTATGAGCACCAAATACAATGTTATCTTTTTCCATAATAAACAATTAAGGCTAGCAAAGATATGCTAGCCTTAAGTATTGTAAAAGGATAAACTTGTTTTATTCCTTAATTATTTTCTTTTGAATGCTATTTTGCCCATCAGAAATGTTGACGAGGTAAACACCTTTTGTTAAATTAGATGTATCAAGTTTTATTGCGCTTGTTGACTGCTCTGTCCTTGATTTTACCAAACGTCCACTCATATCAAATACGCTTACTTTAACCTCATTTTCAAAGCTTGATAAACTAGTAATATTTAATTGATTTCTTACTGGGTTCGGCCAAACACTAATTGATTCTTTGTTGAAATTATTATTATTTAAATTTACATCTGAAATTCCGCTAATAATTAAGCCGTAATCTTCAGAACCACCAACTAAACTACCCTTATGAGATATTTCGATGGTATAAATATCGCCAGCAACTGTATTTTGTATATCAATTCGTTCTACGTTATCGACAACATTATCACCTTTCAACGCTGCACCAGTTAAGTTTGATTGATCAAGCATCCAAGGGAAAAAAGTTATATTTTGTTCGTTTTTGATGATACGTAAATCTAAATCATTAACTAACGCTGGAGTTGAAATATTTGTTTGACCATCTCTTTGAGTTCCTGGTTCATCTGACCATACTAAGGTTGCTCTGATCTCTCCCAAGTCATCCGCAGTAACTTCAAAGCTAATTGTTTCATTATTAGCTAAGGTTTGTTCGTCTATCAAATATTCCTCAGATAAAATAATATCTGCCATAAACTTTGCATTTAATACACCCCAACCAAATACTGGATCCGGACCAATCACGCCTGCGTCATCAGCTGTATTAATCGCTAAAGCTTTCAAAGTTGCCGCTTTTAAGTAAGTGTTGTTTGTATTATTATAGAGTTCTTGAACTAATAATAAAGTACCAGCTACATTTGGTGCTGACATTGATGTTCCGGTTGAACCACCATAACTTGTGTTACTTTGATTAGAAGTTGATAAAATATTTGTTCCCAAACCTGTAATATCTGGCTTGATTCGACCATCATCCGTTGGTCCTTGACTACTACTTGGATTAATTGTTGCGCTTATAAAATTACCGTTACTATCAACGCTTATGTTACTAGCATTTGCAATAACTAAGTTGTTTTTTGAATTTTTTTCACCGGTTAATTTATCAAAACCAAAAGATAATCCACCATTATAGTTTGACTGTCCATCATTACCAGCTGAGTAAACTGGTAAATAAGTATCGTACAAATTAATAATTTGATCCCAAGCTCTCGCACTTGTGTTATAATTTCCCATTAACCAAGTTGGTGATGTACCCGATTGTGATACCACTGGCACCCCATAAGAATGATTAGATATCAACATACCGTTGCTGGCTTCTATCAAAGCTTCATTTAAATCATTATTAGAATTATAACTTACAAGTATTGATTTTGGTGCCATACCTTGAGCTAAGGCTTGAATACCAGCAGCACCAATCGTACCACCAACGTGTGTTGCGTGATATGAATTGCTAGATTCATCACCATTAGTTTGAATTCTTGAAGTTCCTGTTTGGTTAAATTCTACGTGACTTGGAAGAGGTATTCCTCCAACCTCCCAAACACCGATTTCCATATTCTCACCTTCAAGGTTAAGATTTAAATCTCCACCTACTTCTAAGAAATTAGTTCTTGTAGCATTTGCAGCATTTCTGTTATCATTAAACCTGTATATTGGTTTTTTGCCTATGACATTAATTAATACACCAGCAATCTCACCATCTTGATTGTAAATTTTAGTTTTTGTCTCAGGATGGTTTTCAAGATACCTTTTGATATTGTTTTGTCTATTTTGTTCTATCACATTTAACTCTCTTCTCAGATCATTTAGATCTGTTTGAGCATTTAGATTAAAAGATGCAATAATCAGTATCGAAAATATAATTCTTTTCATAAAAAAATCTTTAAAATAAAATATGGCTACAATTTAAAAACTGTAGCCATATTATCAATATAATAATTGTTAATTAACTATATTTTATCCAATTGAATTGTTATCGGTGTTGGAGCTACACCACAACCGCCATCAGTTTGAAAATCTACTAATGTTAAAATAATTGAATCATCACCCATAGTTACATCGTATTGGGCTGGTGTTGCTGGCGTACCTTGGGTGATACCACCACCACCGCAGCCAACGTTACCGCCACTACTTGGTGCACCAGAAACTTCTAATAAGTCGCAATTTAATCTAACATTAAATGTCCATGGAAAACCTAAATAATCTATTTCAAATGTTCGTGTTAGGCCATTTGCTTCAATTGTTGTTGTTTGACCATCATATAAAAATGGTTCGAAGGCATTAAAACCAGCTAATTGAGTTATTTGGTAATCCCCTGTGAAAAAAGTTTCGTCTACAGGACATACTATTTGAGCATTTAAAAATTGCACACGGTCTTCAACAACGGCGTTGTTACCACCTTCAGTAGCAATTATCTTAAAGGCTATTTGGTAAGTTTCAAATAAATCAAGATCTACACCTTCTTCACCTTGAATTGTTACACTCATATCTCCTGAGTATTCTCCAGCTGGTATAACAACATTTTCATTAAATGTTATAAGGCTTAAATCTTCTATCTGAGTTGAATCTTCTACCAATTCAACTGTAATAGTACGATCTACGTTTGAAAGTGTTGTTGATGATATTGGCACATCAATATTACCTTCAAACTCAAAGGTCGCGTTATCTCTTGGTAATTCAAAGGTTGTACCTTCTAAGTCAAACTGATAAATGGTTTGACCACCCTGGTTATCGAAGATAATTAAATCTTCTTCACAACTTATCATTGTGATTGCAAGAACCAGAATGCTTGCTATTTTTAATATATTTTTCATTTTTATCTTATTTATGTGATTAGTATCCAGGATTTTGTTGCTGTCTTAAATCAGGATTAGCATTAAACTCAACAATCGGAATTGGTAATGAGTTAAATCTATAGTCACTTGATTCAAGTGTACAAACTCCGCCGAATGGCACACAGTCTGATTCTCCTCTCTCAATGTTCACATTAGCTTTTTCACCTAGACGTTTAATATCTACGTATCGATGACCTTCAAAAGCTAATTCTACACGTCTTTCACGTAAAATTGCAGCAAAAGCATCCTCAGTGTTACCTACTGAAACATTAGCTACCGCTTGTCTATTTGTTCTAATATTATTTAAAATAGTTGCAACCTCATTAAAGTTGTCTACACTAGCCTCAACTTCAGCCAATAATAAATACATTTCTGCCCATCTGTACACTTTAAGGTCGTTCATTAGTGGTTGTCCTTCTGAACCTGGGTATTTGTTAATTGCAATAACGTCTTGTGATCTTGGAGTACTTGGCGAAACATCATCAGCAATGATTGATGTTGGGTTAACATTAACATCTATTCTAACACCACCAATTTCTTCAAGCTCATCAAAAAGTTTTCTGTCCATTTCTAAATATGGTGAACCGTCTAATGTTGGATTAATAAAGGCAAATGAAGCACCGGCCCAACCACCAGCATTAACAGATCCTGTAGCGCCTTGTGCGTCATAGGTATCACCAATGGTTCGCTCTAATTTCCAGATTACACCAGCATTACTTGCATCAGTAAATACATCAGGATATTCTAGTGCTGTTGCTAAGTTTGCACCTGCATCAGCAGCATTAATACCAAGATCATTTTCTAATACATCTCTAGCTGTAGTATAATCTTCTTTGTAGGTATACATTCTAGCTCTAAAGGCATGAATTGCTTCTTCACTTAAAGCAGCTATTGGATTTACATTTGGAAGTGCGTTTCCAGTGATGTTATCTAAAGCGAATTGAATATCTTGTTCAATAAAGTTATATACTTCAGCATTCGTATTTCTTACTGAAATCACTTGAAAAATATCATCAGGTACAAAATCTACGATGATTGCACTTAATGCATTATCATCAGTCATATCTGGTGAATAATATGTCAATAATTCAAAGTGTGCGTAAGCTCTTATGAAACGCGTATGCGCTAAAATGTTATTAAACTCTGCTAAAGCAGCAGGATCATCTTGGTCAAATTCGATATTATCAGATGCTCTTAATACTCGGTTAGCAGCATTGATCACAGAGTAGTTACGTACCCAGAAGTTTGAGCTTGCTGTACTACCTGCATTAAGGTTAAATGCATATAGCGCTAAACCTTGGCCACCGTTATCTAAGCCTATCGATACTTCATCTGTAAAGTTAGCATTAAAGGTAATATTAGGTGTCAGGTCTAAGCGGTTATAAACTCCAGATAAACCTTGTGCAAGATCACCTATACTTTCGAATCCATTCTCTTCTTCAAGTCTTCCAACTTGGTCTATTTCGTATGCATCCTCACAGCTGGTAAAAAATACAGCTACAAGAGCGATAAACGATAATTGTTTGATTATGTTTTTCATTATACTATTTTTTAAAATCCAATTTCAAATCCTAATGATACTGTTCTTGGTGTAGGATATAGCCTACCAGTGTTGCTTTGTGCTTCAGCATCAAATCCTCTCCATTCACTCAATGTAAATAAATTTTCACCATTTACAAATAGTCTTACATTAGAGATGCCTGTATTTGTTTTCTCTAACACATCTTTAGGTATAGAATATCCAAAACTAGCAAATCTTAATCTCAAGAAATCTGACTGTCTTATGAATCTTGTCGACTCATCAGCACCTAATAAAGTTAAATTCTCTGCACGTAGTCTTGGGATATCAGTAACTCTATTGTCAGGTGTCCAAGCGCGTTGTAAATCTCTTGAAGATCTAAACTGACCAATACTTGTTGGGTCTTGGAATCCAGATAAATCAAAGTCAAAACGATCTACACCTAATACATAGTTAAACTGTGTTTGTAAAAAGAAACCTTTATAGTCAACATTAAATCCAAAACTACCATTTGCTAATGGAATTATGTTTTTGTCTAACCATACACGGTCAGTATCTGCATTTGGCTCTTCAGTTAAATTACCATCTGCAGTATAATATAGTAAATTTCCATTAGCTGGATTAACACCTGCGTATCTAACTTCATAATATTCACCTAACTGTCCACCGTTACGACCAATTCCAATAATCTCACCATCCTCGCTTGGTAAATCTTGTAATTCAGTTTTGTTGTAGTTACCAACAAAATTTAAAGTTAAGTTTAAGCCATCACCAGGATTTCTAATTAAGTCATAATTAAGGTTAACATCAACACCACGGTTAAATAAGCTACCTGTATTTGAGTTGATACCTGTTGTACCTTGGATTGCTGAAATTGGAATATTTTGGAATAAATCTGTAGTTTCACGCTGATACACATCTATTTGTCCTCTTAATTTAGAGTCAAATAATTCGAAATCAACCCCTAAGTTTGCTGTTGCAACAGTTTCCCACTGAACAAAAGGGTTAGGTAACTGTCCTAAGAAAACAGATTGTTGACCTGCATAACCATTTCCAGTAGCGTATAATTCTCTATATAAGTCTGGTACACTGAAATAAGTTGCACCTGAGATTCTTTGGTTACCAGCAGTACCATAAGAAGCTCTAAGTTTCAAAACGTCTACAAAGTCAACACCATCCATAAAATCTTCGTTATTGATGTTCCAACGTCCTGATACAGAGAAAAAGGTTGCCCATGTATTGTCACCAGTAAAACGGTAAGACGCATCACGTCTAATTGTAGCACCTAAACCATAAGTTTCGTCGTAGTCGTAGTTAGCATTAGCAAAGTAAGAGAACAAACCAGCGTTTCTAACAGTTGCAAAACCATCGTCTACGAAGAAATCATTAGCTGAATTATCTCCTACAAGTCCTGCACCATCTCCAGGAGTAAAGGTTTTAGGATTTAAACCTTCTGCAAAGTATCCAAAACTTCTTAAGTGAGCTTTAAAATACTCTGTATATAGTCCACCATCAATTGTGTGTTTGCCAAAAGTTTTAGAGTAATTTAAAGAAGTTAACTGGTTAAATGTAAATACACGGCGTGAGCTTTGTGTTTGAAAACCAGGTGTCTCATTACCATCTTGTGCAAATAAAATTGCGTTAAAAGATTCAGGACCTTCAGATCTTAATAAAATTTCATTTTGATAGTCCATAGAACTTACTGATCTGAAAGTTAAATCATCTGTGATATCATAACTAGCTGTAACACTACCAATTATTTTAACCTCTTCTTCTTTTCTATTGTAAGTTCTTAGTCGGTCTAATAAGTAAAGTGGAGTGTTGAAGAATGGCGTACCCTGAGATACTAAGTCAGCACCATCAATGTAGTCATCTGGTGTTACATAAGGCACACCCTGGTAAGCTCCTAAAATGTAGTTTCTGTTAATCGCACCACTACCAATTTCGTTTGGCTCGTTAGACTCTGAATAGTTTAAAGAAAAATTTGTACTATACTTAAATTTTTCATTTTTAGAACGTCCCGATATATTGTTTCTTACATTAAAACGTTTTAAATCAGAATTCTGTAATATACCGTCTGTTTCGTTTAAACCAAAAGAAGTAAACTGTGTTGCATTGGCGCTACCACTAGATAAACTTAAGGTATGATTTTCTGATAGTCCAGCATCAAAGAAGAAGTCTGCCCAATCAAATGTTTCAGTATTGTTAATCTCTTCGTCTGTAAGGCCAACACCTCTACCATTGCCGTAAAGACGTTCTAGTCTAAGCTGTTCTGGTGAACTCATTAAATCATAGTCGTTATCTTGTAAGTTATTAAAACTCATGATACCTGTATAATTGATTTTAAGATCTGAGTTATAATCTCCAGTTCTTGTTTCAATGATAATAACACCATTAGCACCTCTGTTACCATAAATTGCTGTAGCACCAGCATCCTTTAGGACAGTGATGTTTGCAATGTCCTGTGGGTTTAAACTTCTAAAGTTATCTTCGTCAACAGGAGCTCCATCGATAATGAATAGCGGCTCAGTATTACCGTTAATAGAAGATACACCACGAAGATTTACAGTTGAATTAGCACCAGGTTGTCCTGAAGCAGTTGTAATATTCAAACCGGCAACTTGTCCAGATAAAGTCTGTACAAATGATGCATTAGGTCTATTTTCAATAGTTTTAGCTGAAATTGTTTGAGAGGCGACTGTAGATTTAGTTTTGGTTGTTGTAGAATAACCTGTAACAACTACCTCACTTAATTCAGCAGCATCTACAACCATACTTACATTAACGGTTGATTTGCTTCCAACTGGAATTTCTTGTGTTTTAAATCCTAAGTATTTAAATACAAGAGTTTGGTCAGCTGATACTTTAATAGAGTATTTACCATCAAAGTCAGACTGTGTTCCCGTGTTTGTGCCTTTAACAAGGATGTTTACCCCGGGAAGTGGTAAACCGTCTGCATCAGTAACATTACCTGTCACTGTTTTAGTTTGTGCAAAACCAATTTGCACTGCTAACACTAGTAAAAGTGTCAGAAATCCACTAAATTTTGTTTTCATTTTATTAATTTATTTGAATTAGCCAATGCCAAAAATGTAAATAAATACTTAATTGTACAACAATTTTTTACATTAATTTAAAATTAACGGTGTTAAATCTTAACATATTTTATGCTGAAATTAAAAATAACTGCTCAAAACAATATGGATTTTCGTATCCTGAGCATCAAAATTTTGCCTATTTGAAAATCCATTAGCTAGGATTATTTTCAAATTCGAATTTGATCGTTTGAGGTTTAAACCGAAACCAAAGCTGTAAAAATACTGCGAATTTATAGAATTGTAACTGTTTTCAACTTGACCAAAGTCTGTTGTTGCTAACGTTGTAAGTTCTTCAGTTAGTTTGAAATTGTGGTTAATTTTGACCAACGAATACTGAGTTGCAACAATGCTGTTTTCTAAAAAGCCTCTTAAATTTTGTATTCCTCCAATTCTAAAGACCTCGCTTTCAAAAAAGCTATCTGTGTAAGTCTCTGAAAAGTTTATATAAACTTCAGTTGAATATATTTTGTTGAGCAAAAATGTATTGTTGTAAGCCAGTTCAATTCTGCTTCTAGTTTTTCGTATTTCCGATTTTCGTTCTCCAGTTTGCATTCTTAAGTTGAGAGTTCCATAATTCTCAAAACTAATTTGCGATGTTAGCCCGATTCCGTTATAGCTGAAATCTTCGTTTGAGTTGATAGTGTTGTTTGATGTTTCTGAATTGTAAAGTAGTCCTAGTTGTATGTTTTTATTAAATATGTAGTCTAAATTCTGCTCAAATGTTGTGTTGCTAAACGTGCTATCTTGATTAAATATGTGAAATTTTGTTTCGCTTTTAATCGGGCTTTTAAATAAAAAAGGGAGTTCTAGATGTAGGTTGATAATTTCTTGGTCAGAATTAGTATTGTTGTATTGAAGTTGAAGTTTCTCATTTAAGTTGATTAGGTTTTGAAGCTTAAGATTTGCGTTCCCGTTTATTTTGAAATTATCATCTTCGTTAGAAAAGCCTAGTATTCCGCTAAATTCGTTTTCAAGTTTTTTGTCTGTGTAGATATATAATTTGGTGCTATCTTTTTTGTATAGATAATTGATTTTAGTTCTGAATCTAATAGGTAGCTCTTGCTCAATAAATTTTAGGTTTTTTCCTAACTCTATATTTTTGTTCTTTTTTATTGTCTTATTAATCCTTTTTTTAATAAGTTTTTTTGGTAGATTCTGGTAGCCTTTAATAATGACCTCGTCAATTACCCTTTTGTTTCGTATTTCTATAACTATATATATGTATAAAATTTGATCTTCGATTTCGATAGATTTCGTTGCTATTTTTTCAAATGGATAACCTTTGTCAATTAATCTTTTTTTGAGTTTTTCTAATTCACTATTAAAGGTCTCTATGCTTTCGGCTTGAATTGTTTCATTATCTAAAATTGCTCTTGTTGATTCGTTATGTGGTTTAGCAATAATTTGTTTGATTTTTTCACCAATGACAATTTTGTTAGTTGTTGAATCTATTTTTGCAAATGGATAATTATTCTGTTTTAAGTATAAGATAAGTGCTTGTTTCTTATCATTTCGTTTATTCTGATTTTTTATCAAATTAATTTTTTGAATTTCAACTGAAATTGAATCTAAAAAAACACTTTCTTGTGCTTCAGATCTTAAAGCAAAGAGAAGCAGAAATGCCAATAGAACGATACGAATAAATAGAAAACTTTTCAATGTGCTGATTGTTTCTTTCGGCTTGAAAATTAATGATTTAAAATTTGTTAGCTAAATATATTTTAATACATTTGCAAACCTTAAAAATTAAGAATAAATAATTTAAGTAAAATTATGCCAACAATTTCACAGTTAGTAAGACAAGGAAGACGCTCGATGACTAAGAAGAGTAAATCGGCTGCCTTAGATTCTTGCCCGCAAAGACGTGGAGTTTGTACGCGTGTTTACACAACTACCCCTAAAAAACCAAATTCAGCTATGAGAAAAGTGGCTAGGGTAAGGTTAACAAATGGTAAAGAAGTAAACGCCTACATTCCAGGTGAGGGTCACAATCTTCAAGAGCACTCGATAGTATTAGTTAGAGGCGGTAGAGTAAAAGATTTGCCAGGTGTTAGGTATCACATAGTTCGTGGTGCTTTAGATACAGCTGGAGTAGAAGGTCGTTTACAAAGACGCTCTAAGTATGGTGCAAAACGTCCAAAAAAATAAATCTTAAAGCAGAGACATGAGAAAAAGACAAGCCAAAAAAAGACCATTATTGCCAGATCCAAAGTTTAACGATCAACTCGTTACTAGATTTGTAAACATGATGATGTGGGATGGTAAAAAATCAATTGCGTTTAAGATTTTTTATGATGCAATGGATATTGTAGAAGAGAAAAAGCAGGATGATGAAAAAACAGCTTTAGAGCTTTGGAAAGATGCTTTGTCAAATGTTATGCCACACGTTGAAGTTAAAAGTAGACGAGTTGGTGGTGCGACATTTCAAATTCCTTCACAAATCAGACCTGATAGAAAAATATCAATTGCCATGAAGTGGTTAATTGGATATTCGAGAAAGCGTAACGAAAAAACAATGTCTGCTAAATTAGCAGCTGAAATTCTTGCTGCGGCTAAAGAAGAAGGTGCAGCGGTTAAAAAGCGTGTTGATACTCATAAGATGGCAGAAGCTAACAAAGCATTTTCACATTTTAGATTCTAAAAATAATGGCACAAAGAGATTTAAAATATACTAGAAATATCGGTATCGCTGCTCATATTGATGCAGGAAAAACTACAACTACAGAGCGTATTTTGTATTATACAGGTATTAGTCATAAAATAGGAGAAGTTCATGATGGTGCAGCTACTATGGACTGGATGGAGCAAGAACAAGAACGTGGTATTACAATTACTTCGGCTGCAACTCATTGTACTTGGCCTTACAGGGATCATGAATATATTGTAAATATAATTGATACACCTGGTCACGTTGACTTTACTGTTGAAGTAGAGCGTTCATTGCGTGTGCTTGATGGTGTGGTTGCTTTATTTAGCGCCGTTGATGGTGTTGAGCCACAATCAGAAACGGTTTGGCGACAGGCTGATAAATACCGTGTACCAAGGTTAGGTTTCGTTAATAAAATGGACCGTCAGGGAGCAAATTTCTTTAATGTTTGTAAGCAAGTTAAAGAAATGTTAGGTGGTAATCCGGTACCATTGCAGGTTCCTATTGGTGATGAAATCGACTTTAAAGGTGTAGTTGACTTGATTTCTAAGAAGGCTATTATCTGGAATGAAGAGGATTTCGGAATGACTTACGAAGAAATTGATATTCCAGCTGAATTACAGGAGGATGTAGATAAATATAGAGCGGAATTAGTTGAGGCAGTTGCAGAATATGATGAGGAATTGATGGAGAAATTCTTTGAAGATGAAAGCTCTATCACTGAAGATGAGATTATCGCTGCTTTAAGAGCTGCAACTATAGATATGTCTATTATACCTATGATGTGTGGTTCTGCCTTCAAAAACAAAGGTGTACAAGCAATGCTTGATGCTGTGATGAGATATCTTCCTTCACCAATCGATGTAGAAGCTATTGAGGGTGAAAACCCTACTACTGGAGAGCCAGAGGTTAGAAAACCTAACGTAGATTCTCCATTTTCAGCGCTTGCATTTAAAATTGCTACCGATCCTTTTGTTGGTCGTTTAGCTTTCTTTAGAACATATTCAGGAACTTTAGATGCTGGTTCATATGTTTTAAACAATCGTTCTGGTAAAAAAGAGCGTATTTCTCGTATGTACCAAATGCACTCTAATAAACAACAACCAATTGATAAAATTGAAGCTGGTGATATAGGTGCTGCCGTTGGTTTTAAAGATATTAAAACTGGTGATACTTTAACAGATTTAGATCACCCAATTGTTCTTGAATCAATGACGTTCCCAGATCCAGTTATTGGTATTGCAGTAGAGCCAAAAACAAAAGCAGATGTTGAAAAACTTGGTGTTGCTTTAGGTAAATTAGCTGAAGAGGATCCTACTTTTCAAGTGAAAACTGATGACGCTTCAGGTCAAACAATTATATCTGGAATGGGAGAGCTTCATATCGAAATCTTAGTAGATCGTTTAAAACGTGAATTCAAGGTTGAAGTTAATGAAGGTGAACCACAAGTTGAATACAAAGAAGCAGTTACAAAATCTGCTGAACATCGTGAAGTTTATAAAAAGCAATCTGGTGGTCGTGGTAAATTTGCTGATATTGTATTCGAAATGGGGCCTGTCGATGACGATTTTGAAGGTACAGGTCTACAGTTCGTAGATCAAATTAAAGGTGGTCGTATACCTAAAGAATTTATACCATCAGTTCAGAAAGGCTTTGAAGAAGCTATGAAAAACGGGCCTTTAGCTGGTTTTAGAATGGATACTTTAAAGGTTACTTTGAAAGATGGGTCATTCCACCCAGTTGATTCAGATCAATTATCATTCGAGTTAGCAGCGAAAATGGGTTACAAAGCTTCTGCAAAAAAAGCTGGAGCTGTTGTTCTTGAGCCTATTATGAAAGTCGAAGTTGTTACTCCAGAAGAAAATATGGGTGATATTGTAGGTGACTTAAATAGAAGAAGAGGCCAAGTTAATAACATGTCAGACCGTTCAGGTGCTAAAGTTATAAAAGCAGACGTACCACTATCAGAAATGTTTGGTTATGTTACTACCTTAAGAACATTATCGTCTGGTCGAGCAACTTCTACAATGGAGTTTTCTGAATACCAAGAAACACCGTCTAATATTTCTCAAGAAGTAATTAAAGCGGCAACAGGTTCAAACGAATAATAAGAAGTCATGAGTCAAAAAATTAGAATAAAATTAAAATCTTACGATCACAATTTAGTAGATAAATCTGCAGAAAAAATTGTGAAGACCGTAAAAACAACTGGCGCTGTGGTTACAGGTCCAATACCTTTACCGACTAAGAAAAAAATATTTACTGTTCTTAGATCACCACACGTTAATAAAAAATCTAGAGAACAATTTCAGCTAGATTCATATAAAAGACTACTCGATATCTATAGTTCATCTTCAAAAACAATCGATGCTCTAATGAAGCTTGAATTACCAAGTGGTGTAGAAGTAGAAATAAAAGTTTAATTACTAATTAATAATTATAAATATGTCTGGGTTAATAGGAAAAAAAATCGGTATGACAAGCCTTTTCGATGAAAATGGAAAAAACATTCCATGTACTGTAATCGAAGCTGGTCCTTGTGCCGTTACCCAAGTCAGAACCAAAGAGGTTGACGGGTATGATGCTCTTCAGCTTGGTTTCGATGACAAATCAGACAAAAATGCCACAAAAGCTGATTTAGGTCACTTTAAAAAAGCTGGTACTTCTGTCAAAAGAAAAGTTATTGAGTTCCAAGGTTTCGAAGAAGAGTTTAAATTAGGCGATCACATTACTGTTGATATTTTTACTGAAGGTGAATTTGTTGATGTAAGTGGTACTTCTAAAGGAAAAGGTTTCCAAGGTGTTGTAAAAAGACACGGTTTTAGTGGTTCAGAAAGAACTCACGGTCAGCAAAGTATGTTAAGAGCACCTGGTTCAGTTGGTGCAGCTTCGTATCCTGCACGTATCTTTAAAGGTATGCGTATGGCTGGTCAAATGGGAAACAAAAAAGTAAAAGTTCAAAATCTTAGAGTTTTAAAAGTAGTTCCAGAGAAAAACCTTCTAGTAGTTAAAGGTTGTGTTCCTGGTCATAAAAACTCTTATGTAACTATTCTTAAGTAATGAAAGTAGCAGTATTAGATATTAATGGTAAAGAAACAGGCAGAAATATCGATATTTCTGATGATGTTTTTGGAATTGAGCCAAATAATCACGCGATGTACCTTGATGTAAAACAGCATTTAGCTAATTTAAGACAAGGAACACATAAGGCTAAAGAAAGAGCGGAGATTAAAGGTAGTACTCGTAAAATCAAAAAGCAAAAAGGTACTGGAACAGCTAGAGCTGGTAGTATTAAATCACCTATATTTAAAGGTGGTGGTCGTGTTTTTGGTCCAAGAGTAAGAGATTATAGTCAAAAACTTAATAAAAAGCTTAAACGTTTAGCTCGTAAATCAGCACTTTCTCAGAAATTTGCAGATAAGCAGCTTTTTATTGTAGAAGACTTCACTTTCGATGCGCCGAAAACTAAAGACTTTAAAAGAGTTTTGGAGTCTTTCGATGTACAAAATAAAAAATCAACATTTGTGTTGACAGACAATAATAAAAATGTATATTTGTCGTCGCGAAATTTAGACCGTTCTAAGGTGGTAAGACATTCAGAATTAAACACTTATACTTTGTTGAATTCTAATTATGTTTTTATATCTGAAGCTCAAGTTGAATTTTTGCATGATATCTTAGGTAAATAAGCTAATTATGAGTGTAATTTTAAAACCATTAATTACGGAAAAATCATCAGATTTAAGTGAAGTACAAAATACTTTTACTTTTTTAGTTGATGTTAAGGCTAACAAGGTTCAAATAAAAAATGAAATTGAATCTACTTATAATGTTAGTGTAGATAAGGTTAGGACTCTTAGAGTTTTGCCTAAGTACAAGACAAGATATACAAAAACAGGTATTGTTTCAGGTAAGACTAATGAGTACAAAAAAGCTATGGTTAAAGTAGCTGAAGGTGATACATTAGATTTATATAATAATCTTTAATAAGGTAAAATGTCGGTTAGAAAATTAAAACCAAATACTCCAGGCCAGCGTTTTAAAGTTGTAAATAATAACGACGTTATTACAACTGATAAGCCGGAAAAGTCTTTATTGACTCCGTTAAAAAAGTCTGGTGGTCGTAACAATCAGGGTAAAATGACTATGCGCTACATTGGTGGTGGTCATAAAAGAAGATATAGGCTTATTGATTTTAAGCGTGATAAACAGGGTGTTGAGGCTACTGTTGATTCTATTCAGTATGATCCTAATAGGACAGCTTTTATAGCTTTGTTGAAGTATACTGATGGTGAAAAACGATACATTATTGCTCCTAGTGGTATAAAAGTTGGTCAAACGGTAATTTCTGGTAAAGATAATGTTCCTACTGAAATTGGTAACGCTATGCCTTTATCAAAAATTCCATTTGGAACAATTATCTCATGTGTTGAGTTAAGACCTGGACAAGGAGCTATTATGGCTAGAAGTGCAGGAACTTTTGCTCAACTTATGGCAAAAGAAGGAAAGTACGTCACTATTAAGTTGCCTTCTGGTGAGACAAGATTAATTTTAGCTGATTGTTTAGCTACAATTGGTGCTGTATCAAATAGTGATCATCAGCTTTGTATTTCTGGTAAAGCTGGTAGAAGTAGATGGTTGGGTAGAAGACCAAGAACAAGACCTGTTGTGATGAACCCTGTTGATCACCCAATGGGTGGTGGAGAAGGTAGAGCTTCTGGAGGTCATCCAAGATCTCGTAATGGTATACCTGCAAAAGGTTATAGAACTAGATCAAAAACAAAGTCTAGCAGTAAGCACATTTTAGAACGTAAAAAGAAATAATTGATATGGCTCGTTCATTAAAAAAAGGACCATTTGTCCATTATAAATTAGAAAAAAAAGTTGCTCAGAATGTTGAGTCCGGAAAAAAATCTGTTATTAAAACTTGGTCTAGAGCATCTATGATTACTCCAGATTTCGTTGGTCAAACTGTTGGAGTTCATAATGGAAGACAATTTGTCCCTGTTTTTATTACAGAAAATATGGTAGGTCATAAATTAGGAGAGTTTTCACCAACTAGAACTTTTAGAGGTCATCAAGGTTCTAAAAATAAGGGTAAAAAGTAGTAAGTCATGGGAGTTAGAAAAAGAGAGAGTGCAGCAAAGCTTAAAGAAGCTAGAGCTAAATTAGCTTTTGCAAAGTTGAACAATTGTCCAACTTCACCTAGAAAAATGAGACTTGTAGCTGACCTTGTTAGAGGTAAATCAGTAAATGATGCTCTAAATATTCTGAAGTTTTCAACAAAAGAGGCTTCAGGAAGAGTTGAAAAATTATTGCTTTCTGCTATAGCGAACTGGCAAGCAAAAAACGAAGATGCAGATGTAGAATCAGCAAATTTATTCATAAGTGAAATTAAAGTTGATAGTGCAAGTATGTTAAAGCGTTTAAGGCCAGCTCCGCAGGGAAGAGCACACAGAATTAGAAAAAGATCAAACCATGTAACTTTAATACTTGGTGAAAACAATAATACGCAAAGCTAAGGAGAATTATGGGACAAAAAACAAATCCGATAGGTAATAGACTTGGAATCATTAAAGGTTGGGAATCTAACTGGTATGGAGGAAAAGATTATGGTAATAACCTAGCTGAAGATGATAAAATACGTAAGTATATTCATGCCCGTCTCCAAAAAGCTAGCGTTTCGAGAGTGATTATTGAGCGTACACTTAAACTTGTAACCGTTACTATCACTACCGCCAGACCTGGTATAATTATTGGTAAAGGTGGTCAAGAGGTAGACAAGTTAAAAGAGGAGCTTAAGAAAATTACAGACAAAGAAGTTCAGGTAAATATTTTCGAAATTAAAAGACCTGAGCTAGATGCTCAATTGGTTGCAACCAGTGTGGCAAGACAAATTGAGAATCGTATATCTTATAGAAGAGCAACAAAAATGGCTATTGCTGCTGCTATGAGAATGAATGCTGAAGGAATTAAAATTCAGATTGCAGGACGATTAAACGGTGCTGAAATGGCTCGTGTTGAGTCCTATAAAGAAGGAAGAATTCCTCTATCAACTTTTAGAGCTGACATTGATTACGCCTTAGTCGAAGCACATACAACTTATGGTAGATTAGGTGTTAAGGTTTGGATCATGAAAGGAGAAGTTTATGGTAAACGTGAACTATCTCCACTTATTGGCCTGTCTAAAAATGAAAGCAAAGGGAAAGCACGTCGTAAAGCGCGACGTAGAAAGTAATTAATCATTAAAGATTAAAGCATGTTACAGCCAAAAAGGACAAAATATCGTAAGCATCAAAAAGGAAGAATGAAAGGTGTTTCCGGAAGAGGTCATAGACTATCTAACGGTACATTTGGTATTAAATCTTTAGATTCTACGTTTATAAATTCACGTCAAATTGAAGCAGCTCGTATTGCTGCTACCCGTTATATGAAAAGAGAAGGTTCGTTATGGATTAAAATATTTCCAGACAAACCAATTACCAAAAAACCTCTTGAAGTACGAATGGGTAAAGGTAAAGGTTCTGTTGAATATTATGCTGCAGTGGTTAAGCCTGGTCGTATAATTTTTGAAATAGGTGGTGTTCCACTTAATGTTGCTAAAGAAGCTTTGCGTCTTGCAGCTCAAAAATTGCCAGTTAAAACTAAGTTTATTGTGGCTAGAGATTATCAAGAATAATAATTATGAAGCAGTCTGAAATTAAAGAACTATCTGTATCTGATTTAAAAGATGCATTGTTAAACAGCCAAGCTAAATTAAAAGAGCTTAAGTTAACGCATCAGTTATCTCCTTTAGATAATCCATCCGAGATTAATAAAATGAGAAAAACTATAGCAAGAATCAATACAGAGATTTCAAAAAGAGAATTAGAATAATTCTAATTAAATGGAAAAAAGAAATTTAAGAAAAGAACGTATTGGTGTCGTCACAAGTAACAAAATGGAGAAATCTATTGTTGTTTCTGAAGTTAAGAAAATGAAGCATCCACTTTATGGTAAGTTCGTTTTGAAAACTAAAAAGTATGTTGCACATGATGAAGAAAATTCATGCAACGAAGGTGACACTGTTAGAATTATGGAAACAAGACCTTTGAGCAAATCAAAACGTTGGAGGTTAGTTGATATAATAGAAAGAGCAAAATAAAATGGTACAGCAAGAATCAAGATTAAAAGTAGCAGACAACACTGGAGCCAAGCAAGTACTCGTAATTAGAGTACTTGGTGGTACAAAAAGGCGTTATGCATCGGTAGGTGATAAAGTCGTTGTTAGTGTTAAAGAAGCAACTCCTAATGGAAACATTAAAAAAGGAGCTGTATCCACAGCCGTAGTGGTTAGAACAAGCAAAGAGGTTAGAAGACCTGATGGTTCATACATCAGATTTGATGATAACGCTTGTGTTCTTTTGAACCCTACTGGAGAAATGAGAGGTACTCGTGTATTTGGTCCAGTTGCCAAAGAGCTTAGGGATAACCAATTCATGAAAATTGTATCACTAGCACCTGAAGTGCTTTAAATTTGAATTCATGAAAAAGTTTAAAATTAAACTCAATGACCATGTCCGTGTATTAGCGGGAGAAGATAAGGGCAAGGAAGGAAAAGTGATTAAAATCCTTAAAGATAAAGATAGAGTTCTTGTTGAAGGTGTCAATATGGTATCCAAACATAAAAAGCCTTCAGCTAATAACCCACAAGGTGGAATAGATAAATCAGAAGCTCCAATTCATATTTCTAATGTTTCATTGCTAACTAAAGATAACAAAACTACTAGAGTTGGTTACAAATATGAAGATGGAAAAAAACTTAGAATATCTAAGAAGACTAAAGAAGTAATTTAATTATGACTTACGTACCAAGATTAAAAGAAGAATATTCAAATAGGATTCTAAATTCTCTTAAAGAAGAATTTAGTTATTCCAATCAATTTGAAGTACCTAAACTTAAGAAAATTGTATTAAGTAGAGGTGTTGGAGCTGCAATTGCTGATAAGAAATTAATTGATCACTCTTTAGAAGAATTTGCATTAATTACAGGCCAAAAGGCTGTGTCTACTATATCTAAGAAAGACGTAGCATCGTTTAAATTACGTAAAGGCATGCCAATAGGTGTAAAAGTGACTTTAAGAGGATACAGAATGTATGAGTTTTTAGATCGCTTAATAACATCTGCTTTACCTCGTGTAAGAGACTTTAATGGCATTAATGCAGACGGTTTTGATGGTCGTGGTAATTACAACTTAGGTATCAAGGAACAAATTATTTTCCCAGAAATTAACATCGATAAAGTTAATAGAATTTCTGGTTTAGATATTAGTTTTGTGACCACCGCGAATACAGATAAAGAAGCTAAGGCTCTTTTAACAGAATTAGGTTTACCTTTTAAAAAGAAGTAATTATGGCAAAAGAATCAATGAAAGCTCGTGAAGTAAAGCGACAAAAAATGGTAGATAAATATGCTGAGAAAAGAGCTGCTCTTAAAGAAGCTGGTGATTACGAAGCATTACAAAAATTACCAAAGAACTCTTCTCCAGTAAGACTTCATAACAGATGTAAACTTACGGGTAGACCTAAGGGTTATATTAGACAGTTTGGTATTTCTCGAGTTATGTTTAGAGAAATGGCTAATAAAGGTTTAATACCTGGTGTTAAAAAAGCAAGTTGGTAATTAAATAAATAATCAAAGATGAATATAGATCCAGTTGCAGATTATTTGACAAGAATTAGAAATGCTGTTTCAGCTACACACAGAGTCGTTGAAATACCAGCATCTAATCTTAAAAAGGAAATAACTAAAATATTATTCGATCAAGGATACATTTTAAGTTATAAATTTATCGAAGACGATAAACAAGGAATAATCAAAATAGCGTTAAAGTACGACAAGCACACAAATGATCCTGTCATTAAAAAAATTCAAAGAGCCAGTAAGCCTGGTTTAAGAAAATATAGTAGTTCTGAAAATATTCCAAGAGTTCTGAATGGCTTAGGGATAGCTATAATGTCTACTTCTAAAGGAATTATGACGGGAAAACAAGCACAACGTGAACACGTTGGTGGTGAGGTTCTTTGTTACGTTTATTAATATTAAATTTAATGTAATGTCAAGAATAGGAAATAGTCCAATTAACATACCAGATAATGTTGAAGTCAGTCTAAACGACGACATCATCACAGTAAAGGGTAAGTTAGGCGAGCTAACACAAAAAGTTAGCGACATCAATGTAAAAATTGAAAACAATCAAGTTTTACTTGAAAGGCCTTCTGAGAAAAAGGATATTAAATCTAAACACGGTTTATATCGTGCCTTAATCAATAATATGGTTTTAGGTGTTTCAGAGGGTTTTACTAAAGAACTTGAATTAGTTGGGGTAGGATATAGAGCATCTAATCAGGGACAAAAACTTGATATTGCTGTAGGCTTTTCTCATAATATAGTTATAAATCTTGCTCCAGAAGTAAAGGTCGAAACTATATCTGAAAAAGGAAAAAATCCTATTATCAAGTTAACATCATTTGACAAACAACTTGTTTCTCAAGTTGCGGCAAAGATTAGGTCTTTTAGAAAGCCTGAGCCTTACAAAGGAAAAGGGATTAAATATGTAGGTGAATATATTAGACGTAAAGCAGGAAAATCAGCATAATTATGGCATTCTCAAAAGAAGTTCGAAGACATAAAATTAGAAAGCGTATCCGAAAAACAATTAACGGAACAGCTACAAAACCAAGACTTTCTGTATATAGAAGTAACAAATGTATATATGCACAATTGATTGATGATGTCAATGGTGTTACTTTATTATCAGCATCGTCAAGAGATAAAGATGTGAACGTTGATGGACTTAATAAGTCTGATGCTGCCAAAGTTGTTGGTGAAACTGTTGCTAAAAAGGCTTTAGATGCCGGTATAGACTCAGTTTCATTTGATAGAGGTGGTTATTTATATCACGGAAGAGTTAAATCACTAGCTGAAGGCGCCCGTTCGGGTGGATTAAAATTTTAAAATATGTTTCATAAATATAAAAATGTTGAAACCGTTAAACCAGGTGGTCTAGATTTAAAGGATAGATTAGTAGGCGTACAACGTGTAACCAAAGTAACTAAAGGTGGTCGAGCCTTTGGTTTTACTGCAATCGTTGTTGTTGGTGATGAAAACGGTGTGGTAGGACAAGGCCTCGGAAAATCTAAAGAAGTAGCAGAGGCTATTTCAAAAGCAGTAGAAGACGCAAAGAAAAATCTTGTTAGAATTCCTCTTTACAAAGGAACTATTCCTCATGAAATAATTGGTAAATTTGGAGGAGCAAAAGTTTTGCTTATGCCTGCTTCCGAAGGTACTGGTGTTATTGCTGGAGGTCCTACAAGAATTGTTCTTGAGTCAGTTGGTGTACATAATGTGTTATCTAAAAACCAAGGCTCTACAAACCCACATAATATGGTAAAGGCTTCTTTTGATGCACTTTTAAGGCTTAGAAGTCCAGAAGTAGTTGCGAAACAAAGAGGTATTACTCTTGAAAAACTTTTTAACGGATAGTCAAATGGCAAAATTAAAAGTTACCAAAGTTAAAAGCGCTATTAAGCGTCCAAAGAACCAAAAGCTCACACTTGAAGCTTTAGGTCTTAGAAAAATTGGTCAATCTAATATTTTAGAACCCTCTAAGTCTGTTTTAGGTATGATCAATAAAGTAAATCATTTAGTTACTGTAGAAGAAATATAATTATGGAATTACATAATCTAAAACCCGCAAAAGGTTCAGTAAAGTCTAATTCTACCAGAAAAGGTAGAGGAGAAGCTTCTGGAAGTGGCGGGACAGCAGGAAGAGGTCACAAAGGTGCTAAATCCAGATCGGGTTACTCACGTAAAATCGGTTTTGAAGGTGGTCAGATGCCTCTTCAAAGACGTTTACCTAAGTACGGTTTTACTAATCCCAATCGTATAGAATACCAAACTGTCAATATCAGCAAATTACAAGAGTTAGTTGATAACAAAAAGGTAGAAGATAAGGTATCTGTTGAGGACTTAATTAACTTAGGTGTAGTTAATAAAAATATGCCTGTTAAAATCTTAGCTGATGGTGAATTAAAAGCCAACATTGAAGTTAAGGCAAATAAGTTTTCTAAGTCAGCTGAAAAAGCTATTTTAGCCGCAGGAGGTAAAATAGAAATCATTTAATTATCCACTATGAAGTTTTTTGAAACTATTAAAAATATTTGGAAAATCGATGAGTTAAGAAATAGAATTCTCTTAACTCTCGGTTTACTTTTAGTTTATAGATTTGGAGCACAAGTTGTTTTACCAGGTGTCGATGCATCCGCACTTGACAATTTATCAAGACAAACCGATGGTGGCTTGTTAGGTTTACTTAACGCTTTTACAGGTGGCGCATTTTCTAACGCTTCTGTTTTTGCTCTGGGTATCATGCCATATATATCTGCTTCGATTGTTGTTCAACTAATGACGATTGCAATTCCATATCTTCAAAAACTTCAAAAAGAAGGTGACAGCGGCCGAAAGAAAATTACTCAAATTACCAGATGGCTAACTATTGCCATAACTTTAGTTCAAGGTCCAGGTTATATTTATAATTTATATAGCACATTACCAGCTAATGCTTTTTTATTAGATAGCTCCTTCACTTTTGTTGCATCTTCAGTTATTATTCTTACTACTGGATGTATTTTTGCGATGTGGTTAGGTGAACGTATTACCGATAAAGGAATTGGAAATGGAATTTCTCTTTTAATTATGGTCGGTATTATTGCAACCCTACCTCTATCTTTTGTTCAGGAAATCAGTTCTAGAATCAGCGATGGTAATGGAGGTTTGATAATGATTCTTATCGAGCTAGTAATTTGGTTTGTGATAATTTATGCTTCAATCATGTTAGTAAGAGCTGTTAGACAAATTCCTGTGCAATACGCAAGAAAATCAGCTTCAGGTAAATTCGAAAAACAAGCAGTTGGAGGTGCTAGACAATTTATTCCTTTAAAGCTTAACGCTTCTGGGGTTATGCCAATAATTTTCGCACAAGCCATTATGTTTATACCTGCTGCTGTTGCAGGATTATCAGAGAGTGAGACTGCTCAAGGCGTTACAGCTGCATTTCAAGATATTTTCGGTTTTTGGTATAATCTTGTTTTTGGTCTTTTAATAATTATTTTCACTTTCTTTTATACTGCCATTACAGTTCCAACTAATAAGATGGCGGATGATTTAAAACGAAGTGGTGGTTTTATACCTGGTATACGACCAGGCTCTGAAACAGGTGAATATTTAGATCGTATAATGTCACAAATTACCTTACCTGGTTCCGTATTCCTTGCAATAATCGCCATTTTTCCAGCGATCATCTCTTTATTAGGTGTTCAGCAGGGATGGGCGTTATTCTTTGGTGGAACTTCTTTATTAATTATGGTAGGTGTTGCTATTGATACGATTGAGCAAGTCAATTCTTATTTATTGAATAGACATTATGATGGATTAATGAAAAGTGGTAAAAACAGAAAAGCAGTCGCTTAATTATGGCTAAACAACCTTCAATTGAACAAGACGGAACTATTATAGAAGCATTGTCAAATGCAATGTTTAGAGTGGAGCTAGAAAACGAACACGTTGTAACAGCTCATATTTCTGGTAAAATGAGAATGCATTACATTAAACTTTTACCAGGAGATAAAGTAAAATTAGAAATGAGCCCTTATGATTTAACTAAGGCTCGAATAACTTATAGATATTAAGATTATGAAAGTTAGAGCATCAATTAAAAAGAGAAGTTCTGATTGCAAAATTGTCCGTAGAAAGGGCAGACTTTATGTAATTAACAAAAAGAATCCTAAATTTAAACAAAGACAAGGGTAGTTATGGCAAGAATCGCAGGTGTTGATATCCCAAAACAAAAACGTGGCGTAATTTCGTTAACTTATATTTTCGGAATAGGCCAAAGTAGAGCAAAAGAAATTTTAGAAATTGCTAATGTTGATGAAAACATTAAAGTGTCAGATTGGTCTGATGAGCAAATTTCAAAAATTCGTGAGGCTATTGCTAACTATACTATTGAAGGTGAGTTAAGATCAGAGGTTCAAATGAACATTAAGAGATTGATGGACATAGGTTGTAACCGTGGAATCAGACATAGAGTTGGTTTACCTCTAAGAGGTCAAAGAACCAAAAATAACTCTCGCACAAGAAAAGGTAGAAGAAAAACAGTTGCTAACAAGAAAAAGGTAACTAAATAATAATTATTATGGCAAAATCATCAACTAAAAAGAGAAAAGTAGTTGTCGACGCTACAGGTGAAGCCCATGTTTTCGCCTCATTTAACAATGTGATAGTATCTTTAGCTAATAAAAAAGGCGACGTTATTTCCTGGTCATCAGCTGGTAAAATGGGTTTTAGAGGTAGTAAAAAAAATACACCTTACGCAGCTCAATTATCTGCAGAAGATGCTTCAAAAGTTGCTTACGAGTTAGGTTTACGTAAAGTGAAAGTTTATGTAAAAGGTCCTGGTAATGGCAGAGAATCTGCAATTAGATCTATACACAACTCAGGTATTGAAGTGACTGAAATTATTGACGTGACACCAATCCCTCACAATGGATGTCGCCCACCAAAAAGAAGAAGAGTTTAATAAAATTATTAATATCATCGGAGGAAGTGAGACCTTAATCCATGATAAATTTAAATCAATACAAAAATGGCAAGATACAGAGGTCCTAAAACTAAAATAGCAAGAAAATTTGGCGAGCCAATTTTCGGAGACGATAAATCTTTTGAAAAAAGAAATTATCCTCCTGGACAACATGGTAATAACCGTAGAAGAGGTAAAAAGTCTGAATATGCTGTCCAATTAATGGAGAAACAAAAGGCAAAGTACACATACGGTATCCTAGAAAAGCAATTTAGAAATCTTTTCGAAAAAGCAAGTAAATCACAAGGTATTACAGGTGAAAAATTACTACAACTTTGTGAATCAAGACTTGATAATGTTGTTTTCAGAATGGGTATTGCTCCATCAAGACGTGCCGCAAGACAATTAGTTTCACACAAGCACATTGTCGTTAACGGCGAAATCGTTAATATTCCTTCTTATCAATTAAGAGCTAATGATGTAGTTGGAGTCAGAGAAAAGTCAAAATCTCTATTAGCAATCCAAAATTCATTGTCTAACAATAGTTCTACATATGAATGGATAACATGGAATAGTGAAAAGCTTGAAGGAACTTATGTTAATATACCTGAGAGACTCCAAATTCCTGAAAACATCAACGAGCAGTACATCGTCGAACTATATTCTAAATAATCACTTACAGTAAAACTATGGCATTATTTAATTTCCAAAAGCCCGATAAAGTAATCATGATTGATTCTACAGAATTTGAGGGCAAATTTGAATTCAGACCACTTGAGCCAGGTTATGGTTTAACTGTTGGTAATGCACTGCGAAGAGTATTACTCTCATCGTTAGAGGGCTTTGCAATTACATCTGTAAGAATTGAAGGTGTAGAACACGAGTTTTCTACAATTAAAGGTGTAGTAGAAGATGTTACCGAAATTATACTTAACCTTAAACAAGTTCGATTTAAAAAGCGTCTTGACGACGTTGACAATGAAACTGTTTCAGTTTCATTAACAGGTAAAGATCAAATTACAGCGGGCGACTTTCAAAAATTTGTTTCTGGTTTTGATGTACTTAACCCTGATTTGGTTATCTGTAACCTCGAGTCATCTGTATCTATTAATTTAGAATTATCTATCGAAAAAGGTCGTGGATACGTCACAGCTGAAGAGAATAAAAATTCTAAATCTCCAATAGGAACAATTTTTACAGATTCTATATTTACACCTATTAAAAATGTTAAGTATAGTATTGAAAATTATAGAGTTGAGCAAAAAACTGATTACGAAAAACTTGTTTTCGAAATTATTAGTGACGGATCAATTCATCCTAAAGATGCATTAACTGAAGCAGCAAAAACATTAATTCATCATTTCATGTTGTTTTCTGATGAGAGAATTACTCTTGAAACTGACGAGTTAGCTCAAGCTGAAACTTATGATGAAGAATCACTTCACATGCGACAATTGTTAAAAACTAAACTTGTAGATTTAGATTTATCAGTAAGAGCCTTAAATTGCTTGAAAGCAGCTGAAGTTGAAACTCTTGGAGACCTAGTTTCTTACAATAAAAGTGATTTAATGAAATTCAGAAACTTTGGTAAGAAATCTTTAACTGAATTAGAAGAGTTAGTTGAAAATAAAGGTCTTGATTTCGGTATGGATCTTTCTAAATATAAACTAGATAAAGACTAAGACGTCTAAAAATTGTAACGATGAGACACGGAAAGAAATTTAATCATTTAAGTAGAACGACCTCACACAGAAAAGCAATGCTTTCAAATATGGCTTGTTCGCTTATTGCACATAAAAGAATCAACACGACTTTAGCTAAAGCTAAAGCATTAAGAAAATTTATTGAGCCAATTATTACAAAGTCGAAGCTCGATACTACACATAACCGTAGACTTGTTTTTTCTTCATTAAGAGAAAAAGAAGCAGTTATTGAGTTATTTAGAGAGGTAGCCCCAAAAGTAGGAGATCGACCTGGTGGTTATACCAGAATTATTAAACTTGGCAACCGTTTAGGTGACGCTGCAGAAATGGCTATGATTGAGCTTGTAGATTTTAATGATGTTTATAACTTAGACAACAATAAATCTAAACAAAAATCAACTCGTAGAGCAGGTAAAAAAACTAAGTCAGAACCAACTACAACAGAAGGCAATTCTGAGGATAAAGTAAAAAACGAGAATGAATAATATTTCTCTAAATATTTATAATCTAAAAGGGATAAATGTCGCATTTATCCCTTTTTTTTTAATCTAATTTCATGAGCACAACTTTTTTTAAAGAAAAATCTAAAGCAGTAGTTATACTTGAAGATGGTACGGTTTTCTTTGGTAAGGCAATAGGTAACCTTAACTACAGCCTTGGAGAAATATGTTTTAATACCGGAATGACAGGTTACCAAGAAATATTTACAGACCCATCATATTTTGGGCAAATTATGGTCACCACAAATGCCCATATTGGTAATTATGGTATAAATTTAGATGAAAGTGAGTCTGATTCTATTCAGATTTCAGGCCTTGTTTGTAAAAACTTTTCCTTAAACAACTCTCGTGTTAATTCTAATTCTAGTTTACAGACTTTCTTAGAACAAGACAAACTCCAAGGTATTTCAGACGTAGACACTCGTGCTTTAGTTCGTCACATTAGAAAACATGGCGCCATGAATGCTATTATTGGTAATTTAGAGTTAGGTATTGATTTACTTAAGGAAAAACTATCTAATCATCCAAAAATGAAAGGATTAGAGCTGGCCTCAAAAGTTTCAACTTCTTCAATTTATCATCTAGGTGAGTCTAATTCAGGACCTAAAATTGCAGTTCTAGATTTAGGCTGTAAAACTAATATTTTGAAGCATTTACTTAAGAGGAATTCTCAATTAACCGTTTTTCCATACAATGCTTCTTTAGATGAAATTTTGAACATACAACCTGATGCTATTTTTGTTTCTAATGGGCCAGGTGATCCTCAGCCATTAAAAGATGTCACTCAACTTGTAAAATCTTTACTTGACAAAGATATGCCGCTTTTTGGAATTTGTTTAGGTCACCAAATCCTAGCCCAAGCACTTGGCATTTCTACCTACAAAATGCATAATGGTCACAGAGGTATTAACCATCCTGTTAAAAACTTAATAACTGGTAAAAGTGAAATAACCTCACAAAATCACGGTTTTGCCATAGATAAAGAGCAAACCGAAGCAAATCAAGATGTTGAAGTCACACATCTTCATCTAAATGATCAAACCATTGCCGGCATAAGGCTAAAAAATAGAAAGGCATTTTCTGTACAATATCATCCTGAAGCTGGACCAGGTCCAAATGATGCAACTTATTTATTTGATGATTTTATTCAAATGGTTAAATAAAAAAAGCCGTCTTTTTAAAAAGACGGCTTTTCTAAATTCTAATCACAATCTAAGGTAATAGAACAGTATCTATAACATGAATAACACCGTTTGATTGTTTTACGTCTGCTATCGTAACTTTTGATTTGTTTCCATTATTATCTTGAATTATCACTGAATTGCCATCTAACATTAAAGTAATATAATTACCACTTACTGTTTTAACCTTAGCTTTACCGTTGTTTTTATTAATTAAATTAACAACATCTTTTGCCATATAGTTCCCAGCAACGACATGATAAGTTAAAACAGTTTGAAGTTGCTTTTTGTTTTCAGGCTTTAATAGATTTTCTAAGGCATCGGCTGGCACTTTTTCAAATGCTGAGTTTGTCGGTGCAAAAACAGTAAATGGTCCGTCACTTTGTAATGTTGTAACTAAATCAGCTGCTTTCACTGCTGTAACAAGTGTTGTGTGAATTTCTGAATTCACAGCATTTTCAATAATATTTTTAGATGGGTACATTTCGGCTCCACCTACCATTTTGTTTTGTGCAATAGATAATGCACTAAAATTTAATAATGCAATTAGCATAAATAATTTAATCTTTCTCATAGCTTTTTTTTGTAAAGATTATTTATAATGAAGTATTAGATCACCGATTAACTTCATTTTAACTGAATTAAGAATAAAATATGACTTGTTTCATTGCATATTTCTTAAAACTAAAACGATTAAGTTAAGTTATTTCAATTTACCTCTGCTTAATTTGAATTTGTTTTTAGGGGTTTTCGTAAATTGCAACAAACTAAATTATTATAAAATGAGTGTAATTTTAGATATCCACGCTAGACAAATTTTTGATTCAAGAGGTAATCCAGCTATTGAAGTTGATGTAATAACTGAAACAGAAACATTAGGGAGATTCGCTGTTCCATCTGGAGCATCAACAGGCGAACATGAAGCTGTCGAGTTAAGAGATGGTGGTAAGGATTATATGGGCAAAGGTGTTTTAAAAGCTGTTAATAATGTTAATACATTAATAGCAGATAAATTACTTGGAATATCAGTGTTTGATCAAAGTTTGATAGATCAAATTATGATTGATTTAGATGGTACTCCTAATAAATCAAATCTTGGCGCAAATGCTATCTTAGGTGTTTCACTAGCCTGTGCAAAAGCGGCTGCTAACGAACTTGGTTTACCATTGTATCGTTATGTGGGTGGTGTGCAAACTAAAACACTTCCAGTACCTATGATGAATATCATTAATGGTGGTTCTCATAGTGATGCCCCAATAGCTTTTCAAGAATTTATGGTAATGCCAGTACTAGCAAAAGATTTTTCTGAAGCACTACAAATGGGTACAGAAATTTTCCATCATTTAAAAAAGGTTTTAAAAGAAAGAGGCTTAAGCACAGCTGTTGGTGATGAAGGTGGTTTTGCACCAAAATTAAAAGGAACTGAAGACGCTCTTGATTCTATAAAACAGGCCGTTGAAAATGCAGGTTACAAATTTGGAGAGGAAATTATGATTGCTCTCGATTGTGCAGCAGCAGAATTTTATGTTGATGGCAGCTATGATTACTCAAAATTTGAAGGGAGTACAGGTAAAGTTAGAACTTCTGAAGAGCAAGCTGAATATCTAGCTGAATTAGCTCAAAATTACCCAATCATATCAATTGAAGATGGCATGGATGAAAATGATTGGAATGGATGGAAAGTCTTGACAGAAAAAATAGGTGATAAAGTGCAACTCGTAGGTGATGACTTGTTTGTAACAAATGTAGAGCGTCTTTCAAGAGGCATCAAAGAGAGTATTGCAAATTCTATTTTAATAAAAGTAAACCAAATTGGGACACTAACAGAAACAATTAATGCGGTTCAAATGGCACAGAATGCTGGATATACCGCTGTTATGTCGCACCGTTCAGGCGAAACTGAAGACAATACAATTGCTGATTTAGCTGTTGCGCTGAACACAGGCCAAATTAAAACAGGTTCTGCTTCACGAAGCGACCGTATGGCTAAATATAATCAACTTCTTAGAATTGAAGAAGAATTAGGTCAGACAGCTATATATCCTCAAAGCTCTGCATTCAAAATACAGATGTAATTTTCTATTTCATTTTTAGATAAGTTTAACGATAAGCCTTAATAAATCCCTTTTTATTAAGGCTTATTAACTCCCAATTAACATGTAAATTATTAAATTTGTAATCACTCATTTAAAACTAAATATATGAAAGCCAAAATAGATTTTGACGGTAATTCTTACGAGTTGCCAGTAGTTAAAGGAACCGAAAATGAACATGCTATAGATATCTCTACGTTAAGAGCTTCTACAAAAGGTTTAATTACTTTAGATAGAGGATTTAAAAATACAGGCTCTTGCGAAAGTGGAATTACTTTTCTAAATGGTGAAGAAGGAATTCTTAGATATAGAGGATATTCAATTGAAGAGCTTGCTGATAAAGCTAGTTTCTTAGAAGTTGCATATCTTTTAATTTTTGGTGAATTACCTACAAAATCTGAACTAGATAAATTCTATGCAGATATTAAATCAGAATCTAATGTAGATGAGGAGATGAAGAAGATTTTAGATGGTTTTCCTAAATCTGCTCATCCAATGGGTGTTGTTTCGTCACTTACAAGTGCACTAATTGCATTTAACCCATCTTCTGTGAATGTAGATTCTAAAGAAGAAATGTACAATGCAATCATTAAATTACTTGCTAAATTTCCTGTTATATGTGCTTGGGCTTTAAGAAAGCGTACAGGTCAACCACTTGACTATGGTGATAACAATCTTGGTTATGTAGAAAACGTCTTAAAAATGATGTTCAAAAAACCTAATCAAGATTATGATGTTGATCCTGTCATCGCATCAGCGCTAAACAAATTATTAATACTTCACGCCGACCACGAGCAAAATTGTTCAACTTCTACAGTTAGAATTGTTGGTTCATCTCATGCTGGTTTATTTGCATCGATTTCAGCAGGTATATCTGCACTTTGGGGACCACTTCATGGTGGTGCTAACCAAGCCGTTATTGAAATGCTAGAAGGAATTAAAGAAGATGGTGGCGATACCAAAAAATATATGGCTAAAGCCAAAGACAAAGAAGATCCATTCAGGCTTATGGGCTTTGGTCACCGTGTTTACAAAAATTTCGATCCACGTGCTAAAATCATAAAAAAATCTGCAGACGAAGTTTTAGGTAATTTAGGTGTAGAAGATCCTATACTTGACATTGCTAAAGGTTTAGAAAAAGAGGCTTTAGAAGATGATTATTTCGTTAAACGTAAACTTTATCCTAACGTTGATTTCTATTCAGGGATTATTTATAGAGCTTTAGGTATACCAACAGATATGTTTACGGTAATGTTTGCTTTAGGTAGATTGCCAGGATGGATTGCTCAATGGAGAGAAATGAGATTGAAAAAAGAACCTATTGGTAGACCAAGACAGGTCTATGTTGGTGAAAATCAAAGAAGTTTTAAAGAGTTAGATAATAGATAATCTATAAAATTTAATCAAAATAATATCAAAAATGTTTAAGAAAATTTCAATATTAAGTTTTTCAATACTTTTTGCAGCTTGTGGGTCCAACACAGAAAAAAAGGAAGAAAAAGAAATCAAATTAAATTCAACTCCAAAAGTTGAAGAAACCAAAACAGCCAATGAAGATGGTGTTACAAAAGTTAGGTTAACAGGTAATGACCAAATGAAGTATAACCTTTCTGAAATACGAGTTAAGGCTGGCGATAAGGTTGAATTAACTTTAGAGCATGTTGGTAAAATGAGTGTAGAAACAATGGGGCATAATTTTGTTTTGTTAACTCAAGGAACTAATGTGCAGGAATTCGGAGCCACAGCAGTTGAATTTAAAGATAATAATTATATCCCAGAAAATACTGAAAGCGTAATTGTTCATACAAAAATGTTAGGTGGTGGTGAAAAAACAACCATTACTTTTGATGCACCTGAGAAAGGTGAATATGATTTTATATGTAGCTTTCCAGGTCACTTAGCTCTGATGAAAGGAAAATTTATAGTTGAATAATTTTAAGTATATAATTTAAAAAAAAGCAAGGTATAATTTTACCTCGCTTTTTTAGTTTTATGTAGCTTTAAAATTAATATTTAATAGGTTTATTTTCTTTAGGTATACTTTTTAAAATAAATTCTCTTAAATCATTATTAGCTGTCTCAAGATCATCTCTCCTTAAATACATCATATGGCCACTTTCGTAGGTTTTAAATGTAAATCGATCTTTTAATTTTCCACTATCATCTATGTGCCACATGGTATATTTTGCATTAAAATAAGTTGTTGCTCCATCAAACAACCCTGATTGAATCATAACATTTAAACTAGGATTTTGTGCCATAGCTTGTCGAAGCTGTTTGCCTGTATTATTGTTTTGAGTTCTATCCCAAGGATAAACATTACCAAACATGTTATACTTAAGATCTGTTCTATAATTTAGTTCATTTCTATAGTAGTTGTTTATTGCAGGCGTAAAAGACTGAAGCCATGAGGTTAACTCAGCATTGTAATCAGGTCTTGTTCCAGCAGTTTTTTCATCTAATCCCAAATATCTTGAATCTAACCTGCCAACTGTAAAGCCGTCATTTTTTTTAAGTGTTTTCCAGAATAAGTTGTAGCTAACATCTAAATTGTTGTCTAAGAAAATTTCAGGTTTAATACCAGCATATTTCGCCATTTGGTTAGCAACCTGTTGTTTTTTGGTGTCCTTTAAAAAGCCACCTTTTATAAGTGCTGGTGTTAAAATATTAATCGTGTAATCTTCAACCTCTTTTAGCATTTCTAAAATAGGTTTGTTTTGTAAGTTTGGTTCTAATTTGTTATGATACCAAGCAGCAGCGGCAAAGTAAGGTAAGCGATTGGCGATTTCAACAGGTCCAGTTAAATCAAGTCCTAATTCAGTTGGAGAAACTAATATAACACCATTAATATACATCCAATGCTGATTTTGAAGTGCATTTGCTAAGCCAGAAACACGAGTTGTTCCATAGCTTTCACCAATCAAAAATTTTGGAGCTAACCATTTATCTTTTTTGGTAACAAATGTATTGATCCACTCTGATAAATAATTAATATCTGCGTTGACACCAAAAAACTTAGATTTATCAAATTCTCCTTTTTCATTTAGAACTGGTCTTGAATAACCTGTGTTGACAGGATTAACATAAACAATATCTGCAACATCAAGAATACTAAAAGGATTTTGTTTATGTCCATAAGGCTGTACCGGAAAACCTTCGTCTGAAATCTTGAGAACACGTGGTCCAGTATAAGCTAAATGCATCCAAACAGAACCCGAACCTGGTCCGCCGTTAAAAGAAATAACTAATGGTCTGGTTTTGTAAGCTTTACTTTTTTTAGTGTAATAGGTGTATTGAATGTTAGCAATAGCTTCTCCATGATCATTCAAAAGCGGAAGTGTCGATACTTCTGCAGTATAATTAAGAGATTCTCCATTAATATCTACACTATGTTGAGTAATAGATTTTTCTTGAGCCCAGCCAAAGTTAACTAGACTAATAAAAAACGTGATGTAGGCTAATTGTTTCATAAATGCTTTTTAGATTAAAAATACACATTTGAGACTATCTCTTGTTCGTTAAGTTTAAAAATAAAAAAGCCGTTCCAATTTTGGAACGGCTTTTAAAGAATAATATGATAATAAAAATTACATCATACCTGGCATTCCGCCACCCATTGGAGGCATTCCACCACCGGCATTGTTATCATCTTCTTTAATATCAACAAGTGCACATTCAGTAGTTAAAATCATACCTGAAACCGAAGCTGCATTCTCTAAGGCTACGCGTGTAACTTTTTTAGGATCTATAATACCTGCTTTAAGCATGTCTACATAAGTGTTGGTTTTTGCATCATAGCCTTTTGTTCCTTCTAAAACTTTGTTGATAACAACAGAACCTTCACCACCAGCGTTTTCTACAATTGTTCTCATTGGTGCCTCAATTGCTTTTGCAATAATATTGATTCCTGTTTGTTCGTCTGCATTTTCAACTTTAAGACCTTCTAATGCTTTTAAAGTTCTAATTAATGCAACACCACCACCAGAAACAATGCCTTCTTCTACAGCTGCACGTGTTGCATGTAATGCATCATCAACTCTATCTTTTTTCTCTTTCATCTCCACTTCTGAAGCTGCACCGACATAAAGTACACCAACACCACCTGAAAGTTTGGCTAAACGCTCTTGTAATTTTTCTTTATCGTAGTCACTTGTCGTAGATTCTACTTGGGCTTTAATCTGGTTCACACGATTAACAATGTTCTCTTTTTCTCCGGCACCATTTACAATAGTTGTGTTATCTTTATCTATTGTAACATTTTCTGCAGTACCCAACATATCTAAAGTAGCATTCTCTAAAGTAAATCCGCGTTCTTCAGATATTACAGTTCCACCTGTTAAGATCGCAATATCTTCTAACATTGCTTTTCTTCGGTCACCGAAACCTGGTGCTTTTACAGCAGCAATTTTTAACGATCCTCTTAATTTATTTACGACTAATGTAGCAAGTGCTTCACCTTCAATATCTTCTGCAATAATCAATAAAGGTTTACCACTTTGAGCTGCTGGTTCTAATACTGGAAGCAACTCTTTCATTGCGTTGATTTTCTTGTCAACAATTAAAATGTGTGGACTTTCAAGATCTGTTGTCATTTTTTCACTATCAGTCACAAAGTAAGGTGATAAATAACCTCTGTCGAATTGCATACCTTCTACAACATCAACATAAGTTTCTGTTCCTTTAGCTTCTTCAACTGTAATAACGCCTTCCTTACCAACTTTACCGAAAGCTTCAGCGATTAGTTCGCCTATCTTGTCATCATTATTAGCAGAAATTGATGCTACTTGTTTAATTTCTTCTGAAGTATCACCAACAGATTTAGCTTGTTTGGTTAATTCTGCAACAACTGCTTCTACAGCTTTATCGATTCCTCTTTTTAAATCTAAAGGGTTTGCACCTGAAGCAACGTTTTTTAAACCTTCTTTTACAATTGCTTGAGCTAATACGGTTGCAGTTGTTGTACCATCACCAGCTAGATCATTAGTTTTAGAAGCAACTTCCTTAACCATTTGAGCTCCCATGTTTTCTAATGCATCTTCAAGCTCAATTTCTTTAGCAACACTTACACCATCTTTTGTAACTGAAGGTGCGCCAAATGATTTACCAATAATTACATTTCTACCTTTTGGGCCTAATGTTACTTTAACAGCGTTTGCTAGAGCATCAACTCCTCTTTTAACACCATTTCTTGCTTCTATATCAAAAATTATATCTTTTGCCATTTTGTTTTATTTTTAGAGTTATATTAATTATACAATTGCTAATATATCGTCTTCGCGCATGATTAGGTAATCTTCACCATCATGTTTTAATTCTGTTCCGGCATACTTACCATAGAGAACAATATCACCTTCCTTTACCGTCATTTCATGGTCTTTTTTGCCTTTACCTACGGCTACCACTTTACCGCGTTGTGGTTTTTCTTTAGCGGTTTCTGGAATAATAATTCCTGAAGCTGTTTTAGTTTCAGCTGCTTGAGGCTCAACAAGCACTCGATCTGCTAAGGGTTTAATGTTTACTGCCATTATTTAAATTTTTTAGTTTAATAATTACGACAATTTTTAAACGAAAATTGTGCCAATTTAAAATTGCTGACATTTAGTAAATAAAAATGCCAGCTTGTCATAAGCTGGCATTTTCTGATTGTTTTCAAAAAAAAAATTATTCTGCTTCTGGTAAATCTAAATCGTTCGTATTTTCTACAGGTTGAGTGGTTGTATTTTCGTCAAGAAGTTTCGAATCACCAACCGATTTGTTGCTTAAAATACTTGAGTTAGCTAATAATATTAGCACTAATAAAAAAGTTGCTAACGCCCACGTGCTTTTGTCTAAAAAATCTGATGTTTGTTTTACGCCACCTACTTGCTGAGAGCCACCACCTCCAAAAGATGAAGATAAACCACCACCTTTAGGGTTTTGCACCATTACAACAACGATTAATAAAAAAGCGACGATAACGATTAGGATTAAAAATATTGAAAATGTACTC